>CAZTPC010000001.1:0-2928 GCA_964615565.1 uncultured Candidatus Saccharibacteria bacterium
TACCCGTCAGTAATAATATAAGACACGCTATATAAGCAGAGCCGGTTATATTCAAGTTTAGAACGTTATTAAGTACGATGTCTTCAAAGAATATAAATACTCCCAAAGTAGTGGCCAGTAGTGTGATAAAAAAGCCAGCTTTTATTAAGGCCCGTAACGGTGCCATGCTCATTGACATGAAACTATTTAGAGCTAAACCAATAAGTTTCTTATTATCATAGGTTGCAACACCGCCGATGCGTTCGTAGGCATCAAAGTCGATTGTTGTGCGTCTGTAACCTAGACTATCAATAATTCCGCGAGTTATGCGATTTCTATTTTTGGCCTTAATAAATTCGTCTGCGACCTCTCTGTCGATAAGTCGAAAGTCTGTCGATCTCGGTACAATAGTGTTTTCAGAGATACGATTAAAAATCGTATAGAAAGCCTTAGAGCCATATCGTTTGATGAACCCTTCGTTCTGGTTCTTTTGACGAACTCCAATGACTACGTCGAAGTTATTATTTTTCCATTCATGCAGGAAATCCGGTATGAGCTCAACAGGGTGCTGACCGTCGCTATCTATCGACAATATGGCGTCGCCTTTTGCGTACGTTATCCCTGCAGTTAAGGCTATTTCTTTGCCGTAGTTTTTACTCAGGCTTATGAGTTTGGCGTTAGCGTTAGCTTTACATATATCCGCAACTATCTCTGCAGACTTATCCTTGCTACCGTCATCGATAAAGAGGAGGTCGAAACGATAACCTTTTACGTCTGTAGTTACCTTTTGAAGAGATTTATAGAAAGATTGCAAAGACTCTTCCTCATTGTAGAGTGGTATAACTATCGACACGGTTGAGGTATTATTTGCCATACTAAAGCCCCGGCTTGACCTGTATGGTTATTGTGTTGGTATTTACTCCAGAGAGTATAAATGGCTTGTATGGTTCGGCAACTCGAGCCGCATCACTTCTTTTATTATTGATTAAGAAGTAGCTAGAGTTGTTCATATTAAGAGATACGTCTCCGGGTGCGGTTCGGTGGAGCACAATCTTGTTGGGAGACCATGATGCAACAGTAGCGTTATTACTGAGCACTAGTCCACACCCTTTGTTCCAACTGCATCGAGGTGTAGGTTTTGTGTTTAAATCCACAAGTGCATCTTTGGCCTGTAGAGTACCTAGGTTGTATGTTGTATTTTCGTATTAGCGATAAAACCTAGGAATGTCCTTATCAGGCTTAACCTTCTGATTCTTGTTGTCTGGCAATTGCGTTGATTCACCGAATAGAGAGGTCTGTTCAAACGTATATGACTTAATATTGGCAGGGGCAACGTTCGGGGTGTGGCTTAATACTGAGCCGTAATATCCAAAGTTTAGGATAAATAATTCCACGACACTCAGGCCGAGTAATCCTACTATAAGAAACCTTTGATATGAGCCAGTACTTAGTTTCTTAGTTTGGACTCCAATGAATGCCAACATACATACTACGAGCCAAATGAACCAACGGGCTGATACTCTTGTCTCGGAGAAAAGAGGCAAGTGCCTCAAGATACTATATGGGGCAAACCTACTAAAGGCACCCAGGCCAAGCAGGAGAAAACATGCCCCCAACACGGCTATATATAGCGAAAGTTTTGTATCCTGAGAATGTTTCCTCATGTTTTTTACAAGGAACAATCGATAGAACCCACTTACGATTAATGCAATTATCGCAAACAACCCAACGCTTACTGTTTGCTCACCCCACCCCCATGGTGAAGATGGATAAAGATTGTGGCGATACGCGCGTACTGAGAAAGGTAGTAAAAGACCAAGTGCTGATTTAGGGATACTAGTGAATGGGTCGCTGATTTGTCTTGGGAATTCGTGCACGTTCTGGAAGGACAACAATAACTTGGGTGCTGCAAGTGGAATAAAAAGAATAAGAGCGATAGCGAGTAGTTTAATCAAGGAGACCTTGTCCTTGGAGAGTACTAATCGCACAAAGAGGATTGCACCACATATGACAGAGATTTGGAAGAAACTATTATGAACTTGTGAGTTTGCCATAATGGCGAAGATTAGCCCATAAAGCACTGCCTTGCGCTTTGAATCCAAGGTTAAGCTGCAATAGATGAAGTATGGAGCTACTAGGTACCATATAAATGTGAAATGGCTTGGCAAGTGTGAAACAAAGAATGAACACAACACCCAAATAATGCTCAGTAATACCGATACTATCTCGTCAACTTTGAAGTAACTCCTGAGTAGTTTGTACATAGATAAGTAGCCGAGAATTATAAAGAGAGCAATAGTCATCTTTAAGCCAAACGGAGCCCCAAAGATGAACACAAAAAGAGTGGTAATAGAAAATACTCCCATTTGAGGATTTGCAAATAATGGGACACCGCCAGCTACCCAGGGGTTGAACCAAGGGAATTGGTGATAGTCAATAATACTCGAATGTATTGCCTGATATCCTTGCGCAAAAAAGCTGAAATCCCCCAGTTCAAGTTTATTTCCAGTCATTAATAGGGGAATTATCCAAATTATTAACAATACTAAACCATAGGTGAGATATCGGCGTTGTGTAATTACGGACTTCAGTTTCTTTAGCAGCGCGAGGATTTTTCTATGAGTCACGCGCTAATTATACACGAACCTATTAGTTAAGGTTGGTCCAACTGTGGCGTAGTAGCCCATAATGGAAATCATAGTAGAACAATTGCATACTTCCGCCATATTTGTTTATTGTTGGCTTGATGCCTGTAGGGCTTCGTTGTGTTGAGAGCGAGTCTCTAATGCCATCAGAGTATGCGAACTTCCACCCTCCAGAATCTGACCAGCCAATCCTAATAGCCTGCTTGTCTAGATCATAATATGCAATATACATTTCTCCGGTAGTATCCGAGGCCGACATGGTTGGGTACAAGCCAGTGTTGCTTGTAGAACGTGATATAGATCC
>CAZTPC010000001.1:3028-87765 GCA_964615565.1 uncultured Candidatus Saccharibacteria bacterium
GCGTAAGTTTCCATTCTGGCTGTCGTAGTAGAACAACTGTAGCGAGTTCTGGAAGGCCGACATGGTTGGGTACAAGCCAGTGTTGCTTGTAGAACGTGATATAGATCCGCTATCACCATCTAGATTCTCGAAGTGCCATCCAGTGGTATCCGCCCATGCGTGGCGTAAGTTTCCATTCTGGCTGTCGTAGTAGAACAACTGTAGCGAGTTCTGGAAGACTGCCGCATAGGGAGTTATACCTACGTCTGCATTTATCCTTCCGCCTGGACCTCCAGCACCGTCAAGAACCTCTGTGCTCCAACCGCTCGAGTTGTCCCATGTATGTATTAGATCGCCATTAGTCTCGTCATAGCTAAATATGTGGAGACGACCTCCATATTGCACAGAGTAAGGATCGCGGCCAACATTTGAGTTCGTCCCAAGTACACTGTTTCTGCCTTGAAGGTTCTCAAAATTCCAAGGAGTCTTAGAAAATGGTATCTGGGGTGCATCGAACCAATCATTATAAAGTCGCCAGAAATTTCTGTTTCCATACGCACTACAACTGTCGCCTTCACCATATAGATTGTTCAGGGCGGCTCGATTAGGTTGGTACGGAGTGTAGTTATATAGTCCCGCGGTTGATTGATTTGCAATATATATATCTGAGCCACCGCAGCCCGCATTTGGATTGTACTGTATAAAGTTAGAGCGATTCGCTTTGTAGGAGAAAACATTAGGCTGTTTAGCGTATCTTTGATACTGACGTGCGGCGTTATATACCTGATTGAAGAAGCCGTAGTAGGCTGAATCACATGCTGCAGTATCAGGACATCCATATCCTGTAGCGCTTCTGTATTGGGAACTCCATGGCCATTCGTCACTTACAAGACCTTGCTCCTTTTGTAGTAGAACGATCAAAACCTGAGGGTTGATTGAGCAGGCATGAGCAACTTCAAAAATAATTTGGTTTGACTGCTTGATCCCTGAGTTAATTGCCCCACTACAGTATGCGTCAGTAGCTTTTGTTGGAACGTTCTCGGTATAGTCTCTGAGGCATGTATATGGCGGGGCATAGCCGTTCGCTCGCCCCCAGTCTGCTCGAGTTGCGTAGCCACTTCTACCAGAAGGCTTTGAGCCGTTAGTATCACATGCTGGCACTTTGGCATTAAGGAAGTTCTGTATATCTTGTCCAGACATAGAGTTTGGATTAAAAAAAGTTGCATCCTCGACAATCCTTTGGGGATCGAAATCAGATCCCGACAAAGCGTTTGCATGCATTGGCGTAATTATAGCGATCGCTACTAAGAGTGCAGCCCCAAGGAGTACTAGCCTTTTCTTTAACGTTGAGACCATCTGCACTACTTGACCGTAAACTTATATGTTGCCGAAGTCCCGGAAGCTTTCTCAGATCGATAAGTTAGAGTGACAGTCCATTCGCCCTTCTGATTAAAGTCTGAAGCATTAGTTTGAATAGGGTAGCATACTGTATTCGTAGCATTTGCAATTCCCTTAGAGGAGCGGGAAAAGGTGGTAGCGTCTTTTGTGTACTGTGCAGTGCAGTCACCATCTTCCTCTATGATCCCATTTACAATCGCATCTAACTCTGATGAGGTAGCACTCGTAATTACCGGCGTCACTATTTTACTATCCTGTGTCTCAGACGGCTGTGTACTATTCTTAACTATATTGTCTTTTGCGCCTTCGGACTCAGCTTGCTCTTCTTGCTTCTGAGTCTTTTGGTCAGTAACTGAGGAGGTTGTATTTTTAGTAGTGTCACTACTCTTGTTGAATACCCAGAACTTTAATGATAATGCTAAAACTGCTACACTTACTGCTGCGATAATTATAGGAATAATCTTGTTGTTTTTATTTTTCGAACGCATAACTAAACATTAGCATTTTATTGGCATTTTAACAAGTAATAGATATTAGTAAATGAAGTGAAATATGGATCACATAAAGCCCCTATTAAAGAAGTTAACAAGTAAACAGTTCATGACATATGTGGCAATTGGCGTGACAGCCTTTGTCGCAGATTATGCGACCTTTTTCATTCTGTATAAAAAGTTGGGACTGACTATTATATTCGCCAATACTTCCGGGTTTATTCTGGGGCTGGTCACGAGTTTTATCTTGAACAGAATGTTCACTTTTAAAACCGAAGAGTTCTCAAAAAAGACACATCATCAGGCAGTTATCTATCTGGCATTAGCATTGTTCAACCTGATATTTATAAACGTGTTTGTGCTAGTGCTTAAAGGGTTAGGTATACCTCCTGAGATAGCAAAGCTAGGTGGCATGGGCGTAATATTGCTTTGGAATTTCGTAATTTTCTCAAAACTTATCTTCAATTAGGCTTTTTTGTTATTTGATATAATGTGTGAACATGATTGCATTGATTGTCGCTGGAGGGTCCGGTACTCGTCTTTGGCCATTATCGACGCCCGAGTATCCAAAGCACCTACTGACTATCGTGGGCGACAAATCACTCCTCCAGAATACGTTTGAACGAGCAAAGAAGTTCACATCTGTAGACAAGATTTATATCTCTACCGAAGCTAGCCATGCGCAGCATGTGTTCGATCAGTTACCTGAACTTACTAGGGACCAGATTATTGTGGAGCCAGCACGACGCGACACCATGCCTTGCATCTTGAACGCACTGCAATTTATTAGTACACGACATGGTTCAGAAGAGCCGATTGCATCTATACATGCAGATCATCATATTCGGAACAGTAAGGGGTTTGCACAGGCAATCACTAGCGCTGCAAAGGCGGCAGTTAAGCATAATTGAATAACAATGCTTGGTATTGAGCCAACCCAACCAAGCGTTAAGTTTGGGTATATCCATAAAGGCAACTTAGTAGAAGGCGAGCAGCTTGTTTACGATATCAAGACTTTTAAAGAAAAGCCTGAGTATAAGATTGCCAAGAAGTATTTTGAGAGTGGTGAGTTCTTGTGGAATATGGGTTACTTTATTGCTCCGTACAAAGTGTTCGAAGAAAAGATCCGAACCTACTCCGACCCATCCTGGTCCAAGCAGCTAGATAGGCTTGAGCAAGCCAAGACTACCCAGGAGCGAGACGAGATTTACCTAGATTTCGAAAAAGACGCTATCGACTATGCGCTGATTGAACATGTCCCAGATTTGATGGTTATGCCAGGTATCTTTGACTGGATGGATGTTGGTTCTTTTGAGGAGATTCACCAAGTTTCAACTCAAGATGAACAGGGTAATGCCGTTGTTGGCGAACATGTTCATGTCTTGGATAGCGCGCAGGTTTATGTTCGAAATGACTGCCCGGACCGACACGTTGCCGTAATTGGCATGGATAATGTCATTGTCGTTAACACGGAACATGGGCTGCTGGTGATGCGCACCGACCAATCACATAAGGTAAAAGAGATTGCCGCCAAAATTAAGGAGAGTTAGTAATGCGCCGAAAGATCATTATGTTCGACCTAGACGGTACCTTAGCGGAGAGCAAGTCTGCCCTCCATGACCGAATGTCAGAAGTTCTTAGTAAGTTACTGGAGCACTACCAGGTATGTGTTATATCCGGAGGCAGATTTGAACAGTTTGAACTACAGTTACTCGCCAATCTCAAAGTTGATCCGATCAAGCTCGAGGCACTACACCTAATGCCAACCTGTGGTACTCGGTACTATCGCTACGATGTAGTTAAGGCGGAATGGCAAAAGATCTATTCAGAAGATTTCACGAAGGAAGAGACCGACAAGATCATTGCGGCACTTAACGACGGACTTGATGCGCTTAAACTTCGAGAAGCAAAACCATGGGGCGACATTATTGAAGACCGTGGTAGTCAGGTAACGTTGTCTGCTCTTGGACAGCAGGCGCCAGTAAGTGAGAAAGAAAAGTGGGACCCAGATAACGTGAAGAAGTTTAAACTACGAGATTACGTGGCTGAACGAATTCCAATGTTCGAGGTCCGCGCGGGTGGCTCAACCTCGATCGACGTTACAAAGCTTGGCATCGACAAGGCCTATGGCGCCCAAAAGCTCATGGACATGCTTCAAGTTACAAAAGAGGAAGTATTGTTCTTTGGTGATCGACTCGAAGAAGGCGGCAACGACTACCCTGTGAAGGCTATGGGAATTGATTCGCTTGAAGTGTCGCACTGGCAAGATACACATATCGCCTTGCAAGCAATTCTGGAGGTTATCTAGATGACAGACATGCAAGCACCAACCTACGACCCAAGTTCATTTACACAGGATGCCTATGCCAAAATGGTAGACAAGCCATGGGGTCACGAAGTCCACTGGGTGCCAGAGGATTCGCCGTACATGGGTAAGCTAATCCATATTAATGTTGGCTGTCGTTTATCTCTGCAAGTTCACGACGAAAAGCAGGAGAGCTGGTTTCTTATCACTGGCGAAGCCAAAGTTATTTGGGAGAACAGCAAAGGCGAGCTGACTGAGACGGTTCTAGAAAAAGGCAAAGGCTACTCAACCTCTATCGGTCAGAAACACCGGCTCGTAGGTGTAACCGATTGCGACATTATCGAAGTTTCTACGCCCGAAAAGGGAACAACTTGGCGATTAGAAGACGATTACACACGCCCAGATGAAACTGAGCAACAGCGCAAGATTGAGCGTGGCGAACAGTAGCTAGGCGAGCACTAATCGAGGGTCGTCCGGGACGGGTGTGGTATCCCGACCAGAACCACGACGAGAGCTTTTCATAAAGAACCTTGGATCGTCACCGGCGATAATGTTGCCACCTATCAGAAAGAGTGGTGGCTGAAGGAGCTCTAGTTCTCCCATGGCCATCAACTTGAAGAGATCATTGCGGAGATGCGCATACCATGCCAGATGGAAAGAGCTTACTTCCTCTGGCGCGCCATAGATTATGAAGTGGCGTTTACGGTTTGGCGGAAAGCCATCGATAGTAGGACAGGTAAAGGGTGTATCAGTTGGGTTCCAGAAACCATCCGTTCCAGTATCTCGGAGGTTTTCTATAACATCTAACCCCTCAGGGACGACAAAGCCAAGGTTGACTTCGTTCTTAAGTATTTTGTGAAACGCAAAGTTTACTCGGCAAACTTCGGCAGCCATATGCATTTCTGATCTACCTAGTCCGTCGCTCATTACTTCGGACACAACTGCCTGACTGATAGTGCGGGTGAATCCAACACGTCTTGTTTCGTTGAGTACTTCGGGGTCTATTCCATCTGAGGCTAGCTTTGCAAGTGTCTCTTGACCTACACCGTCACCCAGACCCAGGACGGCAGGAGAGTGTGCTATTTGCTCGGCATACTGCTGAACCTCTTGATCAGACAGGTAGCTTTCCCTGAGTAATGAGTCTAGAACTTCCATTGCACTATCAAACCATAGTTATGGCTCCATGCCAAGCTGTTACAATAAGCACATGAAACTAGTAGTCGTATCTATATGTATGGACGAGGAGAAGACCATAGGTCAGGTTCTGGATGCGATTCCAGACAAGATCCCTGGTATTAAAGTAATTGAGAAGTGGGTTATTAGTGACGGTAGTACCGACAACACTCCAGCAGTTGCAAAGGCATATGGTGCGCATGTCCGACACGATGGTGTCCAGAAGCGTTTGGCATTTCGATTCCGCGAAGCGGTAGACCTGGCACTCAGTCGTGGCGCGGATATCCTAGTGAATATCGACGGTGATATGCAGTTCAACCCGGCGGATATCCCACAGTTTGTCGGACCAATTGTAGATGACGAAGCAGACTTTGTAGCAGCCGACCGATTTACTAATCCAGACTCTGGTCTGGTGCGACGCCCACAGAATATGCCAGCCGGTAAGTACTACGGCAACAAGCTCGGTGCCTGGATTACTGGCAAGCTGAGCGGCCAAAGCTTCCCAGATGTCACCTGTGGTTTCCGCGCATATAGCCGCAAGGCGCTGATCTCAATCAACATCAATAGCATGTATACCTACACCCAGGAAACATTCCAGGTCTTGGCCATGAAACGCATGCGTATCAAGGCTGTGCCGGTTCATGTTACTTACTTCAAAGGCCGTAAGTCGCGCGTAGTGTTAAGTATCCCGAGTTATATCGCTATGAGCGCTGTAAACATTCTGCGGGCATACCGAGACTTTGCGCCACTCAGATTCTTTGCATGGCTTGGAACGATTCCATTCGGCTTTGGATTACTAAGCTTTATCCTGCTCGGTATCCACTGGTTTAACACCGGCGAACTCTCGCCATATAAATTCCTTGGTTTTGTTGGTATTTATCTGACAACACTTGGACTTATTCTGTGGGTGGTAGGATTGCTCGCCGACATGCAAGTACGCTTGCTCAACAATCAAGAAAAAATGTACGAAGGTCTCAAAGAACTCAAGTACCCCAAAGACTAAAAATATGCCAAAGATCGCAGTTTTTGATTACAGAATACTTCCGAAAGAACAGCAGGCTATTCAGGAGTTAGCAGATAACAATATCCGATTCCCGCTGGAACGTAGCAAACTAAATGATTTAAATGAAATGACTGGCGACGCCGAGATCGTCCTGATTACTCCGTGGGAGAAAGTGACAAAAGAATATCTCGATGCACATCCGAACATGAAATACATTGGTCTTTGTGGTACGTCGACTGCAAACATCGATCTGGAAGAACTAGAAAAGCGTGATATAGCATTTAGAAATATAGTCTGGCACAACAAAGAAGGCGTGGCAGAGTTTTACTTTATGTACTTGGTTGCACTAGCTCGAGGAGTTGGTGAGTATCAATGGAAGGCAGGTGAAACCCATGAGTTAGTTGGTAAGAGCATTGGTATTATTGGGCTCGGTCATGTTGGTCAGGCATTTGCACACATGGCGTTGGCATATAAGATGAATGTTAGCTACTTTAGCCCGCATAGAAAGCAGGAGTGGGAAGACAAGGGCGTTACATATAAAGAGAAGGCCGATCTTGTTGCTGACAACGAGATACTTGTTGTTTGTAGTCCTACCAATGTACGTGTTTTGGATAAGCCAGACTTTGACTTGATCAAACCAGGCAGCATTCTTATGCAGGCTTGTGGTGGTACACCGTTCGATGCGGATGCATTCAAAGCATGGGTAAGCAAGCCAGGGAACTTTGCTGTGTTCGAGATGTCGGCTGGACAGGAGAATCACGATACATATAAAGACCTACCAGGTGTCATATTCTCAGACTTAGTAGCTGGCGACACATATGAATCAAACCAGAGACGTGGTAGATCCGCAGTTGAGAATCTTAAGACTTACTTGGCTTCTGTCACTTAGTTTCAGTTTGTGTGCTGGTCGACGAAGGTTTGAATTTTTTTCTGGAAGTTCTGCTCCGAGAATTGCCCTGCAAACGAAGCGACATCTTTGGGGTTAAATTTGCTTGAATCAAATTTCTTAAGAACGGCCACTAGGCTTTGTACGGTTTGCTCCTCGAAGAATAGGCCAGTCTTGCCCGGGATAACATAGTCGCGCACGCCACCTTTACCGTAGGCGATCACCGGTGTGCCGGCAGCGATTGCCTCGAGCGGTGCGATGCCAAAGTCTTCGAATGATGCAGATAGGAACGCCTCGGCACCAGCTAGATGTTCCAGAACTTCTTGGTCGTTTACGTTCTCGAGGAACTCAATGGTTGGGCCGGCAATGGCAACGAGACGGGCATGTTCCGGGCCGCGACCAATAACTTTGAGTGGCAATTTAAGCTCATTACATGCCTTTATGAGGATGTCATTATGCTTATACAAGACCTGTCGACTAACTGTCACAAAGCCACTGCGTTTGTTCGTAAAGCTGTGCTCGAACCGTTTTGTGTCGAGCGGGGGATTAATAACCACTGCTTCGCGGCCATAATATTGCTTTATCTCGCCGGCTATAAAACTGGAGTTGGCGATAAAGTAGTCCACCTTTTGTGCTGCACGGTAGTCGCGTTTTCGGAATGGTCCTACAAAGAATCGAAGACCAATCTTGGCTGCCCAGTTAAGTGCTCCAAATCCAGGATCTTTTAAGTACTTTTTGTAGCTACGCCAGTAATAGTGAGTTGGGGCATGGCAATAGCATATGTGTGTGGTTGTATCAGGGACTTGCAGGTCATTGGCTTCGCCATTGCCCTTACTGCTGATAACCACGTCATAGGCGGATAGATCAAGATTACTAAACCAACTAATGCGACCAATACTTGAGATGATTGCCCAGCGACGAATTGCACTGAATGGCCACTTCTGCATCTTGCCAGTCACAACTTTGTTATCAAGTTTCTCACGCCACTCGGGTGTGCAATAGGAGGTATATATTGGTGCGTCGGGATATTGTTTGTGGAGTTGCTCCACGACCCGTTCGGCTCCGCCACCCACTAGCCAGTCATGAACTATTGCAACCTTCAATGTTTTAGCCACGAATAACTGCCTTGATAGTCTTGACTAGAATAGTGAGGTCTAACCAGAAGCTCCAGTTTTGTACATAAAAAGTATCGAGCTTTCGACGTTCCTCGAAGCTAATATCCCGCAGGCCAGATACTTGTGCCAAGCCAGTTAAGCCGGACTTTACACTTAGAATGGTGTGTTTCTTTTCGTATTTGTTTAATTCATTTGGAATAAGTGCCCGTGGGCCAACCAGACTAATCTCTCCGTGCAGGATGTTGAACAACTGAGGTAGTTCGTCGATATGTGTTCGTCGAGTAATGCGACCAACTGGCGTAACCCGGAAGTCATGGTCCAGGCGGTCACCATTCTTTCGATATTCTTTGATGAGCTCTGGCTTACCAATCATGGCAAAGACTTCTTCGTCTTTTTTGCCATCAAACTTGGCATAGTGCGAGCGGAACTTCAGAACTTTAAAGATGCGGTTGTGGCGAGTGAGTCGTTCTTGCTGAACGCCGCGCATAAACACCGGGCCTTTTGGATCACTGAGTTTTACGGCAATTGCAGTAAGTAACATGATCGGGCTAGTCACAATAATAAGAATAATCGATCCAAAGATATCGAATAGCCGTTTGACCACGCGACCCCAACCAACAAGTGCGGTCTGGTGTACTGCGATCATTGGGATACTCCCACCGAATAGCTCTACTTCCATGTTGCCTACAAACAAGCTGCTGTTGCCAGGCACAAAACGATAGGCGGCATGATTGACCTGCGCAAAGCGTAGTACTGCATCATTCTTTTCTTGATCCTTGTATAACTCTGTTTGGATGATGCTGTGAATTGGCTCGGAAACCTTTTCGAGTGCGACCGAAAAGTTGGAGTAGTTCTTAAAACCCTTGGCTTCTCGCCCAACAACTCCAAGCACCCGCTGGCCGGTAGACTTGGTGTTGGCAATCGCTTCGGCAACCTCAGCAGACTTGGACGTATCACCAACTATCAGTACATTACTAACACCAATTCCATAGGCGTAGAGCGCGCGGCGAAGTAGTAGTGCAAAGAGCCTAAAGATTACTAAGAATCCAAACCCAAGAGCTAATCCGTACACTGGTACTAGACGAGCAGGGAACAATTCACTGGTACTCACAAAGTCGTAACCGATAAGTACTAAGATTCCTAAGATTGAGCCAACGAGTAACCGAGCAAGTTCCTGAAAACGACGTTCGTATACGCGCTGACTGTATAGGCCAATAAACGCATGCACGCCTATCCATAGCGGCAGGACACTAAACATCGCTCTAAAGTAGTCGACTGCACCGATTTGCTGAAGAAGTGGCCGGTCATCAATCTTAACGCGCAAGATATATGCCAAGCCAAAGGCAGCCAAGAGTGCAAGAAAATCACCCGCCACCAATAGGAGGGCATAACCGAGCGAAGCGTTATTTTTCATAGCTCAATTGTACCGCCTCACAAGGGTAATTGCTAACTGGTTAGAAGTGGGGCAACCAAGGGAATGCAGGCTTGGTCCGACTTTTATCACATAAGTCTCTATAAGCAGCAAGGTTGTCTGGATCGTTACGGTATACGTTCTGAATTGTTTGGCGGTCACACCAGTAATGCGTATGACCTTCTAAATAGTAATCCGGGAAACCTATTTTGGCAGTGAGTGTCTCAGTTTGATTGCGGATATGAAACTGACGTCCAATACTATGGACACCTATTCTGGCTAGGCCAACCAAGCCAATAGCGCCGGCAGACACAGCGCTATAGATATTTGCCGGTTCTGGGTTGAGGATTGCATCTACGATAAACGGCGTAGCTATGCCGCTGCCGATAGCAATCTCAGCAAGACCAACCGGTGCAGTCCGTATGGTCTCAATTGGATGGCGAACAGATCTAGGAATCTCCATAATAAGCTGTTAACTATACAACAAAAGATGAGTATGAGCAATACTTAGGCAGGGCGTGGTTTGAAGAACTTACTGCCAAATACAAGGAGTACAACTGCAAATGTTGTACCAAATAATGCAATGACACCAAAGCCGTTACGCAGTCCTAAGCCACCAATAATCACACCTGCTGCAAAAGGCATCCACATCTGCTGAAGGCCTTCGAGGTTACTCATGATAGATAATAGCGTTGCTTTGGGCTGTCCAGGTAACTTTGCAAGCATCTTTTCTTGGTAGATGATTCGGCGGTATCGCCAGACAGAGATGCTAGCGATTACTACTACAATGAGTAACGGCAGTGAATATATGAATACGGCAATGTATGGGATTACGGCCAGAACACTATCTCCGGCAAGGACCACCCAAACTGGTAAATCCTTGACCTTATGGAAGTAGATGCCCATGATTGCCCCAATGATCGAGGCAGCCGAGAATATCCATCCAAGTAGTGAGGGCTGCATGCCAAGTTGTTTGAAAGCCAGGTTAAAGAAGTCGCTGGGAGCCGTGTAAAGCGCACCTATTACTCCATATCCTAAGGCAAAACCAAGAGCACCTTTAGACTTAAGTATTAGACCTAAGTGTCCAAAGTTAGTTCGCTCTATCTTACGGTTATGCACGTCTTTCAGGATTAGCGCGACGATGCCTAGCGAGGCGTATGCTACTGTGCCAATTAGGAACGGCAGTCGATGATCAATCTTGTAAGTCATAGGTACCAGTGCCAGCAAAATAGCATTAATTATTAACGATAATGACTGTGCTCGACTAACAATCTTGGTATACGAGCTGACTTTGTCTAGTACTACTAATGAGTCGTGTATCAGCGCTTCTCCAGCGCCAAGCAAGAATCCGTAGCCTACTGCCTCGAAAAATGTCCCTACGAAGATTGCTGGCTTGTGAGGCAGGAAAGCATATATTAGGGTTGCAACTACATTGAGGAGTGCGCCAATACGCAGACTATTGGCACGGCCGTACCTATCAGCAAAGATACCCGTTGGTACATCGGCAAGGAAGTTAACAATATAGAAGAATGAACCAAGAATACCAATTTCGGCAAAGGTAAAGTTGGCAACCTGCATAAAGTAGATCGCGGCCAAGGGCAAAAAGACCCTCTTGGTAAAAATCTTGAGGACAGGAAAGAATCGAACGTTGCGATTGGCGTATTGTTTGGCGTCCACCGGCGAGCTCCTTTGGACTCTATTCTACAGTGCCTTTAGCCCAAAGACTAACACTCGAGCGGGGAAGTCACACATGCTATACTTCGAATAAGAAAAGGGAGAAACTCATGCGTAAGTTGATTCGATTGTTGCCGGCATTAGTGCTGGCTGTTTTTATGTTGGCGGGTGGAACGGCAAGTGCGGCTGATGCGTCATTATTGCTAGGTCAGAATCATAACTACTCGGTGCACTTTAGAAGCAACGGCGAGGCAATAGTCTCTGCTCGTGTTGTGGTTCATAACAGAAATACAGATGATCTAAAGAAGGTCAGCCTGTCTATACCCGGTAGTGTGTACGAGGTGTACGCGCTGCAACAGATCCTGCCCAAAACATGCGACAAATACACCTATTCATACGGATATAGCGGCGAATCGACATGTGCAAAAGAATCAGACCCTGATTATACCGAACAGTATTATGGCTATTACCAAGACAACAATGTGGTGTACAAAAAGCTAAAGCCAGTGCAAGAGGGTGAGAAGTATACATTCTCTCTATCTGAGGCAATTGCAGAAGACAAGTCCGGTGCGATTATTGTCTCTTATGCCTCCAAATCGTATACCCATAAAAGATTTGGCAAAATGAAGTTCGATTTCCAGACCTTCAAGGCAGATGAGCGGATTCAGAAAGCAAAAGTTGCGGTGACCTTTGACGACGATGTCTATTACAACGGCAAACGATCGAGTGTACAGTACGCACCAGAAGCTTCATCAGGCATTAGCGCTTTGGCTGACTCTGCCGGATCAAGTAATAAATCGCTGCAAAGTTACGTCGGATCCATTGGCGACTCTGGTGCAATCATTAAGAATTCAAACAATCTTGCTCCTGGTGATACATACCATGTGACTGGTATCTATGCTTCAAGCTGGCTGGGCTTGTACGGTACGACACTATTCTGGACAGTCTTTGGCTTTGCAGCACTGTTTGTAGGTATCTATCTACTAACTCGATGGCGAGCATCAAGGCACCGTGGTGCCAAGGGTGGCGGAGGCGACGGGGTCGGGCCTACTATTTCTGCTCAGCCGCAGCAACCCTCGCAATCAGATCATACAGAGAATCGTATGCGTGCTTTCCCAACTGCTCAGAAAGAACCAGTGAAGGTTATGTGGCTAACGGTTACACCGCTGTTTGCTAGCTTTCTGTACGCATTATTCTCAGTCGTTCTTACGGGATTAGTAGGTCTTGGCATTATTGTCTTGTCGGCAATCGCCTTACGAAACACTAGCTATGACTATTCTGGTCCGCAGATTTTTGGCATTGGCCTGGCGGTTGCAGCAGGTGTTATTACGGCAATCGTTGGGTTATTTACGCTGCCAATTGTGATGGCACGCAAACGCGGACTTCGTTACCTATTTACAACGCTCGTTTTTGAAGTTGTTTGGCTACTAGTGACAATGTCAGTAATAGGCATCTTTACTGGAACACCAAACACATCTACCCCAGACTATTACGAAGGTGGCGGCATACAGCCACTATAAACCTACCAGGTTGGTCCGGACGGGGCGGTGAAGTTGGCACCGAGTACGATGATGTAATCCGGTTGAGGAGTGCTGTTAGCGGAAGCCGAGGCCGATGTTGAGTTAGTCGCACTCGAAGTATCTGTACTAGCTTTTGCGGCTGGAACGATGCCGCCAGGTAAGGTAGAAGTAACTACTGTCCCAAAACGTACGCTCAGGAACCGCTCGGTGAATGGTCGCTTGGTAGTTTTGTTCATGCGAATGATAAGTGTTTTGTTCTGTGTAGATTCACTCGTTTCCTTGGTGAGTACTTTATATCCATAGCTGGCCATTATGTCACCAACCGTAGTTGCCATACCGGTTCGGCCGGAACCGTTATATACAGCAATCTTTGGCCCCTCTTTCTTTAGATACGGGTCAACCATGTTGCTGCGTGCATAAGCGCGAATCTTGGTATAGTCATCAAAACCTTCGGTTGGCCGGACTACCGATTGTCCGCCACCAGCAGAGTCGGTGCGTACTAAAGGATCTTCTGGTTTAGCCAGATCAAGCGAAGCAATATCTTTTTCTGGCAAAAGCTTAGTCTTTTCGAACAAGGTCTTTGCCTCATCTATAGTTAAGTCAGTTCGGATGTTCTTTTGGACAGCGTTAGCAAGAGCATTAAGTCGCACGGGGTTGGCTACGATTCCGGTGCTTGTAGCTTTTTCGCGCATAGCCAACAGTAGGCGACGCTGGTTGGCGTTTCGGTCGAAGTCTCCACGTGCACTACCATGTCGAGTACGGGCATATTGCAGGGCGCGAGCACCATCCATGGTTTGTGCGCCTGCCTTAAACTTCCAACCAGTAAATCCATCATAGATTGCATCGGGGACATTCACATCTACGCCACCAAGTGCGTCAACTACATCGCGAAAAGCCTTATAATCGGTAAGTACATATTTATGAATAGGCACGCCGGACACCTCTCTCATGATGCCGATCGCTGCTTGAACTCCTGCCTTTTCAGCTTCGTCAGCACTCTTGCCTCGGTAGGTGGCATATTGTTTTGCTGTGCTATAGACAGCGTTGATCTTCATATTGCTCCCACGACTCTCTACCCATGTATCGCGAGGAACGCTTAGCAATGAGGCGTTTTGATTCTTTAGGTCGACACTAGCAATAAGCATTGTGTCGGTCAGGTCAGGAGCTTCGTTCTCGGTACCACCACGTCCCATAAGCAAGACATTGAGGCGACCATCTCCTTCGGTATTAAGCTGTGAAGGATCGATATCTTCGTTGAGGGCAGCAGATTTACTGTTACCAACACCTCGGCCAAATACTGAGTTTAAGAAGCTGTAGAGACGTACGCCAAGGAATGAGCCACCAGCAATTACTATTATTGCCGTAACAAGCCCGATCTTAAACTTAAGTGAGCGATTCTTCCACCACGTCCTCAGACGGCCACGTTTCTTTCCGCCATCGCCTGCATCTTTGGCTGCTTTCTTACGATCACGACGTGAGCCGGCTACTTGTTTAGCAGTCTTTTCTGGGTATGCATTACTAAAGACATCCGTCTCAGGCCGATCAAAGTCATCAAGCTCAATAGTTTCGTCAACAGCCTGTTTTGCACTAGTGATCTCTGGGTCGATAGGCTGACGCTTGGCAAGAGGACGACGAGGACCACCGCTGAGCGGACCTTCTTTTCCATAATATTCAGGACTAACTACTGGACGACGACGTTTCGGGGCGAAACCATCCAAAGAAGTATTAGTGGGGCTCTTCTTAGAACCCTTAAAGTTCAAACGATCGTGAGGCATATTCGAGTATTATAACCGACCATCATACAAATGTCTTATGGTTATACACAGCTTTTACACAGGAAGTTACTTTTGGCGGTTCTTCTTGAAGTCTGCTGATTTGTTCAGGTTCTGCTGAGCAATGTCTGACAGGGAAAGATCAAAGTACTCTGCGAGTACTGCTACGTAATACAGGACATCACCAAGTTTCTCTGATGCGGCAGCTGTATCACTAGTGTCTGGTTGGCCGTCTTTGTCTCGGATTACTTTTTTAAGCTGATTCGCAAGTATGCCTGCTTCACCGGTGAGACCAAGTGTTCGATGAGCGAGGGCAGGAATGCCTTTTTGAGTGATTGCCACGCTCTCTAGTGCCTTCTTTTGGAAGTTGTTTATATCCATGTCATAAGTATACCTCTTGTGACCAGAGGTGTGCTACCATAAGCGTAAATGGCAAAAAAGAAAAGATTAACTAAAAAACGTCGTTTAGAGCTCATCCAGTTTGTAGAATACTTCGTTAGCGGTGGTGCTTTTTTCTGGACAGGCTACGCGGTTTTCTTTGTCTGCGACCAGATCTTTGGCCTAAATCTATGGTGGGCAAAGCTTATCGCCAACCTTAGTGGTTGGACAGTCAATTATTTACTACAACGGTACTGGGTCTTCAATGACAAGCGATTATCTAAGCACCAGACCGAAGTTACAACCCGTTACATTATCATCACCTTGGTAAACTTTGGCCTGGATTATCTAATTATCTGGGGGCTAAAGTCTGCCGGACTCACGCCATACATCGGCCAGTTTTTATCTGCTGGGTTCTTTACCGTTTGGAATTACCTTTGGTACCGTTTTTGGGTATTCCCGCATCACAAACATCGTCATAAGCGTCACGCTACGGTGTAAGATAAGCATATGGAAACTGTTCGTCCAACAAAAAAACAGCGTGAGATTCTAGAATATATCCGTTCGTTCATTGCTGAGCATGGTTACAGTCCTAGTTACCGAGAGATCATGAATGGCCTCAACTATACATCGGTGGCAACTGTATCGTTGCATGTGAATAGCCTGATCACCCGGGGGCACCTACGAAAACGAGATCGATCAGCCAGGTCAATTGAGGTTGTCGATACTGCCGACCAACCTAAAGTCACCAGCAACCAGATCACTGCTAGCCAGGAGAAGTGGCTAGTTAAGCGAGTCGAAGGGCTGTTTGTTGAGCAAGAGGGCTTGCCGCGGCCAAAAGAAAGCGATGTCGATAACTTGTACGTGCTAGTTGGGGCGCTCAAAATCTTGGGACTCGATGGTGCGGCACATTCGTTTATACCTCGACTCACCCCGCTAAAAGACAAAACTGTAAACCCAGCAGATAAATAGAGGTACGAATATGATCGCAATCTTGCAAGCTATAGTTCTAGGAATTATCGAAGGTCTAACCGAGTTTCTGCCTATCTCCAGTACTGGTCACTTAGTGGTTGCCGAGCGCGTACTAGGGTATAAGGACGCTGCTGAGCTGTTCACCGTAGTTATTCAGCTTGGTGCAATTGCCGCAGTCATTTGGTACTACCGAAAAGACCTCATTGAAAAAGTACAAGGACTCTTTGGAGATAAAAAAGTTCAGCGCTTCTGGATTAACTGGATCATAGCAACAATTCCTGCAGGTATTGCAGGGGCACTATTCGCCGATCAGCTTTCACGTTTTGCCACTGTTAGGACGGTAGCTGTCTCATTGATAGTCGGTGGTGTGATAATCTGGCTCATCGAGAATTATCACAAACCACGTCCGGCTGGGGCTGCGCCAAAATTTGAATCGCTAACCACCAGACAGGCTCTTCAAGTTGGATTTTACCAGATTGCATCATTGATCCCAGGTGTCTCACGTTCGGGTGCAACCATAATGGGAGGGTTGTTGTCTGGTGTTGACCGAGTTACTGCCACAGCGTTTTCGTTTTACCTGAGTATGCCAATCATCATTCTTGCCAGTGCCTACAAGCTTGTGAAGGAAGGCGACAAGATTTCTCAGGTGACGGGAGGCTCGGTGGCGCTATTGGTCGGTACCGTAACGGCTTTTATCTCTGCGTTAGTTGTAGTGAAGTGGTTACTGCACTATGTGGCGCGCAATAACTTTAAGCCATTTGCTTACTATCGGATTGGCTTTGGTTTACTTATTCTTTTGGTTCTGGCTGTTCGTTAGAGTCGTCGAACGAACGAGTTAGATGAGCAACAAAGCCGATACCTCTTGCCAGGGTGGTACGTAACTCATTGGCTTTCATCGCAGCGAAGCGTTCGTGTTGATCGCGGGTTCGCGCTTGTAGGGTATGAATACCAGACATCTCCGAATATTCTTTAGCTGCCCATATACCCATTTGTAGACAGTCATCATCGTCTCGGAGTGAGCCTAGCCGACCAAGCCTGGTGTGCAGCAGTGTCTCGGGGTCAAGATAACAGGCAATAGGGAGAACGAGCATGTTTTCCTGGGTGAGGAGCCGTACGGTTCCCGGTTGAATAGCGGCCTGACTTTCGGCGAACACTCGGTCGCGCCAGTGAATCTTGTAGTTGGTTGATCCGCCCGTACCTAATGTAATAATCTTACCGCCAGCTTGTATGCCACGCTCTAACGCACTTAGTGAGGCACCATTAAAGTCACTTTGCAGGTCTTTATCGAACTTATCACCAGACTTACTACGCGGCAGACTAAATAGAATGTTGGCGATCGCTCGAGCAACATCGGGAACAGGAGTTCCTTCATAGGCATACCAGTTGAGAGCCTTAGCTAATAATAAGTAACGGTCGGCGGCGTTATCGGTGCCGTATTTCCGGCTCAAACCTAGAGCGAGCTGAGCAGTGGGTAAGGCGATATCATGTACCTGCGAGTGTGTTGGAATGGCAAAGGCAACGTTATACTTTTCGGTTAATGCCTCATGTAGTTCATCAATTGTTGATTCGTTAGTCTCGATAAACTCATCGGTTCTCGCAAGCAAGTTGGCAGAAAGCTTATCCCCAATGGTTCTAAAAACAAATTCCAGAGGGACTGGCGTGGCCTCTGTTAAGTGACAGTCCACATGTTGTGATGGATAGGCATTTATGTCGGTTGGAAGCTGGGTGAATATCGATCCTTCACCGGTATGCTTAGTAGCACCCTCAAAACAGGCTTCATACATTTCCAAGGTTTCAACAGGGTACTCCTCTGCCAGGCTTCTTGGGTAAGGCTCTTCTAAAACAGTAGACACAATGCTGCAAATTCTACATTGAAACTGCTCTTCTACCAAAAGCATAATGATGACATACTAAGGTTAATTAACAACTTATTGGTGGAATCACGTGTGAATCGTGAACTGTGCCGCAACTGTAATCCTGCAAAAGCAGGGGAGTCAGGAACACCGTATAACGCATTGTCCCCGAGCAGGATGAGCGGCTTTTTTGCCCCTTGACCCTCGGATCGATCAGGAGGGTACATGAGTCGCGCAACTCTTGCAGTAAACAAACAACAACAATGAGCTCCCAGAGAGATGGGTTAGAGCTTCTTGGCTCACCGGAGGTGGTGACTGACATTCGAGTTAATGCTCGATTTGGTATTCCAGTTACGCAGAATCCAGCAGCTGTTGAGAGGCACCGCAGAGGACAACTTGAGCTCGTTGATAGTGTTGTGGTACAAGGCGACTTTCCTTGGTTTGGCCCTGATGAAGTAGAAGAAGACGCTGCGCCCGACGTTGATCCTGTCGAGAGAATGGTCGACGACCTTCTACCATTACATAGTAAAGAAGCTCTAACGCCCGACGCACAGATCAAGGACGAGACGAAAAGGATTGAGGTGTATGGTAGGAGTCTGCGGGGAATTAAAGCGGCCGGAAGAGTTGCCCTGGAAGGAGCCGAGTTGAGCGCGAATCCTGAGGTCAAACGACTGCGCCAAGAGTTCGATAGCGCTATTGGAGAGATGTTCAAGACGGCTCCCGGGATTGGTGAATACGTCACCATGGAACGCTCCGAAAGATACACAGTAAAAGATGGAAAAGTTATGGCCGATGCCGATGATCCTATGGAAGATGTCATTCAGCGTGGCATAGACTGCTCCCGTGAGGTATCAGAAACTTCAAATCCTGCTATGGGAGTACAGGTTCAGCGCGATATCGCCGACCTCCAGCTGCTTCTGGAAGAAGTAGAACCGATGTTCGACATCGATCATCCAGCAGATTACAACACGGTATTTGCGGTAAGTGCTTACCCCGAAGATGGTGTTGAATTGTATGGCAAACAGTTCTGGAAAGAGCTAGGATATAATACCGAATTCGAATGTGCTATGTTGCAGATGTATCACAAGACTAGCGAAAACCAGGTAGTTACTCGAACCTTATCAATCGACAGAAGTAACATGGATAGGCTAGTAGCTATGATTGAGCGACATGGGGGCACGGTGCCAGCTGATTGCACGGTTGCAGATCTAATTACTCACCCGATCACCAGGAGTATGACCTACGAACAGGCTTCTCAGTTTATGGACGACTTAGTTGCCGACTATGAGCGCGACGCCGGTTTGCCGCCAAAGCTCGCCACTACCGAGCGGCTTATTGCTCGGCATTATGCACTACGGGATCGTGCGTTTAACGATCTGTATCTTGAGGTTGCAAAATCATCTGCTGATGGCAAAAAGACAATCAAGCTCACAGACTTTATTGCTAGTATTCGTCCTGCAGTTAAGCATATGGATGCTGTTTATCAGCAAAAGCTCCAAGAGATAACCAGGAGCAGTACTTTTGATGACAACGCTACGCGTCTGATGCATGGCATGGTACTGTATTCGGTTGCTGAAACAGTGAGAGGTACGATTGCTGCAAGTCTAAACAAACGATTCAGGGGTAAGAAAAAGCCACTAACTACAGAGACGCTATTCAGTGGAGTGAATCTTCGGCAGGACGAACGAGGCTTTATGGAACAGCTCATTTTCAACCTAGCACAAGGCATAAAGCTAGGTATTTCTTACGGAGGTTGTGGCGCGCTCTTCGACTTTGGCCAACTGATGGCCTTGCAACAAGCATTTGGCGGCGGTGAGCAGAAGCTAAAGAACGACGACGAAGATGCTGGAGACGGATTGGGCCCAATCGAATTTATGTGCAAAAAGAATCACCGTTGCCGTCGGCCGTTTGGCGCCCTGCTCAAGAAGTGCCGGAAGTGCAAGGATAACGGCGAAAGCGTAGGCTGTTAATATGGCTGACGATTACGACCCGTACCAGGAAATGGTCGACCAACGTTCACCTGAGTTGTTCTGTGATAGCTGTGGCCATTATCCAATCGAACCAGTCCATGGACACTTTATGTGCCCAGAATGCCATATGCCTACCAAATGCTGCGAAGGTGCTCCAGCCGATTAATAAGCTATACTGCTTCCATGAAGCGGATCGGCGTATTAAGCGGGACATTTGACCCAGTACATAAGGGGCACATTGCTTTTGCATTACTTGCGATCGATAAAGCGGACCTTGACATGGTCTATTTTGCGCCAGAAGTTAAGCCACGTCGGAAGCCACAGGTAACGCATTTTGCGCATCGTGTTGCAATGCTTAAGCTGGCGACTCGGCCATATAAACAACTCGGTGTTCTAGAGCTGCCGGATAGGTACTTTTTGGCACGCACTACATTACCAAAGCTACAGCAGAAGTTTCCCGGTTGCCAGATTCACCTACTGTTAGGATCTGATCTGTTTGAGCATATGCCGACCTGGCCAAATGTAGAATTGATGATTAGCAAAGTAGGCCTGGTGGTTGGCGCACGTGGCACATACGAAGTGTCAGAAGCACTAGTAAAACTACCAAGCCTGCCAACGCAACCACTAGAGTTCCATGTGCTGGACAGTGTAGAGCGCCAGACATCATCTGCAAGTATTCGTCAGCAGTTGATAGACGGAAAATCTACTGATCAGATTGTGCCCAGCGTTTCTAAATACGCTCGCGACAACTGGTTGTATCATGATATCTCTAAAGCCAAAAAGGGTTAGGCAGTATCGTCGGTAACTTCCAGTGTTTCGAAATGAGACTGCAAGTATACTAAATGTTTTTCACGGAAGTGTTTAAATTCTGTTTTGTTAAAACCATTTTTCTTAATAAAGGTGCTGATTTTCTCGCTACCAATATAGTGCGGCATCATTACATACGCTGCGCCTTCGCCGTACAGTTCTGAAGCGTGCTCGGCACTATCTGCAGAACAGACAAACACTGCTTTGGGATTGTGTGTGCTAAGCCAATGGGACAGAAACATATTACTTTCAATATCACTCATAGTAGAGATAATAAGCTTGCTCTTCGACAAGTTAAGCTCGTCAAGTAGTTCCGGGTCTGTCGCATCTCCATACAGATATGGGATCTGCTGGTGCTCAAGTGATTCAATGTTTTCTGGGTCGTAGTCGACCACGATGTACTTCTTGCCCATGCCTTTGAAGGTCTTTAGGAACTCGTGACCGCCTTTGCGATAACCAAACAAGACAATGGGGTGGGTCGGAAGATTCTTATTATCGGATTTAGTAACGTGTCGTTCGAATAATCGTAGATGAGGCTCGAGAGTAGTAAACAGTGTGTTGTCATACTTAATTAAGTAGGTAGATACTGCGAAAGTTATAAGGGCCGTCAGAGTAAGGGCGGCGGACGCTTGCTCACTCACAAAGCCAGAACTTTTGGCGGCTACCAGAAATACTAACGAGAACTCACTAACCTGACTCATAGCCACCGCAGCCTTAAAGCTAGCGCGCTTAGTGTAGCCCAATCCACCCATAGTAATAAGTACACTGAGTGGCTTGATTATTATTACTACCAAAGTAAGTGCCGCGGCTTGCCCGACAACTCCAGTTAATTGACCTGGTGACATACTTTGACCGAGAGTTATAAAGAATATTACTAAGAAGAAGTCGCGAAGGGGTTTAAGTCGTGATGCCATTTCGCTGCTATACGGGAAGCTGGCCAGACTAACACCGGCAAACAAGGCGCCTATCTCAATAGAGAAGCCAGCTTCTTTGAATAGAAGTGCCAGCCCTAGCCCCCAGCCGAGGGAGAATAGCAACATTAGTTCCTTGCTGTGCTCAAGAGTCTTACTAAGGGCCGGGATGATGATTTTAACAAACAAATACATACCACCCATCAGTACGGTACCCCGCAGCCCGAGCGTAATTAATGTCTGCATAGTGTCGCCTTCGCCAGATTTTGCGGCTAGGCCAATCTTGGCAACCGTTGCAACGACATCTTGCAACAACAGAACACCGATGGCGATCTGTGCGTACAGGCGGCCAGTCTCCTTTTTGTCGTTTAATAGCTTAACGATGATAATCGTACTGCTCATCGCGAGCCCCAGACCTAGGACGGCTGATTCGGTGCGTCCATACCCGAGTAGTTGTGACACTGCATACCCGACTGCCGTTACCGAGCCAATCTGAAAGATAGTAGTTATAGCTGCCGGTTTGCCTACACGGCGAACCGCCTTTACGCTAAGATCGAGACCGATGATAAACAACAACAGGGCCACACCCATGTCTGATAGCCCGGCAAAAGAGGCATCTGCATGGATGAGTTTGAGTAACGAAGGACCGGCAATAATACCGGTGATAATATGACCGATAATAAGCGGCTGTTTTAACAGTCGCATAACAAGTGCTACTAGCGATGCTAGTGCTATTACAAGACTAACTTCCGTAAAGACAGAACTATGCACGGGCGGCCCTTATTATACTTACGTCTTAACGTTTTTTTGATGGCTTAATTGCTGCTCCAAGCAGTACTCCGCCGAGTACTAGCAGTGCTGCACCGAAACCAATCAATAGTAGTTTGATGTTGTCGCGGTTTTGGATGTTACCCAAGGTTACAACGGCAACACCGGCGAATAGCACGGCAGCGCCAGCAGTAGTTGGACTTACTTCATTAGAAACAGTTTTTTTGGTTTTTTTTACTTTCTTGGCAGGCATGTTTTTTCCTTTTGGTTTTTTATACTTACGGCCAGTATACAAAAAATAGTTGACACGAGCAACATGCTTATGGCAAAATCATGTCATTCTTTGAGAGCAGCACGTAAAAGAACAAAAAGTGTTTTAAAAGCTCCAAGAAAAACAAAAATATAACTAAATAAAATGCCAGACAATTTTGAGACGATTGTTCACGGCCAAGAGGTGAGGAGAGGGATATGAGTATTAAAATAAAAACATTTAGTCGGGGTTACAAAGTGGAAGTACGAGTTAAGAAAGCCAGCTGGCAACAGTTTTTGCAGTATTAGTTTCGGTCTTGGCGCCGTTTTCGAGCTCTGGTAAGCGTGTGTGCTTTTCCAACTGGGTTGAGTACGGTTGCTCCAGCTAATGACAAATCATCGGCGGAATAGGGTGCAAGATGCAAATCTCTATCTCCTATTGGGCTGAACGTTACATTGCCGAGATCAACAAAACCTTTTATCCACGTATGTTGTCCAGCTCCTTCGGTGAATTGACACATACCATGGTCTACAAGATCGCGCACGCCTTTAGATACGACACCTTTTGCCCTTTCTTTGTCTGAGTATCCATATACTTCTTGAACATGCTTCCATAGTTCCCTCGTGTCGATAGGTTCTGGAGGCGATTGAATAAGTATCGATAGGATTCGTGCAGTAGGGAATAGTAGAATATCGCGTACTCCTGTATTACCGCGCGCTCCAGTTACTACAGGTTCACTAGGATCAAACACTGCATAGTATGGTTCATGGTTCTCTGCATACGCAGCGCGAGCAATAGCGGCATTGCGTGTGCCGACTAGTTCGAGATCTACCTCTCCGACGCCCATAAACGGCGCCCACTCTGGTGTACCAAAGTTTGACATCCGTATACTTTAACATCATAATTATACTTTTGCAATGGCGTCACCAGATACAAACAGCAGAATTCTCGTCGATCCAGAGAAAGTCAGGGAGGCTTTTGAATACGTAAAAGCCACGCCTTTCGATACGTTTAGGGCGGAGGAGCTAGCGGCCATCGGTGTAGATAACCCTCTATTAGAACAAGATGTTATGGCAATGTTTAGCGGTGTAATCCATATGGGCAGAGACGCGGCTTATCGTATGATGACAGGCCAGCTAGCAGCGCACCATCTTCTTAAAGCCTGTACTGAAGGGCCGATGCCTAAGATTACAGATGACCAAATAAGGGATCTAGGTGACGCTGTTACTCAGTTCCCGCATAGTCCAAAGTGGTTAAGTGACGAAGATAGAGAACTGATTGAACCGGCAATATCACAAATATTTAGAGCTCGCTTTAATGTTTCGCCGACACTCACAGAGTTGAGTAGTGGTTTATCGCATCGGCAAAGCAGAGAAGGCATGCACTGGATGCTCATGCTCTTCAAGCCATATATAGTCGAACTGTAATTGCTTGTCCTTGCATCTGTTCCTAGCCAGCGTTAATGTGGCGTAATGGCTTATGGGACAAAACGAAGGGTAGAGCACGAGCCCACTATCGAATTAATCGGAGCAAATATTGAGGCCAGCTTAAGTCCTGCAATGATGAACGACACGTTTACTATGCTTGAGATGTCGCCCCAAGAGTGGTGGTATGCCCGGTACCCGTTCAGACACATCCCCAACAGAGGAATCAGGATAGGCAGCCTAAAGGGATTATTAAACCTAAAATCTCAACAAGGCCGCAAAGGCCTGGGTATTACTATCCCGTATAAATCTGACATACTCCAAACCGGCATAGTAACCCCGGGCGACAGTATCGTGCCTATAACTGGCGTTACAAATACATTGATAAATAACCGTGATGGCACTTGGACAGGGTATAACACCGACGTTGTAGGAATAAAAGGAGCGCTGATGCCACATCTGCTGACTGTTGCCACTAAGCCTAGTATTGTCCTAGGTGCGGGTGCTACTGCTACATCGGCCGTTATGGCGCTGGGTGAAATGGGCGCGCCGGAGGTGAGCGTTGCTGCACGCAGAGAGAGCCAGGCAAAGGGGTTGGTCGAGAAGTTGCAGCCCCACTTTCCTGATACAAGATTAGACTCAGTAGAACTTGATACCGACCAGAATAGCCAGCTAGCCAGGCGAGGGCTTTATGCTGGGTTAATCCTCAACACTACACCAATGGGACAGACTGGAACACAGTATGTAGGCGTTAACCCATATGGTGGTCTGTACTTGCGTGACAAAGTATTGATGGATGTTGTTTATGATCCTTTGCTCACACCATTTTTGCGTAGTGGTATCGACGATGAATGCAGGCTCGTACATGGAATCGAGATGCTTGCACACCAAGCCTCGGAACAGTTGGCGTTATTTGCTAACGAGCCACTAATAGAAACCGAGCGACTGGTAATCGCTCGGTCTATGCTGGCTGCCGGTTACCGTGAACGGTTATGGCGCGCTGACTCACGGAGTGAGTGGCACTAACTATTTCTTACTTGCAGTCTTAATTGCATCGTCGATAAGTTTTTTGAACTCGTCGAGAGTACCTGGATTCTTAATCTTTTTGCCTTGTAGGAAGAAAGTTGGAGTCGAGTTAATTCCCAGCTTTACGCCTTCGTTGTAATCTGCGCTGATAATGCCATTTACTTCTTCACTTGCAAAGTCGGTATCGAACTTAGCGGTGTTAAGGCCAAGTTGTTTTGCATAACCCTGGAAGATTGCCTTGGCTGTGTTACTTTCCGTCCAAGCGTTCTGTTGTTCGTACAATAGGTTGTGCATCTCCCAGTACTTGCCTTGCTTGGCAGCTGCTTCTGCAGCCCGGGCACCAGCACGAGCATTAGGGTGAATAGTCTGCAGAGGGAAGTTGCGGAACTGGAACTGGATATCGTTCTGATATTCCTCTACTAATTGCTTAACAATTGGGTGGTACTGACCACAAGCAGGACATTGAAAGTCGCCATACTCGACTAGTGTTACCTTCTTAGAGTTCTTGCCGGTCACATTATTACTTAATGTAGCTTTTGAGTTGGTGGTGGTGTTTGTGTTGGAATCTTTCTTGGATGTCACCGCGAAAATGCCGAACAGGGCAATCAAACACGCGACGACAATTGCGACGAATTGTTTACTCATAGTTCTCTTATAGTACAGGCTTAGACCACTCCAGTCGAGCTGCTATACTGAGGGCATGATTCTGTTTATTCTAGTGCTTTTACTGGCTGCACTAACGCTAGTAAGTGTCTCTATCCAAAAGACCTACAGTAAAACACCGCTCAAAGAACTCAAACGCCGAGCAAACAAGGGTGATGAGGTGGCCAAGGTTCTGCATTCTGCCGTATCGTACGGCGCTAGCCTAGAGCTATTGTTATGGATAATCATCGGGCTCAGCGCTGCTGGATTCTTTGTTGCACTTACCAGTAGTTTGCCCTCATGGTTGGCTATTTTCGGTTGTGCGGCACTACTATGGGTTGGCTTCGCCTGGTTACCAACGTCGGAAGTCTCAGGGCTAAGCCAAAAGGCAGCCCAATGGCTAGCGCCAGGGCTAGCTTGGTTGCTTTCGAAGCTCTACCCAGTACTTAACAAAGCGAGTAACTTCGCTCAGAATCACCGACGCATCTCAGTTCATAGTGGTTTGTACCAAAAAGAAGATCTAGTAGAGCTACTCGATCGTCAGCAGAAACAGCCAGACAATCGCATGACTTCAGCTGAGTTGGCTGTGGTAAAGGGCGCATTGACGTACAGCGACAAGATAATCCGTGACATCATGACACCCAAAAGAGTGGTCAAGACAGTTAAGCAAGATGATTCTGTCGGGCCGCTACTACTAGATGAGCTTCACAAGAGTGGTTTCTCAAGGTTTCCAGTTGTGGGTGAAAAACCGGACGAGCTAATCGGCGTGCTTCACTTACGTGACCTTGTGAATGCCAAAGATGGTGGGCACGTAAAGTCATTTATGAAGAAGCCAGTCTATTATGTGAACGAAGAAAAACCACTGCAACATGCTTTACAGGCGTTCCTTCGAACCAAACGGCACCTTTTTGTGGTAGTTAACAGCTTTGAGGAAATGGTCGGCATTATTACCATCGAGGATGTTCTGGAGCAAATCCTAGGTAAGCAAATCGTCGATGAGTTTGATAAGTACGAAGACCTCCGTGCAGTAGCGGCACTACAGGCAGCCAAAGAAGCCAAGAGTCATGCACATGCCCCTGAAGACAGTGAGACGGTAGAATCTGCGCCAGCCGAATCTCCAAAGGAAGAGCCGGCAGAACCTGCTGAATCGAAGTCTTAGTAAAAACTGAGTAAATATAGTATAGTATTGTTAATGAAAACAGTTACCTACTGCGTAGATAATAATAACCGGGTCGATCAGTCAGCGACTCCGGCGCGTTTGACTGTATAAACGACCCTGCATAAGCCTACATCACTAAATAGCTATAGTGCCGACACTTCGGCCGTAGATGATACACTAGGAAACATATGAGAACATTAGCAAAAGACGTCGCTACTTGCGGCGAAAAAGAAGTAACAATTCAAGGGTGGATTCACAAAAAGCGACTGCTTGGCGGACTAAACTTTATTAACATCCGCGACCGCAGTGGTCTAACACAGGTGTTAGTGGAGAAGGGCGACGAAGTTGAAAAGCTTCGTGGCATGCAAATTGGCACCGTTGTCGAAATAAAAGGAACAGTTTTTGCAGACGAGCGTGCTCCTGGTGGAGCAGAGCTTCATGACCCAGAAATAACCATTATTGCTCCAGTGAGCGATGAACCTCCAATCGAAATCGACAAGCCGCTTAGCCACAAGAGTGAGCATTTAGACACACTACTAGACAACCGACCAATAGGGCTGCGTAACCTACAGGAAACGGCTTTATTTAGAACACAGTCGAACGTTGGTAAGGCTATCCGCGAATACTTTGAACAGAACGAATTCACAGAAATGCACACTCCAAAGTTACTAGCAGAGGCTACCGAAGGCGGGACGGAAGTATTCAAGCTCGACTACTTTGGGAAGGAAGCAACATTGGCCCAGAGCCCGCAGTTCTATAAGCAAATGATGGTCGGTGTATTCGAGCGGGTGTACGAGATTGCGCCAGTATACCGAGCCGAGCCAAGTGCGACTACGCGCCACATGACCGAATATGTTAGTGTCGATGCCGAGATGGGCTTTATCACATTTGAAGACCTCCTCAACTTTGGTGGTGGGCTCCTGATTCACGTTGTCGAGAGTACCTGGGAAAACAGCCAGCAAGCCTTCAAGATGTGGAATGTCCCTAAGGTTGAGCTGCCAGCTACTCCGGAAGAGATTCCTAGAATCACTATCGATGAGATTCACGAGATGTTCCTAAAAGCCACCAAAGAAGATCACACCGGCGAGGATGATCTAGCACCAGCCGAAGAGAAGTGGATTTGTGAATGGGCAAAGAAAAACAAAGGCACCGATGCAGTGTTCGTTGTTGGATGGAGTGCTAACAGTAAAACCTTTAAGTTTTATCACAAAGCCGATCCGCAGAACCCAGAGATTGCCGAACGAGCCGACCTACTATTCCGTGGTGTCGAGATCGCTACACTTAGTATGCGTGAGAACAACTACCAAATGTTGGTTGAGCAGATGCACAAAAAAGGCGCAGATCCAGAACATCCTGGTTTTGCTTCATACGTAAGTGCCTTTAAATACGGTATGCCACCCCACGGTGGTTTTGGCCTAGGTCTTGAAAGACTTGTCGAAAAACTTTTCAAGCTGGACAACATCAAGGAAGCAACACTCTTCCCACGTGACATTAACCGATTGGCTCCGTAGTAATAAGCAGCCACTAAACGGCCGCATACGGAGGTACGATTACAATCGGTGTAGGCTCAGTCTCGGACGGTGGTTGCATAATAAACGAGTTCTTCACGTACTCGTAGGTCATTTGTCTACCGAGAATTAATGGGCGCAAACGGTCATTAACTGGGTCATCAATACCTTTGGGTGAAAACTGCTCGCCGACAGCTGCAAGAACTTGGTCGTGCCGGCGTACAACAAACAAGCCTAGCGGTGGAGAAAACCCTCGTTTGATTACGCCGCACATTCGCTGAGCGAATACTCCCTGTTTGAGGTGGTTTGCATCTAGAGAAGCATTGAACCAAGTGTAGTATGAGTTAGAGGAAATAAGTGTTGGACGGACGCTTATGGATGAAAGTGTCCCATGACCTATAAGGTGTACATCGCTAATATCGGGATCACGAATAACTTGGTTAATATCGTTAAAGCGAGCATCTAGGCCAACAGTTACATTTCTGCCGATCATTCTGAGGCGGTCAGCAAGTGCGAGTGCCTCATCTCGAAATTCTTCACGCTCGAATTCACGACCAGGATCGGTGTAGTACGATGCCAGGATAGCAACTGTGCCCTCAAGCGCCGGTCGACTAAATGATTCATCTGTTCGGAGTTGCTCCCAACGACGGGTTGCGGCTCCGAACTGGGCTTTATCGTCTGCCATATTTTTAGTGTTTAGGCCTGGTGTCGCGCCCTGTAAGCTTGTACTAAAGCCTCGGCTTCTAGGTAGTCAAGCTGGCCGACAACCAATGGGCGACCCTCGCTTTGCAGTATAGGGCTTATGTACACGGCAGGTCGACCTCTTCTGATAGCTTCTTCTCGGGTGACCTTACCATGAGGTCCCATACCCATGATTATTGTGTTGGCTCGTGCGCGGTTTGCATAGTCGATGATCGATCCTGCGGTCCTGCGAACATTCGCCATAATTGCTACCTTTGCATAGTCGGCTTCTTGGTGATCGAGTGCGATGCTCGTGATCCCATCGATCCCTTCTACATCTGCACCCATATTTTCGAAGTCGTGAAAGGAACTAACGGTAACGAGTCCAGATTTTCGAACATGTGCTATAAGGTCTCTAGATCCGGCGGTGAGTGTTTCTGTGTCAATGCCATCAACGTGCGGCATAACTGCTTCGACCGCCACGAGTTTTTCTTCGGGAGATCCGTCCCACTTTCCATTCTCTGTTGTCGATCTGAGTGTAAACAATACCCCTAAGTGTTCGGCAACCTTCGCGGCTTGTTCGGCCAAGTACTCTGGGTCTTGCGACGGAAGTAGGTCTCCGCGGAGCTCGGCTGCCTCGGCATAGGCGGCAAAGTCGGCGATGGCAGTAATTTGTTCCTCGCTTGAAATAGTGATAATTCGGGCAGTTTGGTCGGCTTTTAGGGCCTCGTGTAATCGGTTAGGCATACAAGTATTGTACGCAGTCATTTTTTGGAGACAAGCATAAGCATTGGTATACTGGTGCCAGATGGGGAAAACAAAAAAGTTAAAACGAAGTTTATCACTCCCGATCGTCGCTCTATATGGGCTGGGTAATATCCTTGGAGCAGGTATTTACGTGTTGGTTGGTAAGGTCGCGGCCAGTGCTGGTCATTCCACAACACTCGCATTTATTATTGCCATGATCGTTGCCGGACTAACGGCATTCTCGTACATGGAGCTCGCCGGCCGTTTTCCGGTTAGCGCTAGTGTGTCAGTGTATCTACACAAAGCCTTTGGCAAACGTTGGTTATCAGTCTTGATCGGCCTGGCCATGGTTGCTGGCGGTATTGCATCTGCAGCAGCACTGTCCCAAGGTTTTGCCGGATATGTAGAGGCGTTTGTGACTGTTCCAAAGGCTGTGGCTAGTGTCGCGTTGCTTATCGTCCTAGGGCTGCTAGCCATTAAGGGAGTGGGTGAATCTGCTAAGGTAGCCGGGTTCTTTACTCTGATTGAGATTACTGGTCTGCTGCTTATTATCTGGGCGGGCCGTCACGTAATTGGCACTGTTACCGTAAATGACGTGGTTGGTATTGATCCAGCTGTTGGGTTTAGTGGTGTCGCAGCAGGTGCATTCCTAGCGTTTTATGCGTTTATTGGGTTTGAGGACATGGTGAACGTCGCCGAAGAAGCCAAGAACCCGCGCCGAACCATGCCATTAGCTATTCTCTTTTCACTTATTGCGTCTACTATTCTGTACCTATTAGTCGTGATGGTTTCGACTAAGGTTGTGTCACCATCTGCGCTTGCTGGTAGTGATGCACCGTTAAGCCTGGTGTACGAGAAGAGTGGGGCAAGCCATGGGATAATCCTATCGGTCATTGGTATTACTGCAGCAGTTAACGGTGTAGTTGTACAGATTATTATGGGATCCCGAATCTTGTATGGTCTTGCTAAGCAAGGTTGGCTCAAGGCTGAACTTGCCGAGGTTGATGGCCACACCAAAACACCAGTTATTGCCACGTTGGTTGTGGTTGGCTTGATGATTGCCGCGACTCTTCTGCTGCCACTTGTGTCACTTGCCAAGGCCACTAGCTTATTAATCCTCAGTATTTTTGCCATGGTCAACGCTGCGCTGTACGTGATCAAAAAGAAACACAAGAAGCACGATGGCTATGTAACGGTACCGCGAGCCATCCCAGCGCTTGGCGCACTATCTGCCACCGGCTTAGTGTTGTACCAAATAATCCAATAGTTTTACAGGGTTAGCTGTTCGCGACCATTGACGAAAAGCAGTATAATATATGCAGGAGTTTTAACACGAACTCTGCCCGCAAGTTAGCATCAAGTGACTATGGCGAGCACCGAAACGGCCCTTGCCCAAATACGCAGTATGCATATAGAGCGCCCCTGATGTAGCTAAGCAATCGCAGACTAAGGCGATAAGTTACAGCGACCTACAGGAGGCGCTTTTAGAATGGAAAAAATTGGTGAACGTGGCCGCATGATGCCACGAGTATTTGCAGTAGTTGCTTTAGGTCTAAGTGCACTAGCACTCACAGGTTGCCCTGGCGGTCAGACTACCGTGCCTACGACAGAACAAGTAACCGATAATATGAAGGTGTTTGAATACCCAGATGTACTGGCCGCAAACGGTGAACCTCTACGTTGTGTGCTATATGGCTCACAGAGTGAACACACAAATGTTTCAAAGTCGTGGTTTGGATTTAGTTGCGACTTTACTGGTGAGGCAACATTCCCTGGCGAAGTTGCCAGCAAGTAACAAGTAGTAGTGGCGAATAGCGAACGGGCGCCCCAAAGGTGCCCGTTTTGTTCTTCGTTGACATAAGCGGTATACTGTAGTTACTAGGTAAAAATAAAAATACAAAAAAATATGAGCCTACTATCAGATCTAGCTTTAGCCTATGAAACCTTAGCCGATGACCCCATTGATATGGGTATCCATTATGGTAAGTCTATACTCAAGGCCTTATCTGGCGCCCCAAAACAGGCAGAGGCAAAGCTTCGCAGTAGTCTACCAAAACCAGCAGTTCGCTCAAATATTGCTGTTCGCAGTCGAATGGTTTCTAGGTCTCAGCCCGTTGCCGAACGCCGAGACTTCTCGGCGGCATACAGTATTCGCCCACGCCAGAGTGAAGTAGTAACCCGACAATCCCAAGAGCGAGCCATGGTCGGCGCCCTCTAGACTATTGTAAAATACTCTAAAAGTTGTAGAATAATCTCATGATTTTTCGTGGTGAAGGTGATCCATTTATGCTCGTTCCAGAGTCTCTGGATAATGTACGCGCGCTGGTGGTCCGACCCATGGAAACAGCAATGCAGGGCCTGCAGTATCTTGAACACTTTGGTTTAACCCATGAGCCCGATTGGGCTGCTCGGGTCCAGAAATCGCAGTGGTTTTGGCCAATGGTCGTAGGTCTTGGGTTCGGAGTGCGGATGTCGCTAGAGTTGCTAGAAGGTAATGCCCCAGACGCAGATATTAGTGGCGATTTTCGACTCTATGACGAACGCCTGAGCAAGTCAGATGGGTCTCACTTTGCCGGGTATGAACTCGCAGATATTGTGCCCAATGCACACCAGGTAGCAGGTCGGGTCTTTGACCCAAATGTCTTACGCGCAATCACATTATATGCCTTGCCACAGTTTAACTTTAGGCCAGAACACGAGCGAATGCTGCTAGCTTCTATGGTGCATGGACATGGTTGGGTACGAGAAGCTTTTGAGTTATGGGAATTTAATCATCCAGTAGAAACTGCAGAAAGAATAGCCACTCTTAATAACAGATAACTAATAGTGTTGGCAGCCTATCTGGACGTCTTAGGTCGTACTAAAGTACTATAAGCATATGCCAAATGAAGATTCATCAAGTGAAATCTCGCCAGACGAAGATCGGCCTAAGGATGGTCTACTAGATGCAGCCGAACATGATAATCCAGTAGAACATCCAACTAAAGAATCAGACGATGTAGACGAGATTAATACCGACCATGCCGTAGACGATATTGTCGAGAAAGAAGGCGATGAAGTTCTGGCGGCCGAAGATGCAGAAGTTGCGAAGGCCTTTAGTGATAAGTCGGAATCGCTTAAAGAAAAAATACAGCGACTCTATCAGCAGTGGTGGGACAACAAAAGATTACGGTATGGTACTTTTGCAGGTCTTGGTGTTTTTGTGTTGCTCACAGGTCTAGTGCCGCCAAGCCGTTACTTTGTGCTTAATACTGTAGGTGTACGATCAAGAGCTTCGATTGTTGTCATGGATGATTCTACTGATCGTCCGCTCAAGAACGTAGAGGTTACCCTGGGCAAGCAGCAAGTAAAGACTGACTCTAAAGGTAAGGCAACTTTCTCTAAGGTGCGATTGGGCAGGCAACCGCTAAAGATAGAGAAGCGAGCTTTCGCTGCCACTACCAAATCGGTAACAATAGGATGGGGAAGTAACCCGCTCGGCAACTCCGAGATTAAGCCTGTTGGCGCGCAGTATACCTTTTACGCGACTGATTGGTTGAGCGGCAAGGCGGTCACGAGTGCCGAAGCCAGTAGCGGGGAGTTTGATGCCGTGTCCGACAAGGAGGGAAAGATTGTTCTGACAATCGATGCAAGTGACAATGAAGACCTAGACGTGACATTTCGCTCTAAGGATTACCGAGACGAAGTAGTTAAGCTCGACCTAAGTAATAAAGCGCAGCTAGACGTAAAGCTGGTTGCTAGGCGCAAAGAAGTATTTATTAGTAAGCGCTCAGGTAAATATGACCTATACAAAATTGATATAGATGGCAAAAACGAGCAGCAAGTGCTCGCCGGTACCGGAAATGAAAACGAGAATATCACGCTGGTTTCTCACCCAACAGATGAAGAAGTGGCATTGATTTCCACAAGAGACAATGTTCGAAATAAAGACGGCTACCTACTAAGTACCCTAACGGTCATCGATCTTGATGACAATAGCACTGAAAGTGTTGTGCAGTCAGAGGAGATACGAATGCTTGGCTGGAGTGGTGATCGATTAGTGTTTGTACAGGTTGCGGCCGGAGCGAGTGCTGGTAATCCAAAGCGGCAACGTCTAGTAAGCTACGATTACAAGTCAAACGAAAAACTTGAGCTAGCCAGTAGTAATAACTTCAATGACACAACATTAATTGGTAATACTGTTTACTACGCACCAGGCAACCTCTATAACACTACAGTGGCAAACCATTTTTACTCACAACGGGTAGACGGTGCGAATAAAACCCCACTATTGGATGGTGAGATCTGGAATATATTTAGAACTTCATATGGTGAGTTGGTGCTATCAGGTAACGATGCTTGGTACAACTACACTGTTGGCGAATCAAAAGCTACTCGTCGATCTGGCGCGCCTAATAATCTACAAGATCTTGCATTTATCAATAGCCCGGATAGCAAGAGCAGCATTTGGGTAGACGAGCGCGATGGCAAGAATACGCTGCTCTTACATAACGTCGAGGATGACCAAGATAAAACTTTGAAGGCCCAGGCTGGATTAGTTAGTCCGATTAGGTGGCTTAATGGTAGTACATTGATTTATCGTATTCAGGCACCCAATGAATCAGCTGATTACGCCATAAGCACTAATGGGGGAGATGCAAAGAAGATTAGAGATGTCACCCGTACCCAAGACATCTGGCGCTAAAAGTCATCGGAGCTGTACAGCCAACAGCTGCCTCAGTTATACTTAAGCAATATGGATAACGATTTTAATCCGTTTGATCTTAGCGCTGCTCCAAAAAAGCCGCTCGAAGAAAAACCAAAAGAACCTGAAGAGCCAAAACCTACCGTAAAAAGGGTGAGTATGGGTCCTATTTTTCATTCTCGGTTTATCAAGATCGTTGCTTTTATCTTAGGCATAGCCCTTAGTGGGCTAGTTGGATATGTAGGCATGAATTACTACCTCAACCAAAAACATGCCAAATCCGTTACGGTTACAGTATCAAGAGTCTCGTAACTATGAAGCATTCTCGAAAGCTTAAGGCCAAGAAGGGGAAATGGTTTGTAAAAATGCGGGGTAGCTACATACCTGGCAGCTGGCAGGGGTGGCTCACGTACGTTCCTTACGTCGTATTCTTGGGATATATCTTATTGCCATACGCACTGTGGCCGCTAATGTGCACTGCAACAGATCCCTGTACTCCTTTAGCCAACCAGTGGACAGTTGTCTTAGTAAACCTAGTCGAAATCGGCTTGGCGGTTGGGCTCATGACATGGATAGCCAAAAAGAAGTCCTAATCTGCTAGCATTAAGTCGTGCAGACAACAGAGTTCAGTGAAATAGTTTGGGACTTCTACGCCAAGCATGGTCGTGAGTTGCCATGGCGCACCCCAGAAGCAGACGGCACGTTTGATCCTTACAAGATCTTGGTTAGTGAGTTAATGCTACAACAGACACAGGTTAGTAGAGTTGTGACTAAGTACCATGAGTTCTTGCAGGCTTTCCCGACCATTACTGATCTGGCAAATGCTAGCCTTGGCGATGTTCTGAGGCAATGGAGCGGCCTTGGGTATAACAGACGCGCGAAGTTTTTATGGCAAGCAGCTGGCAAGATTGCCCAAGATTTCAGCGGTGTCTTTCCTCGTACGCAAAAGGAGCTAACGAGCTTACCAGGAGTAGGCGTAAACACCGCAGGAGCAATCTGTGCGTATGCCTTTAATCAGCCTGTGGCTTTTGTTGAAACTAATATTCGCACTGTTTATATACATCACTTTTTTGTAGATCGAACCGATGTGCATGACAATGAGCTTACGCCTGTGATTGAGCAGACAGTAGATACCGAGAACCCCCGGGAATGGTACTGGGCATTGATGGACTACGGCAGCCACCTCAAGGCAACACTAGGGAACATATCTAGAAATAGTAAGCATCATACAAAACAATCAAAGTTCGAAGGTTCAAAACGACAGGTTAGGGGTGCGGTAATTCGGGCCCTTCGTGACTCAGCAAAGACCATGGCTGAGCTCAAAGCCGTGGTAGCCGATGACCGGCTTACAGAAGTACTTAGCGATTTAGCTCAAGAAGGGTTGATTGTTATCGATTCAAAGGGTTACCGACTGGCATGACCCTGTGTTAGAATAAAGTCATAAGCAATATGAATTCTGTTAAAAGACTTACAAGTTTAAGTGCGGTTATTGTCCTCGTCGGGGCCGTTTTCTTGGTTACGCCAGTTGCCTTGGCTGCCGAGCAGAGCACCACTCAAACAACAACCACCACCAAAACTACCGAAAAGCCAGCTGCAAAGATTGCTGATCGCATTGCAAAGTACAAGACCAAACAAGAAGTTAAGCTGGCAGCTGCCGAAGAACTTAAGCTCAAGGGCGTATGCAAGGCAGCCCAGGTTAAGCTCAAGAAAGTGGATACAGCCACGAGCGAAGCCAACACAGATCGAACAAAGACGTATGCTGGCATTACCAAACAAATAGACGGTATTATCACAAAACTTAAAGATGCTAGCGTCGACACCAAAGAGCTCGAAGCTAACCAGAAAGCTCTAAAAGCTCTCATCCAGCAATACAACGACGATTACACGGTATTCAAGACAGACCTAACGGATGTATCAGAATTAGACTGCGTTACCGATCCGGTCGCTTTCAAATCTGCGCTACTTGTTGCAAGGGAAGACAGATTGACAGTTGTAAAAGACGCTACCGCAATTCGTGAGTACATCACGACAATTAAGCAAAGCCTGCTCACCGCTCGAATCTCATTGGCTGCTCGTGCTGATGCAAAAGATACTACCAAGAAAGATGCAACCGACACAACGACTACTACAACAGATTCAACCGGAGACCCACAATAATGGATGACGTTCGACCTCCACGTAGGCCAATCACCCCCGGAGCAGACATTGCCGGCGTGCCACCACGCAAGCCGATGCCACCTATGCGACCACAAACCCCACACGTTGATCCGTCTGCAAGCGAAACTCCTCCACCTGCGCCAGAAACACCTGTTAGCCAGCCAATTAGGGTGCCAATTGTAGATCACGACAAACCGCCTGCTTTTGAGGCTCCAACTCTAGACGACCTTAAACTAGACGTACCTAGTGATATTGACGCAGTTATCGAAGGCCGCCCATCACAACCAGAAGACCCTACTCCGCCGCCAGCTGCAGGCCCAGTCGACCCAGAGGTACTTGCCAGCGTCACCGAAGATCTCTCAACTCTAGAACCCGAAGTAAGTTCTGAGATGCAGAACGAAGAGCCTAAAGATGAGTCATTGGATCTTCCAGCAACAACTGAATCTCCAGTAGCTGAATCTACTCAAGCTCCCGAACCTACTAGTGCAGGTTCTAGCTTGCTCGCCGAAATCGAAGCTCAAGAAAAATCTGACTCAGAGGGTCGAGTAACTGCTGCTCCAACAACACAGCCACCCCGCAAAGGTCGCGGGCCGGCTATTTTGATCGCTGTTATCCTTGCATTAGCACTCATTGTTGGTGCTGGGTATGCATACCTACAGAACAATAAGGAAACACCAAAGACTGTAAAGACTCCTGCGACTACACCCGCCAAGACAGTGACTAAAGACCCAGCAACAGTCGATGATGTCGATGCTGCAGCAAATGAAATTCAGGCAGCAATCGATAAGATCGATGAGACCAAGCAACTCCAAGAGTCTGATCTAACAGATACCAACCTCGGTATCCAGTAAATAATAACTTCTAAAGAAAAAGTCTCTGCCTTTGGCCAGTCTAAGACTTTTTCTTGGCGGTTGTTTTCTTTTCGGTCTTGCTCTTTTTCTTACCGGCTGTAAGAGGAGAGAGTGGTAGCTCAATATCGTTCTCGACAAATGCAATACGGAGTCTCTTGATAAGTTCCGTTTTAACCTTCCACTGTGAGCCTGGGGTAGTTTCGCCGAGAATTTTTATGATCAACCCCCGTTCGGCAAACTGTACTACCTGAGCGAAGTATGGCTTGCGCTTGATCTTGGAGCCCCACTTTTCATCGGCTGCGAGTTCTTCGCCAACCTTATTGATAACTAGCTCAAGCTTATCAAGATCGGTATCTTGGGCAACAGTGATGTCTTGGTTAATGCCACTTACACCAAATGTCATGTTGGTGCTTACTACAATACTACTATTTGGAACATGATGAATATTTCCGTCGAAATCTCGCAGGATGGTGGTACGAATGGTTATGGCTTGCACGATACCTTGCACGGTGTCGAACTGCACATAATCACCAACACGGTACTGGTTTTCCAGGATGATAAACAGCCCATTTGTAAAGTCTTTGATTAGCGATTGGGCGCCAATACCGATTGCAATACCAGCGACACCTGCACTTGCTAGGAGTGGTGCAGTATTGATGCCGATCTCGTCAACAACCATGATAACGGCGATAGACCAGATGAGGATTTTGCTGAGGCCGTTTACCAGGCTATCCAGTGTGTCCAAACGTTTTTTGCGGTCGGTTTCACTGGCAAATGGATGGCTCCGAACGGCTCGCTTTAAGAGCCCCATTAGGATTGCTACGCCAATGCGACGCAGGATCCAGGCACCAACTACGATAATCAGAACGTTAATGCCGTGGGTCTTTAGCCACGAGTGTGGCTGCGAAAACAGTGTAATGGTTTTTGGGTCTACTAAGTCTGCCAGTAAATGCATATGTTTATATACTACTATACTTATTCCGCACAACTCCTTACAATCTCAGTATGATTAATCCAGACGCTCGGCCAAACACTGACCAGAGACGGTACAGTTTTGAGCTGGTACAGCCAGAGGAGATACCTGAAGTAGCTGCTTTCATGCAACCGGTATACGCCGATACGTATCCAAACGAAGCAAGGGGAACGACGAAAGAAATGTTTGATGATCCATTGTTTCGGGAACATGTCGAAGAGTATCTTGGGGATCAACTTGCTACTCCGGGAAGGAATTTATGGGTGGCTCGTGACGAACAAGGTATCGTCGGGAGTATCGGCCTAGAGGCTGATGCAGACCCAAGTAATCCAGAAATATGGGGATTCTATGTGGATGTTGATAGGCAGGGCGAAGGAGTCGGCTCAGAACTTTGGGAACAGGTCATGTCTACTAAGCAATTAGCTGATGCTGATAAGGTTCATTTGAACGTGGCGGTTGACTCACCCCAGGCAGCGCATTTCTACGAAGATAAGGGTATGCAGAAAGTAGGCGAGCCATTTACTGTCCAATGGCCTCAATGGAAACAAGAGTACCGCGATGCTGGGTTAACAAATGAATATCAACGTATGGAGATGAACTTACGATGAACGTAACGCTAATGAACGCAATTAGTATTGATGGATTTATCGCCAAACCGGATGGTGATTCTGACTGGGTTAAGGACGACGAGCAGTTCGATGCCGCATTGGTAGATTTCGGATGTATCCTGATTGGCCATAGTACGTTTACGCAGTACGAGAATGATCTGTATCCAATTGCAGGCGCAACTACTTTTGTGTATACGCATGACAAAACTCTTACCAATACGGAAGGTGTGCAGTATGTTTTTGGCGAACCCAAAGATGTACTTGAGCAAATTCAAGCCGCTGGATTCGATAAAGTACTGCTTGGTGGAGGCGGTAAAGCTAACGCCAGTTTTGCAAAAGCAGGTCTGATAACAGATATGATTTTAGACGTGCATCCACTAGTTTTGGGCGATGGGATCCGTTTGTTGGGCGACTTTGACCGACAACTTAAACTTGAACTACAGAGCAAACAAGACTTTACAGACTTTGTGCAATTGCGGTATAACGTTCAGTAATATGGATTTCTCATCTGTTAATGACCCAAAGCTTACCACATTGCTCTCTCATGGGGCGGTTGGCATACTACCAACTGACACAATTTACGGCATCGTGGCCAATGCCAGCAATCGGCAGGCTGTTGAGCGAATGTACGCGCTTAAATCTCGTGAGAAAAAGCCAGGCACACTCATAGCGGCAAATCTAGAGCAGATCGTCAAACTTGGACTCAAGAAGCGTTATCTAACGGTTGTCGAGGATTATTGGCCAGGACCTGTGACAGTGGTTGTTCCAACATCTACTCACGATACTGACTATCTTGACCAAGGTGTCGGATCGCTAGCAGTCAGGGTTATTGACGACCCCAAGATCATTGAACTTCTCGAGAAGACTGGTCCACTTATTACATCTAGTGCAAATCATCCTGGAGAGGCCCCAGCTAATACTATAGCCGAGGCAAAACAGTATTTTGGTGATCAAGTCGACTTCTACACCGATGGGGGTGATCTAAGCGGCCGAAAGCCATCGACAATACTGCGTGTAGTCGACGACACGATTGAAATCTTGCGCGAAGGCGCAGTAAAGATCAACACTTAACAGGGGTATGGGCATTGACTCATAGCTGTAAGTGTGTTAGAATATAGTTAGTTATGGCACATGTAAACCCAGAACGTGATGCAACACAGCCAACCCTTAATGTAGAGGCGCTTCTTTTTGATAATCAAGATCTAGAGCAGTCTTTGCGTGCAGAGCTTGTACGACAACTAACACCAGAGCGTTTTATGGATCTTTTGGCCGATCATAGAGATGCCTACTGTGACGACGAAGCTCCAGTTTTGGCCGCAATCGAGAAGTTTGCAGGTGCAGCGAAAGTCGAATTTCTAGAGCCAACTACTCCTGAAGAAGAGTTATCAAGGCATGTGGTGAGTGTCGAAGCAGATGTGAGCTCGTTTATTGAGTCGCGTCTGCCACTCAGATCGTTAAGCTTGCTCTCTATAGATGAATTAGAACAATTAGCCGAAATTTATAACCCAACAAACTTGCTGTATTTAGCCAAGGCACTCTCCAGTGAAGACGGCTTATCATTGTCACCTGTCCAAGGAGACATGTTGTTTCGATATCGCAATGTACTTAGCCAGATAGACCATATGCGCAACGAGGTTGAGGCTGCCGAGATGCGTGAGCTACAGGGCAATATTGGCGCAGCCACTGTTGGTTACAGAACATGGGCGGGCGATCTCCACCCATATGGCGTCGAACAAAGAGGGCGTATTGTCACAGACGAGTTCCGAGACTTTTCAGAGAAAGAAGATGATGGGCGCAGTGTAGTTACGGTTGGCGGTGTCCCTGTTAGGGTTTCAATCAGAAACACGGGAGTCATCTAATGGCTGCTCCATTGTCTGCACACCAGGTCGAAGCATCGTTTGGCGTCGAAATACGGCACAGCTATACGGCGGCCACAGAAATGCCGCCAGAGGTAAGCGCTGCAGAATTACTGCAACAGTTCGAGCAAGAAGGCGATAACGAAGCGGCTAGAGCGCTAGATTATGCCGCTTACGAGGTTGGCCAGTTAGTAACCATCACCCGCGAGGTAGATGGTGAGGCCGATGGTCTCCTAGATATATTTACCGGGGCGCAAGTGATCGAGATGCAGAAACGCATCCGAGACTACTTGGGTAAAAGTCTAGATGAGCATCTTGACGATATTAAGGCAGCACCAGGTTTCAGCTACTATGTTGGACGACTGGCTACGCACTTCTTCTCTAGTGACGATGATGTGACAACAAGGTTCGGAGACTTTGTAACTAACCATATTGATCCCGAGCCAGGTGCCCGTGGGCCGCTCGAAAAGAACTCACGCGAATATGCCAACTGGGCAAACCAAGCACTTATTACTCAATTCAACGAATTTTATCAGGCAGACTTCCAGATTGAATTGGCGGGTCCAACCAAAACGGTTGAGGGCTCTCGCGTTTCATGGGAGCGCGGCATAGCTGAGTCTCAATTCTTAATACTTGATTACGTTCGTGACTTACTTGCGATGGGTAATAGCTCTCGAGTTACAAGCGAAGGTGTTCCAACCATGACTATCGATGACCTAGAGGCGAACCTTCGAAATCTACTTCTAGAAAAAGATCGTATTGTCGCAGAGGCCAAGACAATCAACCCAATCCTTGCTAGTCAGATCGAGGGAAGTATTGAAGGCCTACAGTCTTACACGATGGGCGTATTCCACCGGGGACGTATGGACGTCCCTCGATTCCGAAAGCACCCAGCCAACGCTCGTCTTGCGATCGTCAAAGTAGAGGCGTTGTTATTCGAGGCTGCTGCCATGGCTGCGACTCGTGAAGACCAGGCTGATATTCCAATCTTGGATCTCGAATAAGGTATAACCCATGGTTGACACATCACAAGACCCAGAACGATCAGCAGAGGTGCTGGGCGAGGGTGATTTATATCGAAACTCAGGCCTAACAGACCAACTCAACGAATCAGAGATCTCGGGGATAATTGCACGACTGGGTTCATTGGTACTCGACGAGGATACGGTTCTTGAAGAACATCAAAGAGAGCAGTTTAACGATGTTGTTCAGTTCTTCCAGGATGGTGGTAGAGAGTGTTATGTGAAGTCTCCAACTGGTACCGGTAAATCTGTTTTAATTGTCGAACTCAGTAAAAAACTTATTGAGACAATGCAGGAAGATGATGAGCCACAACGAGTTATCGTTTTAGCGCCGACAATCGATCTTGTCGAACAGATCGTGGGTGGCATAGAAGAAGACACTGGCAAGCGTCGTGGCTTTAAGGGGTTTGCTCCAGAGCTCGAAGCTCGATCGATTAACGGCAAAATGACTCTTAATACGCGCATTCAGAATATTGGCGAAGCAGAGGTGTTGGTAACTACCTACGATACCTTCCGGAATCTGATTGCAGGTTTTGTTGACGGGGAAGAGCTTAGCGAAGAGGCAGTATCAGAACAGATCGCAGATCTTGAGCGTCAAGAGAACGAACATAAAGATGCCAATAGGCGCCTCAAGCGAGAGCGCGACCAGCACCTTCGCGACGCCTGTGAGCGGCAAGACGTACGGCATGTTCGACAAAGAGCAGAAGACTTGATTGGTTCAGCGGCTCGAGGTGAGATTCTTGATAACAAAGCAGGGGCTGCCGTGGAGCGTTTCTTGGAAATCGCTGATGATGAGGGTATAACTGCCGAACGAAAGATTCAAGAGATGAAGCACGCCGCCAGAACTTTGACGAATAAACGAGTTACAATGGCGGCGACATGGATGCACAAGCGTCGAAGAATGCATCGACAAGAGTTTGTAGTAGAGAAGAATGGTGACCCCGATGACTATATTGCACTTACTGAAGATGAGTTAGATGCTGAGGCGCGAGATGCCTTTGGTCTAGATAGTATGGAGCGCTACCTAGCAATGTTCTTGCTTCAGAATCGCACCGCCAGACCTGCAATGGCATCAAAGCTTGAACTACGTAAAGATGTAGACGAAATAGAGAGACTAGAAGACCTTGCAGACGACGAACGTGACATGCAGTATCACGCCAAGGGTCAAGCTAAAGCACTAAAGACAAAGTGGATATTTGCTGATGCTATTTCTAAGTTTGGGCTAGTTGTCTGTGACGAGGCACACCGAGCAATCGGTACAGAGACCTGGCAAGCTATTCGTGACTTTGCCGAACGTAAAGAGATTGCGGTTGTTGGTCTTACGGCCACCGATGAATATTCAGATAGGTCACTCGAAGACTACTTTGAGCAGAGGGTCCATGAGCTGACAAAGCAAGAAGCAATGCGTCGTAAGATTGTAAACCCAATCGCAATGTTCTCACATGATACTGGGCTACTGTTTAAAAACGTTTCTATTGATGCAAACGGTGATTACGACCGTGCAACGATTAAGCAGATGAGACTCAACGAAGAGCGTAACCAGATTGGTGTAAATTACGCGCAGATGCTAAGTGAGATGGGATACTCGGGCATTATGCCGGCCATTCCTGGAGACGGTGCTGCACATGCGAAGGTCTTGGCTGAGATGATCAACAACACCATAATGATCGATCCAAAGACTGGCGAGGAACGTTTTATGCGAGCCTGCGCAGTTGATGGTAAAACCGATCCTGAGCTACGCAAGGAATACTTCCGGCAGTACGAGGCGGGTGAGATTGACTGGATCTGTTTTGTCGATGTTATCCGTGAAGGCTGGGACAGCGACAAAGCAAAAGCGATTATCAACATGCGGCCAACTCGTTCGATATTGCTTGCAACGCAGCGTGTTGGACGTATAGGACGTACTTATCCTGGCGCTCCAGTCTCTATTGCAATTGATCTATTCGATGGAATTCTACTTGAGGATGGCGGCATGGAATTACCACCTGTCTTGGTGGCAGATGTGTTTGGCATGGACAATGTAGAGCAAGGTGCAATTGCCGGTGGTGTCGAGGCCTCGCTGCTAGACAGTGACCTAGAGCGACTACGGCAAGCCATGCCAACAGGAGTTATTGAGGCGCACCATTCACGGTACGTTCGGATAGTTAAAGAAGCTCAGCTTATCGATGCACGAGGTATCGCCAAAACCGAGACCGGGGCACAAAGGAATGAATGGCAAACTTTCGAGGCCATTCGTCGCGGCTTTAATGGCTTTTTGCCCAAAGAGATTATTCTCGACGCAATAGAGGGCGATAATCCGACTGTTCGTGTTACCAACGGTAAGAGCGGTGGCAATATCGTTCCGTTATTTAACATCAGCGATGTACTTGCCTTGCATAAAGATGCACCCGAGATAAACCCATGGAGATTATATAAAGACACTACTGGCACTGACTGGATCAGCCCAGAAGGTTGTACCGTTCTACTTTCTAAGCGGTTCCCAAATATCGCATCAGAAGAAATCTCTGACGTACTTCGGATGATAGAAGAAGAGCAAGGACAGAAGTTTGAGAAGCAGGTCGCGCGATTCCGCATTAACTTCAACGGTAACCCTGTTACTCGCCTTGGCTATACGCACTTATTTAGGCTGAGTGAAGTTATGGAACGACTTGTTCCGTATCTAAAAGATCTCGCTACGCTACAAAGTTAGCGCGCAGCCACTCGTCTAGGCTGTCGCCACCACCACCTGCCATACCAACAACCATGTCGCCAGCGTCCAAGTGTTTCTGGATGGCTATTTTTAGCTTGTCGTCACGTTTAGCAGCCTGGGCAATGGATGGATCGGATAGATGACTAATGAGCTCTTCTGGTGGGATGATTCGCTGGTTTGGGTCTTCTCGCGCAAGGTAGCTCGGGATCCAATACACTTTTTCTGCTCCGGCAAAACTGTCTTTGTAATCATCGATCATATAATGCTGCCGGCGATTGGTTAGTGGTTCGTAGATGATAATGACTTTTTGCTCTTTTTCTGCGGCCATTTCTAGCGCCACACTCATGCCACCACGTACTTTTTCAGGTGTGTGGGCATAGTCGGAATATAGGTTCGGCACAAGTTGTTCCATCCGTCGCTGCAGCCCTGGAAACTTGCTCATAAGCGGTATTAACTTTGCAATCGGTACTTTGGTAATCTCGTGAACTGCTTGAATGACCAGCCAGGCATCGAGTCGGTTAAATCGTCCGGCCAGTGCAACTTCGTTTATTTGTGGATGGTCGCTAGTGAGCACATCTAGCTTCGAAGTCCCAGTCAAGCCCAGGTAATCGTAATCTTCTTGCCATAGAACGGTACGGCTAGACTGGCCGATAAACTCTTTGAAAGCTTCCTGGTAATCTTCACGAGTAGGGAAGATCTCATGATGATCCCAAGTCACACCAGTTATGACACTCAAGTACGGCTCAAATGCTAAGAAATTACGATCGAACTCGTCGCATTCGTACACAAATACGTCACTAGTTGGGTCAAAATGGCCCATCTCAGCAAAGCTAGTTTTAGCCGGCAAAATGTAACTTTGGGGCACCTTCAGCTGGGTCAGTAACCAAACGGCCATAGCAGTGGTAGTAGTCTTGCCATGCGTGCCAGCGATAGCGATCATCTTGAGTTTTTTGTCACTAACTATCAGGTTGATCAGTTCGTCGCGTTTGCTGCGTTTAATATTCTGACTCTCGGCGTATACCAACTCCGGATGGTTTGGATTTTCTTTTACAACGGCAGACGAATACACAAACCAATCAATTGGCGTAGCTTCATGTACGCGTGCCATATCCTCTACCGTTTGACCAATATGTATATCGGTAATCCCATGCTTTTTCAGATACTGAATATACTGCGAGTCTTGCTTGTCGCTACCAGAAACTTTGTAGCCGGCCTGCTTGGCGATCATGGCCAATGGGCCTACGCCTGTGCCACCAATTCCACTAATGTAAATATGCATATGTTTAGTATAGCTGGGTCTGCTAGTATTAGTACCATGCCGCAAAAACAAACAGGGCCAACAATTCTATTTTTGCAAGATGGTGACCGTCGCTGGGCGGAGCGCGAAGGTGTATCGTACCGCGAAGGGTACGAAAAAATGACCGAAAAAATCGGCCTGCTTATCAACACTCTCGCAAAAAAAGGAATTAATAAACTGTATTTGCCGTCCAACTCTATTGCTAATCTGAGCCGGCCAAAAGAGCAGGTAGATGCTTGGTTCGAAGCTTATCTGAACTTGCCCAAGTATGTAGATGTTCCGCTCAACATTATTTTCTGTGGTGACGTCGATAGAATTCCTGAAGAGTTCAAGGATCGCTACGATCAACTTCAGGCTAGTTCCGATCCTGAAGGTTTTGAATTTCACTTCTTACTGAACTGGTCAACGCTCGACGAGATAGCTCGTATTAGTACTAAGATTGCTAAAGAACACAAAGTGATTACCCCGGAGCTTCTACTGCAGTATTCAGACATCCCAGAACCAGTTGACCTGGTTGTGCGTAGCGGTAAGCGCCGACGAATCTCTTCGTTTATGCCTCTCTCGGGACAGTATTCAGAGCTTGTATTCCTGGATATCTTGTTTCCCGATCTTACAGAATCAGACGTCGAATGGTTTCTAGAAGAGTACGCTACCCGCGAACGTACGTACGGTAAGTAGCCTCCAGCCAAATACTTGTGCCATAATAAGTACAACTTATGTTTAAAAAACTTCTACGCCGGCTTTGGGCACCGCGGCATGCGTGGCGAGGTATAGATTTCGACGAACTGAGCGAGATCTATGTCTCCATGATGTTGCGCAGCCTTGCCACCAGTATGATGGGTATTTTTATTCCCATCTATCTATATAGATTGGGCCATTCAGTACCAGAAATTATGAGTGTGTTCGGCTGCTATTTTAGTGTGCGTGTGTTGTTAGATTTAATCGCTGCACATACTACCGCTCGCATAGGGCCAAAACACACCTTGGTTATTGGTCAGTTTTTGCAAATTGCTACCTCCGCTTTGTTTCTAACATTGCCAACGTTTGGCTGGCCTTTACTGTTACTAGGTATCTTTTGGGGCGGTGCAGCCAGCTTCTTCTTCGTACCATTCCATGTCGATTTTTCCAAGATCAAACATAAGGCACACGGTGGCAAAGAGTTGAGCTATGAACAAATAATGGAGAAAGTTGGCTATGCACTTGGCCCAGTAATAAGTGGTATTGTTGCCACGCTGTTTGGCGCACAGTATATCTTCCTCGCTTCTGCAATCATGCTTATAGCTGGTCTTTGGCCACTGTTCCGAACCCCGGAGCCAATGCAGCTTAAGCAAAAACTAGATTATGCTGGATTAGATTTTAAGAAAGTAAAACACGTCATCCCTTCATATATCGGTTTGAACGTCGAGAACACCTTATGCTTAATGCTGTGGCCACTTTTTCTGGCGATGTTTGTTATCACCGATGGGACGGTATTCGCCGGGGTGGGCACTATGGCATCGATCTCCGTAGTGGCCTCTATATTGGCAGCCCACGCTATCGGAAAAACTGTCGACAATCACCAAGGGAGGTCGCTTTTGCGGTATAGCGCCATCGCAAATAGTCTGGTGTATATCGTCAGAGTATTTACTATCAGCTATCCAATGGCTCTCGCTACTAACATCGCTAACGAAGCTATCACTATGGGGTATCGACTGCCATACACTAAGGCTGTCTACGATGCGGCTGACGATCTGCCTGGATATCGCATAGTCTTCATCAGCAGTATGGAGATTATAGGCTGCATAGCTAAAGCCAGTATGTGGTGGGTATTAACTGGGTTGGCATTGATTCTGACCGCCAAGCAAACTATTTACGTAGGCTTTGGTATCGCCGCCGTAGCATCGCTGATGATCATGACTGAGAAATTTAAAGCTCTTGAGCCAAAGAGAGCATAATAAATATTATGGATAAAAAGTTTTTTAAACACCTTTACAAAGCTACTCGGCATATACATATGTTCGCTTTCTTGGCGGTGGCAATTGTAAGTGGCGTTGTTTGTGTCATGGCGCTGCGCAACAACAACGTAACTGCTCTCCGGCTTCGAGATACTGTAAACCAGGTCGATAAAGATAACGGTGACGTAGAGACTGCCCTTAGGAATCTGCGGGCCTATATGTATAGCCATATGAACACCAATCTATCCACAGGACCGAACGCTATAAAGCCACCAATTCAGCTCAAGTATCGATATGAGCGGCTTCTTGAGGCTCAGCAGCAACAGGTGAGCGTAGAGAATGCAAAGATCTACTCAGATGCGCAGGCTGAGTGTGAGAAACAATTTCCTAAAGGACTGTCTGGAAGTGGCCGTATCCCTTGCGTGACTGAGTATATTAGCTCGCGAGGCGTTGCTCAGGAGCCAATCGAAGACAGCGCGTACAAGTTCGATTTCGTATCACCTCTCTGGTCGCCGGATCTGGCAGGTTGGACGCTAGTAATCTCGAGCGTGTCGCTTGCCTTATTTGCTCTGCGTTTTGTTATGGAACGCTGGATGAAGGCCGAACTCCGCGACCTCTAGGCAGCTTCGGGTAGTCGGTGCTCTGGCGGCGTAACTTCGTGTAGTTCTCTAAAAATATCCAAAAGAGGCGAATCTGTTAGTTGGAATGTATGCCGCTTGTCGTGCCCTGGATCGACAACTCTAGTTACTAAGCCGGTTGCTTCTAGATCTTCAAAGACGTTGGTAACTGTACTTGCGCCATATCGGTAGTGAATCTCTCGGCTGAGTCCACTTGCAAAGAACGTTTTGTCCTCCTTTGTGCCAACCAGATACATGGCTATTTGTGGGCGAGGTGTATTGCCGAATAGTGTCTTGCCCATGTGTCGAGCAATACCAGGGTCAATAGGGTGTCCATCTGTTGCTAGGCGAGGGAAGGTAGGGTCTAAGCTGGATAATGCTGCGTTGAATGGTCTCCACAGTTCTGAACGTGTGGTCGTATACCAGTGAATCATCGCGCTACTAGCTTTTCTTTGAGGGGTCAGTTGCCTTGTCAGGAGCCCTGTACTCACTAATCCTTCCAGGTGTGGACGACTCGATCCAGCTGGAATATGAAGTGCTTCGCTTATCTCTGGCAGGGTAAACTCTTTCTCGCCATCTTGAGCCATGAAACGGAGACAATCAGTAATTATACGAAAACGATATTCGTTTCCGAACAAGACTTTTCCTACCTGTTCAGGTGTGGGTAATTCTATTCCAGCGTTCGCCATGATCACGACAGTATGGCATAGCTAGTTTTTTGTAGCAATACCCTGTTGTTATCTGTAAAATCGGCGACAGGGGTAGACCGATGTAAAAGTGGCATTTCTTGTTGACAGAGGTTGAGCCACCGGAGTATCTTAGGGGTGCACTAGTAACGTATAAGAGAGGGAGACAAATCTATGGCTTACAGTCACACAAACTCAAAAGGAGTAACTTACTACCTTAACTCAAAGGCAGTTGTACTTCGCGGTGGTAAAGAGCAGACTATCTATTACTTCAGCAAGGACGAGCGTCCTGAAGCTACTGATCTACCAGCGGGTATGGAAGTTAACGAAAACCCACGTAACGGTTTCCTTACCGTTAAGCGAACCAAGTAAGTATAACTACTTGTTTCACACCAGACCCGGGGACCACCCGGGTCTTTTGTTTATTCCTGAGTTTGGGCGTTGGCCCCGAGACCATGGTCGGCATACATATCGATGCGATCAAGACGACCGGTCTTCTGTCCTAAATACTGACGGACAAATGTCGCTACGCTATCATAGCGATCGCCGTCGGTGAGTACGATAGCTGCCGGATCGGTTATGGCGATTTGCCTGCCTGTCGTGGTAAAAATACATCCCCCAAGTACTACGTCGCAAGGGAAGGCCTTGTCATCTTGCTCTAGTATGCGGTGCAAGACATGATCGCGGTAGTCAAGCTGGACGTGGCAGTTGCCGCCACGATATAGCGGGCGGGCGCCATACACTTTCCGCAGCCTATCTCTCGATAGGGCTCGAAAGCTTCTTAATGCATCTGTTGCCGGACTCGGTCCGTTAAAGAAAACGGTAGTACCAAAGGCGACTCCTCCTAGTGCGGGTGAGAGGTTCGCACGTCCAAGCATAGTCTCAACCCACTTTTTACCAGGAATGCAGTCAGCGTCAGTAATCATAAGGGGACTTATGCCTCGTGTTTGGCGGATATGCTGCAAGCCAATCTTGTAGGCCAGCATCTGACCCCGCCCAGTTGTTAATACCGTGGCTCCCATTTCCGCTGCAACTTCGGCAGTCCCATCCGGAGAACCGCTGTCGACTACAACCGGTTCAACGTCTACCGACGAACGTGCTAATGCTGCCAGCGTAACTGGTAGGTCGTCGGTTTCATTGTAAGTAGGTATGATTACGGGGATACCTTCACCTGGCGTAAACGCCGCACGAGTAAAGTCTCCAAATTCTAAGCTCACCTCCGAACCGGGGCGACCACGTTGCTTTACTACCTCTAGATAACTTACAGACATATGAATTTGCTTATTAAACACTCGTTGAGACAGGAAAGCAAGTTGATTATTAATTAACAAGTTAAGCTCGTTTGATATAGTGGATGTATGACAAAAGCAAACAAAGCTGCCAGTCGACCAATGCTCGAGGTTACTGGCCTTACTAAGAAATACGATGATAAAACTGTCGTAAAGGGCATAAGCTTTACTGTTAAGAAGGGAGAGATCTTCGGGATTCTCGGCCCGAACGGAGCCGGTAAGACAACAACATTAGAAATGATTGAAACGCTTCGAGAGATCGATGGTGGTCAGGCGCTAGTTGATGGCGTAGACGTAGCCGAAAACCCTCAGGTAGTAAAGTTTATCATTGGAGTACAGCCACAGAGCCCTGCGTTTATGAGCAATGTAAAGCTAACTGAACAGTTAGAGCAAATGGCTAGCGCGTATGGTGTAAAGGTGAATGCCAAGAAGCTTTTAGATGAGGTAAACCTAGGTGACAAAGCTAATGCCTATGTAGAGAACCTGTCTGGAGGTCAAAAACAACGCTTTAGCGTAATTGCTTCGCTAGTCCATGAGCCAAAAGTTTTTTTTCTGGACGAACCGACCACTGGCCTTGATCCACAAGCACGCCGTCACCTCTGGGATTTAATACGAGAGATACAGGCAAAGGGGGTCACCGTGATACTTACGACTCACTATATGGACGAAGCCGAGCTACTGTGTGACCGAGTGGCTATCATGGATAGTGGCAAGATTGTCACTATTGATACTCCTGCAAACCTTATCAAACAATTGTTATCTCGAGGCTTTAAGAAGAACCAAAAGGTTCAGCAGGCTAATCTAGAAGATGTTTTTATCGACCTAACTGGCAAGGAGTTGGAGGATTAATATGAACTTTCTAGCTATAAAAACCTTTGCAAAAATCGCTGTTCGCCGTGCGTTCCGCGACAAAACAGCAATATTCTTTGTCTTTATGTTTCCGTTAATTTTTCTGTTTATCTTTGGTGGGATATTTGGGGGTAATAATGACCTTAGCTTCAAGATTGGTTTTGTGAATGAATCACAATCAACAATTGCCAAGCAACTCACCGAGCAGGCCAGCAAAGGGAAAATCTTCGAGATTGATCAGAAGATCACATCTCTAGATAACGGCAGAGAAAAGATGCGTCGTGGTCAGCTGGACGCAATTGTAGTATTACCGAAAGATTTTGGAGAGAAGGCTGCGGCAGCTACACCAAGTGGAACTGCTCAGGTGTATTACATCCAGAACAGTGAACAGGCCGCAAATACTTTGATAACAGTCCTAGATAAGCAGCTCCAAGCTGTTAACGGGCAATTCGTAAATACCGAGATGCCATTTAAGGCGGAAGGTAAAGTGTTGAGTACACCCGGGCTTAGCCGCTTCGACTATACCTTTGCAGGGCTACTTGGGTTTTCTATTATTGGCTTAGGAATATTTGGTCCTGTAAACATCTTCCCAGAACTTAAGAAGCAGGGAGTCTTACGTCGTTTACGTACCACGCCGCTTCGAGTGTCTGAATACTTCCTGTCGAATGTTATCTCGCAAACAGTCATTGGGTTGGTCTCAGTAGCTATACAGTTCTTAGTCGCAATGGTATTCTTCGACCTTAAAATTAGCGGTAACATTATTGAGCTAGCAATATACATAATAATTAGCATTACCACCATTCTTGGCGTCGGACTTGCTATTGGTGGCTGGGCGCGCAACGAGCAGCAGTCTGCGCCGCTAACAAACATTGTAGTTTTCCCTATGATGTTCCTTTCCGGTACCTTCTTCCCCCGCTACCTCATGCCAGAATGGCTTCAGAATGTATCTACTTTCTTACCACTAACTCCTGTAATCGATGGTGTACGATTGATTGCAACCGAAGGTAAGGGTTTGTTAGAGCTTGGACCTCAACTTGGCATCATGGCTGTATGGATAGTTGTTGTGTATACCATTGCATTCAACGTTTTCCGTTGGGAGTAGCAGGTATCAGCTCATCGTAGTGAGAAATCTCATAGGCTGTTAATACCATATGTGATACATGTGATATATGGGCACCAAGAAACGAAAAGGCAATACAAAGGGCGGCGGTGTATTACCGCCCGAGATCCGCTATTTTGGACCTGGCTACGAAGAAACACAGCGCCAGCTCGACGAAGGGGCCGACCCAAGGGTGCTGCAAACCCTTGGATTTCCGGTAGCTGAAGACGGTGGCCCGGACTCTTCGGTAGCGCAGTTCCGAAAGGCTACTGTGGCGGATCGTCCCAAGCGGTGGATACCCAACGAACCAGATGGCACAGATGACTCAGGCACACCGATATCTGAGCCGCTCCATTTGAGGTATCCAGATGTGTATGTTGAGGTTGACGAGGACGGTGTTGAGTTAGATGTGGCTGATCCTGATGACAGGCCAGGCGTAAGATCAGATACTGGAGCAGAAGTGATTGCCATTGACGCCGATGTGGCCTTTGCCCCAAATGCACTAGAGAAGAGGCTAGCCCAAGGTCGTCATCCTAGCACAACAGAGGTATCTGACAATACATAAGTATTGATTTAAGATAAGCTTTATGATATGATATAGACATAATGCCAACACCAAAACGTACCAATAGAACAGGATCATCGTCACGATCTCACAGAGGTCGTAGAGGAGCTGGCCGAGATATGGCAGTATCAACCGGTTTTGCACTTCACTCCAAGGGTCCTGTAGCTGGTGAAGTAGTCGCGGAGATGATCCGTGCAACCGGAAACATAGAAAGTCCAGACGCCTTAAAATTTCAAAAAGATATTGGCGGTATTGCAACAGCTTACTTACATGGGGAATCAATACCGGCGCCCGAAGAGCCTGTAGAAGAACTTGTTAAAGAAGTCTGGCTCATGACCCCAGAAGAGCTAGCCGAACGACGTGCAAAGGTTGCAGGAGTCCGGTCGCAAGTTGAGGCGATTCGTCGACAAAAGCAAGAAGTTGCACAGGTAGCAGCAGAAGAAGTTTTTATTCCTACCGACAGGCAGATTGAAATTGCTGATACAGCCGCAATGCTAGCAGCCCGTGCAATGTACTTCCAGGCCGTTCAGGACGGACATATTACCAAGATCCCAGAACAGTTTAGTTAAGGTATACTTACCAGATGGCCAGAACAGATCTAACAGATATAGCTCAAGACCTATCGAGCAATCAGAAAGGTCCTTTTTTTATTTTGGCGCCCATGGACGATGTGACTGACACGGTATTTCGTCAGATCATTGCCGGTACAGCTGCGCCCGATCTGTTCTTTACCGAATTCGTGAATGTCGACGGGTTACAAAGTCCTGGTCGCGAGAAGATTATTCATAAACTGCAGTTCACCGATAAAGAACGGCCGCTCATCGCCCAGGTGTGGGGCAAAAATCCCGATAACTACCGAGAAGTTGCCAAGCAGATTAAAGAGATGGGCTTTGTTGGGATCGATATCAATATGGGGTGTCCCGCTAAACCTGTTGTCCAGAATGGCTGCTGCAGCGCACTTATCAATAACCGTGAACTAGCTGGAGACATCATCAAAGCTGTCCGTGAAGGTGCGGGCCCAGACTTCCCAATTAGCGTAAAAACTCGTATCGGTTTTGGGCAAGTAGATCTAACCTGGATCGAGTTCCTGCTTAGCCACGATATCGACATGCTGACCGTTCATGGTCGTACCGTACGGGAAATGTCCAAAGTACCAGCACACTGGGATATCATTGGCGAGGTAGTGAAACTCCGCGACAAGATAGCACCAAAGGTGTTAATCGTCGGAAACGGCGACGTCGAAAGTCGGGCCCAAGGCGAACGGCTTGCCAAACAGTACGGGATAGACGGCATTATGATTGGGCGGGGAGTATTCCACGACCCTTATGTTTTTGCTCAGCAAACTCCGTGGGCAGACATGACTAAAGAGCAAAAGATCGACCTATTTATCAAGCATGTAGAATTGTTTGCCAAAACTTGGGAAAACGCTCAACGCCGGATGGTTACACTCAACAAGTTCTGCAAAATCTATGTCGAAGGGTTCTCTGGCGCAAAAGAATTGCGTGAGCAGCTAATGACCACCGAGAGTATCGACCAGCTATTACACATACTTGCCGAGAACAGATAAAGCCGAAGCTACCGCCTAGTCAGTTGCTGTCTCAGAGTAGATGGTGAGAGTATACGTATAGTTCGACTCTTCATGCTGACAACTCCTTGGCTACTCAGGTGACGGATAAGTTTATTCACCGTCTCCCTAGTGCTACTGACTGATTGCGCTAACTGTCTATGGGTAATCGGTAGGCTAATAACTGTTTGATCATCGTTAGTCCGTCCGTATTGATTTGCCAGGTACAGTAGGCGAGCAACCAGACGTCGGTGGACATCTTTATAGCTCATGCCAGCCAAACGTACTGCCAGCAGTCTATTCTGGGCCTGCAATTGCTCGACATAGTCCATGTGGGTCATATCAAACGACTCAATAGGCAGCCGCAGTAAAGAGACATTACCTACACATCGGAACTGAAATGTTAAACCTGGTAATAGGTTTTTGTCGTGCTTAAGAACATGGCTATCAATAATATCTCCACGTTTATAGAACTGAATATTCGTCTCCTGTCCGTCTACTATAGCTTCAAGGGCAACTGTACCGCTCCCAATCATATACACCTCTCGGTTAGGTGCTAGTACTGCGTTATTCCTGAATTGTAGTTTGTCGGCTGACTTGAATAGTGTTTTCACTGTAGACCTCCTTGCCGTAGGTACTATCAAACCATATCTAGAAGTGTATGAAAGTGAAGAATCTAACAGGTCCCATGTGTCGTGTAGTACTTATCTAGAACGAGTGAGACAAAAGTGTAAGATAAATTACATGTTTTTGCCGAAAACCATTACCTTTTCATCGTGCTTAAGGTATTCTATATGTAATTAGAGTGTAATGTCAGGAGACCTTTGATGGCCACCATCAAAATAAACACAAAGTTTACCAGGGAGGGTAGAGTGTCACGTTTATCATCATTAGTTAGTATTTCGCGCCGAGCAAGTGTAATGCTTATGGCGCTTGTTTTTACTGAATTCTCGCCATGGTAAACTGTGGAGGATAAGAGGATATGAATTATGGCAGAGCTGAAAACCCAAAAGAACGATGCAAATGTTGGTGCCTTTATTGATGCCATTGAAGACCCAGCAAAACGAGCGGATAGCCATAAGTTAGTTGAGATATTTGAGGAAGTCACCGGTGACCCGGCAGTTATGTGGGGCACAAGCATTATTGGCTTTGGTCAGTATCACTACAAATACGAAAGTGGTCGAGAAGCGGGCTGGATGTTAGTTGGTTTTTCTCCACGCAAGGCTGCGTTCTCGTTGTATCTGACAACTGGCTTTGATATGGCACCAGAGCTTTTGGCTGGGCTTGGAAAACATAAAATAGGCAAAGGCTGTCTATATATAACTCGGCTTGGCGATGTAGACGAAAAGGTTCTTCGAAAACTTATTAGTTATAGCTATAAAGAGATGCAGAAGCGTTGGGCAACCGCTTAAGCATCGTAATCGATTAGTTTGTTATAATCGGTTGATGAATTCAGACCAGTCAAATTCCGAACACAAATCAAAATCCAAAAAAGTAACACTGACCTTTGATCGACGCGCCGGTATTGTAGTCTCGATTATAGTAAGTTTGTTGGCTGCATTTTGGCTAGGTACGTTGTATGGCTCTCACAAAAACAAATCATCCTCAACCTTTGACACTCTCCGCGAGAAGGCAAAGACAACCAGTAACACTAGGTGGAATGGCGTAGGGACAGTAACAGAGGTATCCAACTCGACCATAACTATTAAGGAAAGTGTTGGCGGCACCAGAATGGCGGCTATCACTAAGAGTACTGAAATTCTTGATCGCAAGAACAAAAAAATCAGTATAGACCAAATAAAGAAAGACCAACGTGTAATCGTTTCGGCCAACAAAGATGCAAAAGACGCCAACAAGCTGACGGCCACTCGTATCCGCGTACTACAACAACTCTAAAGAAACTGGTATAATCCCCTCTGTTAGCAGTCATTCCTTTTAGGGATAAGAGAAGCGAGCTCGCTCTTTAGGGTCGGCTTTGCCGACGAGCGATGAGAAAAACCGTAGGTTTGTCTCATACTGGGGGTGTAGCTCAGTGGTTAGAGCAGAGGACTCATAATCCTTTGGTCGATGGTTCAAGTCCATCCACCCCCACCACTAAATTTGCCGATCGTTTGATCGGCTATTTTTATTTGTAGTAGGATACAGCTGGTTACTTTGGCCTAGGTGATAGAATTATCATATGACTAAACAGATACTTGTTATTGGTGGGAGTGTGCGCCAGGAAGAATCCAAAAGTAACTTTATAATTGATGTTATTGAAGAGATCAGTACAAAGTTGGGCAATGTCCCGACTATTTGGAAGCTGGGGTACAAGCCACTGCCGCTAGCAGAGCATAGTTGGCACAAAAACCCGAGCCTAAGTAACGATGCTACTGTTGAAGGTCTGGCTGCAGCAATCGCCGACGCCGAAGTAGTTGTCTTGGTTAGCCCAATCTACAATGGCTCGTATTCTGGTGCTCTTAAAAATGCGCTCGATTGCATGCTTGGTGATGCCCTGGAAGGAAAACAGGTGGTGCTAGTTGGAGTAGGGTCAGGACCCACAGCTCTGTTACCATGTGTTCACCTTCAGGATGTTGCTCGAACCATGGGCGCAGAAGTTTATCGCCGATTTGCAGTTGTCACTAGTCATGATTTCGATTTTGAGCAAAAGTCAGTCGATGCCGCCATGACAACGAGGCTAACCGAAATTATCCAAGCCGTCAGCGTATAGCGCACGCCTCGGCAGCAAACTGATCACCCCATATAGATATATAGCATAAACAAGGCAAGTATGGTATAATATGTAAATTATGCCTGTCGGTGAAGTAAGATCAACTCCTAGCCCGTACGAAGCCAAGCTGCCGCATGGTGAAAACTTGTTTCATGTCTATGCTGGAGTTGGTGCCGCAGCCTTTCGACTTGCGGAGACAAACGACATTGCGCAGAAGGCGCTAGGCGAGAGTCTGCTTGCAGATACTCGTGTAATGATGCCTGGTTCCAGAGTGTATCGAGCGGTAGAGGCTGCTTTTTCTATGCCCCATTCTCACGAGTCATACAGTGCTCAGTTTGATGCCGGAGTTGAACTCGGCGAAGCTATTGTCGCATCGACAGACGATCCTCGTCAGCGTGTTGTGACCTTTTTGAACGCCTATTTCCAAGTAATAAAAGCTAGAATCGGAACGCAGGGCACGGCCAATCTTGATAGTTATATAAACAGTATTAGCGATTTCTCGCGGGCTGTGGTGGTTACTTCGCTTCCGACTGATGAAGACTCGCTTGAGATGCTGGTAGGGCTCGAACAAGAGGTGAAAGAGCTTGCCGACAGAGACGACATGTTTGGCTTCTTCACCCTGCCAATGCTAGCAATTTGCCAGGAGACTCTGTACCGATCAGTAGCTAGTCATGTATTCAAAAGCGAAGTCGATCCAAATGCACCTCAACCCAGTGCTGAGGAAGTGGCCAGTACAATTGATATGGCACAGGAGATCATAGCTTCTAAGAGATACGAAGTAAAACCAGCTTATACCGAAGCCTCGACTGGTGGTTCATGGTTGTATTACGATGGGCCTTCTTTCTTTATCCCACGGCAAGATAAGACATTCAAGATCGATGTTCCCGCAGCTTTCATTTTGCACTCAGATAAGACTTCGTTCCAGACAACTAAGCTCCGTTTGTTGAATACAACACAGGGCAAACAGTCTGGTCTAATTACCAAGGAGACTGCTGCTGAGATAGTCCCTAACTTTATGCTGTACTTACAGCCCAATGGATCACTCACTTTAGACGACCTAGGCCTAAGGGAACTACGCGCCGAGCTTAAAGATGACCGTGCCTACCTCCGCGCACTTGCGGAGATTACTGCTGGGTACTTCGACCTGACACGCTCAGCCAGCCAGGTTAGGGCTAGCGGTGTCCGAAACTTCTCGCAACTTACAAGTGATGAACGTGCAGACTACGACCCTGTGGTTGACTTGCTGTTACCTCGCAGCCGAGCACTCCGTAACTCCGCAGGTGCTACCAAGGCCGAACAGCAAGAAGACGATAAGGAAGAGGCGGAGGCCAACCGGCGAACTATCCGAAAACACGAAGTTATAGCTCATCCTCGCATGCTACCTCCAGGCTATACGCCAAACCCAGAAGCACTTGCCCTTGCAGAAACATTAGGGATTAAGCTTGAGCCGGGCGAGACGCTGGTTAAGAAGCACAATCGCGGTAGTGGCAACGAAGTAGAAGGCCATAAAGTAGTCAGCTAGCCTTTACATCTAGTAAACTAGAAGTAATGGAAAACATCGTAAAGTCGTTGCGGTTACTGCGTCCGCTTAGATCACTAATTATTGCCAATGTTGTTATTGCGGCGATTGTTGGTGCATTGAATGCATTCTTGCCATTATCCATTAAACTCATCCTTGATCAACTCATCAAAGCACTGGCTAACGGCGCAGAGCAGTTGACGCTTAGCCAGATCATAGTCGGGCCGCTGTTGCTTTGGTTAGTACTACGAGCGGTGTTGATTCTTGCAGAGTATATCCATGAGCTAGTTTGGGACAGGCTTATGCCACGGGCTATTGCTACCTTGCGCGAAGCAACATGGGTTGGTGCACTCAATCTTTCACTTGATCATTACGAGAAGATACGCGTAGGAGAGATCACCCACCTTACTATTACAGCCCCGATTGAGTTTGTACCAGATTTCTTACGAGAGATGAGTGAGGTTATTCTACCTAAGGTTACTTCGATCATAATCGCCTTGTTCTTGATATCGAAAGTATCTATGCCAGCAGCTATCATTACGTTTATTGCGTTCTCGATATTGCTAGTTATCAACTATCGCAAGTTCAAAATAACCAAGCCAATGCGGAGAGTACGCAATGAGCACCTCAAGGAGCTCACAGGCTATATGAACGAAGGCTACTCGTTAGTACGTCACTTGTACGCCATGGGTTCGCTGCAAGCTCGCACTACGTATGCTAGGAAGAAGTCTGGTGATATTATCGCCACCGCCGACATGTTGCACGGGGTCGAAAGGCGTTACAACATCATCTTTGGAGCCATTAACTTAGCAGTGTTCTTCTCGGTCTTCTTGTTGGTTATAGACCAGATTATCAAAGGGAACCAGTCGCCTGCAGTTATCCCGTTGATCGCAGTGTATTTAAACTTATTTACCGAGTCAGTGGTCGCCTTTAGCCGATCGCTCGGTAAGGCGGCAGATGTAGAAGCAACGCAGCGGCAGGTGCATGAGTTGTTAGCCAAAGAGTCGACAATTACCGACAAACCGAATGCACTCGGCTTAGAATCAATCGAGACAATCGAGTTCAAAAATGTCAACTTTTCATACCAAAAGAACGAAGCTCTAAAGGACGTTAGCTTTACGGTAGAGAAGGGGCAGAAGCTGGCGCTGATTGGAATGAGCGGTGCTGGTAAAACGACCATTACCAAACTACTCCTGCGCTTTTATGATGTAGACAGTGGGCAACTGCTGATCAATGGCCGTGATATTAAAGAGTATAAGCAACTCGATGTACGACGCTGCTTTGGCACTGTACTACAAGACGTGGCCCTGTTTAACGATACAGTAGAAGAAAACATTCGTATGGTTAGACCAGAAGCTGGCGACAACGAAGTCGCCAAAGCAGCAAAACTTGCACATGCTACTGAGTTTATCGAGTCACTACCTGACGGCTACAAGACTATGGTTGGTGAGCGAGGCATAAAATTAAGCGGCGGGCAGCAACAGCGTATAGCAATTGCCCGGGCTATCCTGCGTAAGCCATCAGCCGTTATTCTAGACGAAGCAACAAGTGCCCTAGATACGGAGAGTGAACGAGCAGTTCAGTCCGGAATCAAAGAGTTGCTCGAAGACAAGCTGAGTGTTGTCATAGCGCACCGGCTTAGTACTATCCGCGACGCTGATATTATCATCGTTTTAGATAAGGGCAAGGTTATAGAGGCTGACAACCACAAGGGTCTTCTCAAGCGTCAAGGCTACTACGCCAAACTCCTCAAGCTCCAATCGACATAGTCATTCCGAACCTAGTTAAGCGTAAGGGTGTTATATAATACAGATGTGCAAGAAAAACTAAAACAAATTCTTGATCATCCGTATGCCAGCATGCTCAACGACACGCGTGTACTTGGGCTGCTTGGTTTTGGTTTTATCGCGATCCTGGTAACTTGGAGCGGGATCAAATCTATCGAAACAAACTACCAACTGCAAAAACAGATCTCCCAACTACAGCAAGAGAACTCAGTGTCTAAGCTTGAGAACTCTAACCAAAAACTGCGAAATGAATACTACAAGACAGACACATTCCTAGAGCTTGCAGCGCGCCGGCAGTTTGGCAAAGCAGCTCCGGGCGAAACGCTCTATTTAGTTCCTAAGAAGGTTGCGTTGGCACACACAGTTGCTATTGCTCAGCCCGCTGCTCCTAAGACAGAGGCAGATAGTCGGCCAACTTGGGAGAAGAACCTAGAGGCTTGGGTTAATTTCTTCCTACACCGCCAGAAGTGAACGGTCATATTTAGTATCCAGAGAAATAATCCGTACGAATATGATCACGTGGGATACCCATGGAGCGCAGGGTTCGCTTGTTAGCAATCACCATTCCATTTGGCCCAGATATATAATACTGACGTTTGTCATAATCAAGTACGTGCTGTTTAATCATGTCCGCAGTAATAAACCCAACTTCGCCGCTCCAGCTCTTTGGAACTTCTTCGCCAGGAGTAGGGCTTAGTACATACACAACTTTCAGCCCGTATTCTTTAGCATCATTCAATACGTTTTTGTAGACAATTTGCTTGGGGTCGCTCACCGCGTAGAATAGCACTATGTTGCGAGACTGACGGTTGTCTATTAGGTACTTCAACATACTGCGGTAAGGCGTAATGCCAATGCCGCCGGCAATAAATACCATGCGAACTTTTTCATCGATTGGCAGAAGAAAATCGCCAGCCAGATTATTGGCAGTCACGATGGTACCCTTGGGCAAGACAGCCAGGGTACTTTTGAATGCACTACCTTTCTGGGCATGCTTAACACCAAATAAAACTGTGTCCTCAGTTGGTGATGATGCGATAGTGAATGTTCGCCGATTACCAAGTGAGTCGGACTTTTTAAGAGGGAGGGTCAGTTCTAGATATTGTCCAGGCTTATAGTCTAGTGGAGATTCAGGCTTGAACGAATATTCGTACACTGTCCGACCGATCTCCTCGCGCGAGACAAGTTTGAGTGGTTGTCGTCCGCGGGGTGCCGCAAGTAGCAAAAATAGGTTACCAAGTATTAGACTGAGCTCTGGTGTCATAGACAGGCTGCCGATATGCAACCCGGATCCAAATAATGCACCCACAATAGCGCCATGGGCAATCTGCTGATATCGTCGGGGCGGAGTGGTAACTGGCTCGGTTAGCATAAAACCGCCAAAGAACAGGATAGGGAACGACAATAAGCTTAATCGTATAGCTTCAACAATGCCATTGTCTGACCTTAGAACTATAAGTAGCATAGCCATGCCAGCAAAACTGAGGAACATTGGGAATCGGTGAATTTTACGCAGTTCAAGAACTGCCAGTATGGCAACAAATATAAACATACTGCTGCTGCCAATCCACCAACGAGTGTGGAGTAGTCCAGTTAGTCCAATAACCAGGGCGCCAAAGGCAGCCGGGTTGAAGAGGTGCCGTTGTCGTTTCGTAATTAAATATTTTGAAGCTATCGCAATAAGACCCGCAAGACCAAGTGCTATACCTTCGCGAATGTTACGCGGTGGTTGGAATATAAAGTACAACAGCAGCGCGGTAATGTTGCTTGATTCGTTATTGCTGACTGCACCATATAGTTTTGCCAAGATGTAGTTTGAGCCAATGCATACACCAATTAGGATAGAGATGCTTACAAGTGGACGAACGGGGCCATACGGCAGTACACCGGTAATACTGAATAGTAATGAGATTGCAAAGAGTGCACGAAGCCCCCATAGCAAGAGGCGGTACATGGTGACTTTATTAACAAAGTCGTCTATAGCATTTTGAATGGTGTGTAACACTTGTTTCATGATGCTAACATTCGGCCAGGAAAATTGTCCGAAGTCCTTATGCTATTATCCGACATTTGCATAACATACTCAAATTCGAATTCTTTTTGTAGACGTGAGGGCGGTGTAAAAAATAATGCAGTAGATAGTCCATCGGCTAGCATGGTTGTTTTTGCGACTACACAGGTTGCTGTAACAGTTTCGGTAGAGCGAAGGGTAGACGGGTTAATAATGTGGTGAAATTCGCCCCACTTACGACGGCTCCCTGCTGAAGCGCATAGACTTTGATTTGATAGTTCGGCAATCCCAATGGCAGTGCCGAGCTGTTCTGGGTCTTCTAGCCCAACAGGGGTGGAACTTCTTAGAGTAGGGGAGGCAACACGAATATCTCCCCCGGCATCGATTAGATATGTGGTAATCCCCTGATCTTGGATGAGTTCTGCAATTTGATCAACCAAATATCCTTTGCCAATAGCCCCAAAGTCTAACAAGCATTCATACTTAACATGTAAAGTATTGTCTGTAAGTTCGACTGTCTCTGGTAATTCTGGTATCGGTCGCAACTTTGTTGGTTTCAGGCTGTACATAGAATCGTACCCTGCTCTTTCCATTGCATCGCCAATTAATGGCGTTACTAATCCGTTAGTTATTTTGTATAGCTGCTCATACATATCTAGCATTGGTGCGAGATCGGCTGGTGCTGTATAGTCGCCAGGTTTGCGCACGCTCCAGACCCACGAATCGGCGCGGAAGCGGGAATAGGTACGGTCGAATTCACTAATGTGAACGGCGATAAGCTCTGCGATCATTGGAGCTAATTCTTGGTGGGCTTCGAATTCGATATTCCAGATCGTACCAATAGCCTCAAAGTCGAGACGGATAGGCGACGTTTTAGCTTTGAGCTTGGTTTCGGATGGCATCGAGTGCGTTGTTAAAGCCTCTAGTGGTCAGTGATGCACCGGCGATTCGCGAAAGTCGAAGCGTTGCTACTGACTTGCCCGAAACTGATTCTTCATACTGATCTTTAAAGTCTTGCAGGTATTCTTTAGATTCACGAGATGTTACATCGCCAGTTACAGAACTGCTAGAGATTGCACCATTGCTAATGGTTATTGTTACCGTGATCTCTTCGTTTCCACCAGGAGTACTAAAGTCGCCCTTGGCTGTATAGGTTCCGTCTTTGTATGTGCCACTCGATGAGCTGCCAGTAGACGACGTGTCGGCAGTGCTGTTGTTCGAAGTATCCGAAGTCGATGAAGACGAAGAATCTGCTGTAGAGCTTGAACCCATAGAATCCGTGGTAGAGTCCTTGGGTTTTAGAAATATTGTACCGGCGATAATCATGCCGATAATCACGACGGCTACGATTCCGACTACAGCGTTATTTTTTGATCCTTGCTTCATTGATTCTCCTTAGTTCTAACAGTATATCAAGTAGCTGATGGTTTACTGAGTAACTACGGTTTGGGGTCGTAGAACGTAATCCAGATAATCCAAATTTGTATTAGCATTCCGAGAAGAATCTGCATGACAACCCATGTGATGCTTCGTGGCAGAACACTCATGGCTGCTGCCAGTATTGCACCAAGCGCGACGAGCATTATTGAGTTTTTGCGCAGTATTTTGTCTTTGTTACGTTTAGCTAGCCCATAAATGCCGAACAGAAAACCAAGCGTCATAAGATACGCGATACTGATATGAAGAAGGTTGCTGACTTGGTTTTTGGGATGATACGGGATAAGCGCAATCCCTAGAAGTCCTAGCGCTGCAAAGCTGAAAAGACGAGTAGGGGTGGTGAGTTTGTTGCGTAAGTGCCCTACCACAAATATCCAAAAGCTTGCAGCCGCTAAGCCGAAACATAATGAGAAGACTAATCGTGTTTCTGGCAGTGTTGAGTAGTAGCTTATTGGCTGATTGCCTTTTAAACCCTCGTTGGTGCGTACATGAAAGAACAATACGGCGAACCACTCTAAGATGATGGCAAGAATGCCGCCATACCTGGAGAACTCGACGAGGCGTTTGTTACGCGTGATATGCGCAATCTGCATATGGTTAGTATAGCAGTGAACTAGTAGCGAGCTTCAACAAAGGTGAGGGCGTAGCCCACATTGCCAGCACGGCCAGCACGGCCAATACGGTGGATGTAGTCGTCGTAAGTGCCAGGTGTAGAGTAGTTGATTACGTGCGTAATACCAGTAACATCGATACCACGGGCTGCTACATCGGTAGCAACAAGGATAGAAATTTCGCTTTTCTTGAAGCGGGCAAGTGCACGTTGGCGTTGGCCTTGGCTTTTACCACCATGGATAGAATCGGTTTTGAATCCACGGGCAATCAGTTCCTCGTTGAGACGTTCAACGCCGCGTTGAGTTTCGTCGAAGATAATCGCCTTCTCTACTTTGCCGCCGATAAGTATATCGTGCAGCTGGGTCATGCGGTCGCTGTTGGTTTGGTAGGCAACGATATCTTGGTGGACGTTCTCGCTAGTTTCGCCAGACTTAACAGAAATAGTGATTGGATCATTGGCAAAACGATCGATGATACCCATGACACGTTGGTCCATAGTTGCAGAGAAGAATAGTGACTGACGCTTTTCGGCAACGTTAGACAGAATGTCTGTAACATCTTGTACAAAGCCCATGTCTAGCATGCGGTCTACTTCGTCTAGTACGACAGTATCGAAGCCACCTAGTTTGAGAGTGCCACGTTCTAGGTGGTCTTTGATTCGACCAGGTGTACCGATAACGATACGTGGGTTGCCCCTAAGGTCGCGAAGCTGTGGGCCCATTGGTGATCCACCAATAAGTACTGCGCCGGTTAGCCCGCTTCCGCGAGCGATTTCTTTACACTCAACTTCGATTTGCTGAGCAAGTTCGCGAGTTGGTGCAATCATAACTACCTTACTGTGCTGACTAGACATCAACTTGTTAAGAGTTGGAATAGCGAAAGCTGCAGTTTTACCAGTACCAGTGTTGGCGATACCAACAATATCAAGTCCCTTAAGAACTTCTGGGATCGTTTGGTCTTGGATTGGAGAAGGAGTTACATAGCCCTTCTTTGCGAGGTTTTCTTTGAGCAAATCAGCTACAGCGAAGTCGCTGAACTGGTGTTTTGCAGTATAGTCTTCCTGCTTTACGGGTGTTGCTTCACGTACGAATTTAGAAGGGTGAATAAACGCCTTCTTTGGACCACGTCCACGGCTGCCGCCACTGCGATTGCCGCCAAATGATTGTGTTGGACGACGGTTTGTATTTGTTCGGTTAAACGAACGTCGGTTACCTTGATAAGGCATAAAAAAGAATCCTTGTTTGTTGATTTATATTACGACTGCTCTAATGAGAAGCCGCAATTATCTCGTGTCGATCTGTAATCGAAAACTCACAAACTCGGATTCATCTTTAGTACAATAGCTTAATTTTAGCATATTGTTGTTAAAACCGCAATATGTCTAACAACCTTTGCCGGCAAGGGGTACGATAAAGCTTCCTGCTGCAATACTCTTGTGAAAATATGGGTCAGTGGGCTGTTTAGTTAAGACATCAACCACATAGCTAATTTCCTGGCCGTACGCTCCACGCTTTTTAAGGTTCTTTTCGGTAAGGCGTTTTTCTTCTTCTGTCCATGTGCCGTAACCTTTTGTGTAGTAGCCCCATCCTTCGGTTAAGAATTGGGTATATCCACCGATAATAAAGCGTTCCATGTATGGGTGTTCTGTAGTTACCGCAAAGCCAGACTGTGTGCCGGTGTGCATTCGGTCATCAAAGCTATCAGACATGATGCCGTTGATGGCAGACTTCTTTGCCTTGAGTGAGGCGTCGGCATGGAAGTTCTCAATCTGTACGTCAGGCATCAATTCAGGTAGAGGTTGATCTTTATTAGCCTTGATAGCCAAGTTGATATCGAGCGACTTTGTGTCGGTAACTTTCCAGCTATCAGTGTCATATTCAGTGGAGAATGTAGCCTCTAGGTCGAATGCTTCGCCCGGAACATCCAGTGTCTGGGTTAGGCTACGGTCACCTTCTAGACCGCTTGTCATACAGGCTGATTTTCGGTCATGTGAGCTTCGCGAGTCCTCCGGTTTTTGCGGGTCGCAACCGCTGAGTGCTCCCGCCCCAAGTGCGAGTGATGTTACTAATGCTACTGCGCGTAGTGCGTTTCCAAATTCATGACCTCGTAGCGCCATAGTTTTCTCCTTGTTTGCTTTATAACAAACAAATAGTTCGACTTTTGAGGCCGAACTACTACAAAGAGAGTCCAGTCTGCCCGGTTACGCTAGTGGCTCCGTATAACTCAAGCGTCCAAGTACGAGTTATAGATCAATGCCTACAGAACTATCTGTTATCAAAAATATATCACTTAATTACCTATTGCACAAGTATGTGACGTTGCATACTTTGTGGTAGCTCAGCTGGTTTTCAGCAAGTCCAACTACTATGCAGGTAATAACTAATGTAAGGAAACTATTATGAATGTTGTGACACGTGGTGTTAGAAATGCTTTTCGCAATAGCATTAGAACCTTTTCGATCGTGGCAATCCTGGGCCTAAGTATCGGATTGGCTCTGTCTATGTTGGTGGCCCGATCGGCTGTAGAAGATAAGATATCGTCGGTGAAAGCATCGATTGGTAACACCGTTACGGTGTCTCCGGCAGGAACTCAGGGCTTCGAAGGTGGCGGCGAACCGCTCACTGGGAAGGCTGTTAGCAAAATTTCGTCTTTGGATAACGTAACGAGCGTAGTACAAACCCTAAACGATAGACTTACTAGCGAGAATACAAATCTAGTATCAGCTATCGATGCCGGCACACTTGGTAATAGGCGGGCAGGAAACTCAGGCGTAGGTTTTATGGCACCGCCAAGTGATGTGCCACGGATGGAAAGTAGCTCAGGCGCAAGCGGTACAGAGCAGATTACACGAACGTTTACGCCACCAGTAACCGCAACTGGTAGTAATAACACTACCTCCGCTACGGTATACGGAGGCGACACAGTTACCTTTACGTCTGGCAAAGCATTTGACCCAAGCAAGGCGGAGAATGAGGCGGTAGTCGGCAAAGCTTTGGCAGAGAAAAACTCACTTAAGGTTGGCTCTACCTTTACCACATACGGCCAAACAATTACGGTAGTTGGGATATATGACACGGGCAATACCTTTGCAAACGCTGGGCTTATCTTGCCGCTCGCAACACTTCAAAAACTATCCAGTCAGACAGACACCGTAACTAGCGCCGTTGTAACCGTCGATTCTGTAGACAACATCGACACTGCGGTTAGTGCAATTAAGAAACAACTTGGTAGTACTGCAGACGTTGTAAGCAATCAGGAAACAGCCAAGCAAGCTGTCGAACCACTAGAAAGCGTCAAGACTATTTCGACATTCAGTTTGTTTGTTGCAGTCATCGCCGGCGCTGTAATTATCTTACTGACCATGGTTATGATTGTCCGCGAACGGCGCAGGGAAATCGGGGTCTTTAAAGCCATCGGTGCATCGAATATAAAAGTTGTACTGCAGTTTATGTCCGAAGCAGTAACACTAACAATCCTAGGGTTGTTAGCCGGATTAATAATAGGTGTAGCAACAGCAGGACCAATTACTAAGGTTCTGGTTAATAATAGCCAGTCATCTGGCCAGGCCTTACAGATGGGCGCACCAAATCGGATGCGTGGATTCGCGGGCAGGGGGCTCGGCGCAAATGTTCGAAACGTAAAAGCATCGGTCGACAGCAGCATTCTGGTATATGGTGTTGGCACGGCATTCATCATAGCCATGATTGGAAGTGCCATCCCTGCCCTGTTGATTAGCAAAGTTCGCCCAGCCGAAGTAATGAGAGCAGAATAGGAGGCCATATGTTAGAAGTTACAAAATTGACCAAAACATTTACCGACGGTAGCGGCATTGTGACCGCCATCAAGGATATGAGCTTTACGGTAGAGGACGGGCAATTTGCCTCAATTATTGGCAAGAGTGGTAGCGGCAAGAGTACCTTGTTATCCCTGCTTGGAGCACTAGATAAGCCAACGGCCGGTAGTATTAAGGTGTCCGGTAAAGACATCACTAAACTTAGCGACCATACATTAATTAGTTATCGCAGCCGTGAGATTGGCTTTGTATTTCAGAGCTACAATTTAGTACCAAACCTGACAGCTATCGAAAACGTTATGCTGGCCATGGAGTTTGCGGGCAAGCCAGCACGTGAACGTCGACCAGCTGCGCAGGCATTGTTAGAGCAGGTAGGCCTAGATGAAGCTAAGCAAGAACGTAAACCTGGGAAGTTATCTGGTGGTGAACAGCAGCGTGTGGCTATCGCTCGCTCACTGGCTAATAAACCAAAACTCATTCTTGCTGATGAGCCAACAGGAAACCTCGACTCCCAAACTGGCAAGAAGATCTTTGATTTACTTCACAAACTGGCTAAGTCTGAAAAGACAACTATCGTCGCGGTCACGCACGACCTATCGATTGCTGGTCGAACCGATGTCTCATTTAAGCTCAAAGACGGCAAGCTAGTGAAACGCTAATCTTGCTTGGGTGGGACGTGGCTAAAGAATGCTTCCCAGCCACCAGTTAGATTCTTGAAGATCGAGATACTTAAGTTGGTGTTGTTGGCAGTAAGTGAGTCAGGATCTAATTTGGTTTGTGCTGACTTTTGCATCCATGTTCCAAGGAAATCGTTGGCACTGTCTTTAGCACTGATGGGAGGGTTGTTTTGCATGACATTTGCGAGTACACCACGTGCACCTTTCCTGTCTTCTTCGCTGAGGTCTGCAAGTTTCTCAACAATGTTGTCACCAGGCATTACCACGATGTTGCTAGACCAATAGCCTATACCAGCCGGCCGTTCGGTTCGTGCGATCAAGTAGTGTTGGCCGCGCTCGGCATGGTAGAAACCCATTTGTTCTAGTTCGGTGTTGCCCTTTTGTTTTTCAATAGGTGGCAAGAATTCGATAACCTGAGCAAAACTTTTGCCAATAAGTTTGCGCGCATGTTTGATCGAATCGAGGTAGTCATACGAGAACATTGCAAAGTAGTATGCGTTACCATCCTGACCCCATGTCCTAAAACAGAGTAGTTCCATATCAGGTGTCACAACTTGGTATGAAATAACAGTTATGTTTCGACTTAGGCCAGCGCCGAAGTTGTCTAGGGTAGATAAAAAGTCTTCAGTGAATGGCGTTTGCATAGTCTTATAGTACTACGGTCTTAGGCAGCGCTGTGGCAAACTGTTGAGCTTTTCCTTATCGTCTTTTGCAGCTTGGCATGCTGAGTAGGCACTGTAATTATCGGGGTACTTATTCTTATATATATCAGGATACTCACGGCAACCGCCATGGTCGCAGAGTAGTGGCATCCAGTACTCTACAATATTGCCGTAGCCGAAGATAAAGCCCATGCCACTACCATGGGGGTCATTTTCGTACGAGTAACTAAGTATGTAACGAGCATCTTCGTTAGACATGACATTCTTTGATTTCTCAATGAAGATTTCTTTCATTGAGATATGGAGAACCGCTTCATGGTAATACAACATTGGCTCTGCGATGCGTGAGCGGATTTCCTGTTTAGTACTCTCCGAGATACCCGAGTTCGCTGCGAACACAATCTTGTTGGTGTCGATCTTTGTATCGGTTGGTTGCGGGTTAAGTGGCACGCCGCTAGCGCTCTTTGGTACAGGACTACTGATAATAGGAGATGGTACTTCTTCGTCTTCGGTATTTGTAGGTAATGGTTGTTCCGGGATATCTTTTGGCGCGTTAACACTGATACCAGGATTCTTATTGTTGATGTGGGTATTCTGAATCGCCCACAATCTCCAAGCGGTAAAGGTAACAATACCTACTACGGCACCAATGATCATTGCTGTTAGGTGGGGAACTCCAGATTTGCGAAAGCGCAACCTCATAATAACTATATTATATAAGACTTATACGCTTTTAGCAACTATCGCTTCATATCATTATTTCTGGTCTGGCATCTGTTTCATGCGTATCAGGCGTATAGTAAAAATATGGCGAACGATATAGACGTTTGGAGATTTCACGAAGGAAGAGTGTACGACTTCGAATCGTTAAAAGAACCGTACGTCGTGCCAGTCATTCAGGAATTAGATTATGGCGATGTTAAGCCGGTGGTTATCGACGTGGGCGCAGGTAATTGCTCTATCGTCCATAGCGCAAGGCTACCGTTTAGGCGGAGGAATCACTTTAAAACAGCATCGGTAGACGTGGCCATACCGCAAGCCGAAGACAATTTTAACCCTAATGTACGTACTGATGTGGAAGAATTAGTCTTTGACCAAGCGCCTATGGTGCGTGATGGGTTGCTAGATTTTATTGCCCGCAATACGAGCGACCGCGAACAGTTTGGCGCGGACCTAGTTGTATTCTCTGAAATCATTAACTATGTAGACTTTAAAACAGTAATGAGTTGGTTCAATCAGCTACTGCGGCCAGGTGGATTCATGGTAGTTGCGAACCTACCTACACGAGGCTGGCCGAAATTGTTCGCAGAAAAGGGCGTGAAGAGTCATGATCAGATGCTCGAATTTGTCACCAAAGATTTAGGACACCTAATTGTTTCCCAGGCTTATCCCTGGGAGGCTACAGATGACTACGAAGGCTTTATGGTATTGGCTACTCAAAAACCAGACTTTAGCCTAGCTGCTTAGGCGGGTCATCAAGCGCAGGTTGGACACGTATAAATTTGGGTCTACGCTGGCATGATCCAGCAAATAATTCATGTGCTTGTCGGTGAACGGAATAAGGTTGTCGGTATAAATTTCAGAACGAGCACTATAGCTTGATGGTGTATTGTAGTTGTCGCTATCAGTCATAAGCTCTAGTTGCTTACGAATTGCTTGTCCCTCTTCGGAGTCAGCAAACAGACTACTTCGCCTCTTAGTCGGCATTACGATTGTGCTACCTTTTTTGGCTTTTTAATTTCTTTACGTCCTTTGTCTTTTGACATTGCGTTCTCCTTATTCTGTCTCGATTGGATGAGTGGCTTGCCCTGGGCTTCGGTTCCCGAAGCCCAGGGTATGTGACCTATTCCGACTTTGGTTCGGCTGGCGCTGCTGGTTCAGCAGGTGTTGTGCCGGCTTCGTCTGGTTTGGTGTCGTTATTTTTGTACATGGGATACCTTTCGTTAGATTATTACTGAAAGGCCAGCAACAATCTTTACGGTAGCTCCCTACGAGATTTTAGTGTTGAGGTTGGTCTAACTAGCTATAACTATACAGCAATTATTGACATAACCATAATCTCATATTATGACATATGTTTTAAAAGTGGTTTATGCGTATACGGAATACGTACTGAGTGAAGTATTTCACTTCATGTCTTCTGATTCTGGAATACAGTAGACATACATTAAGTAAAAAGGAGATCGAGATGTCTGACACAAGTACAGCAGAACGCAACGCATACATAACCCTCGGTTTGCTCATGGGCGCCATTGCCGGCCTCGCAGCCGGGATGCTTTCAGCACCAAGAAGTGGAAAAGAACTACGTAATGAATTAAAAGAACGCGCAGACGAAGCCAAGTCTTCCGCCCGCGAGCAATTACAAACAAATCAAGAAAAGTTTAAGCACAAATTAAACAAGGGAATTGATAAGACTCAGGAGCTAACGACAGAAACCAGCGAGAAAGTAATGAAGGCGGTGGATGACTCGGCACGCAAAGTAGCAGAGACTACCGAAAAAGCTCGTAATAGCGCTAATAGTAACTTATAGGGGAAATTCATGGAGCTACAAACAGCTTTCTATATCATCGGCATTGTTTTCATGAGCCTTACGATGATCATGTTCATGGCGCTACTATCAGCAGTGCTGGCCATAAAGGCCAAGCTGGATAGGTTACATAGCATGATCGACAAACGCGTACATCAGGCACAAAAAGTCGCCAACGGCGTGTCATATGGCTTTACCGTCCTCAAGCGTCTAATGAAGAATTAGTTCTTGGGTTTATATAGCCGGGGTTAGAGCGGTGGCTTCAGGGAAGCCAAAAACTACATTAAAGCCCTGGACAGCCTGAGTGGCAGCTCCTTTTCGGAGGTTATCGATGGAGCTAATGATTTGCAGCGTACAACCGGCCGCTACTAAACCAATTACGCATATGTCGGTGTCTCTGGTTGTTTCGATAGAAGGGAACTCGCCCATAGGAAGCACTTGCACAAATTGTTCGTCAGTATAGGTTTCTTCAAGTATTTCTTGGGCTCTTTGTGCGTCTGACCGCTCGCGAAGTTGCACGGTTGTTCGCACCAACATGCCACTGTGGAACGGACCAACAGAAGGGGAGAAGAATATCTTTTCACCGCCAAGGAATTGCTCGATCTCTCCAACATGTTGATGTACACGACCAGGTTTATAAACATAAGATTCGCCAGATTCAATAACTCGATCAGCTTCAGTTTTTTTGTTGATTCCCATGCCGCTCACTCCAGATACTGCATCTACAACAATCGAACCATGTGGCGATAGTAGACCATCTTCATCTGCGATTGGAGCCAGGCCAAGTAGTGTAGCCGTTGGGTAGCAGCCAGGATTAGCGATTAGCTTTTTACCAACCATATCAGCACGGCTAAACTCGGGGAGTCCATAAACTGCCATTGGCACTAGCTCTGGAGCGGGGTGCTCGCTGCCATACCATCTTTTGTATTCCGCGGCTGTTTCAAAACGAAAGTCACCAGACAAATCAATAACTGCTGCACCTGTTTTTAGTAAACCTGGTGCAAGTTTGCCGGATTCGCCAGTTGGTAGGGCCAGAAAAGCAGCGGCTACATCGGGCATGTTTTCAACGTAGTCATGACGACCCATCGGGATAACTCGTCCAACTTCTGGGTGTCTTTCAAGAATAGTCTCTAGTTCTTGCCCGGCATATCCTCTTGGACCAAAAACTGCGACGTCTAGCTTAGGCATAGTATTGTTTCCTAGCTATCGCACGCTGCTTTGATAACAAGTTCGGGCTCATCATGGCCTTCTTCTTGGTGGTTGCTTCTTGCTGTCACTTCGTAAGACTCGCCCTCTTCGGAATAAGTAAATGATTGCCCCATTTTCATAGTTGTGACAATAGGATCATCGGCAACGCCGGCAGTTATTCTGCTCCCGCCATCGAGTTCAAGCGTCCCAGTAGCTAGTCTGACAGTATACTCGCCATCACCCTGTCCTGTAACAGTTACGCCATCGGTAAAGCTTCCAGATTGTCGGACATACACTGACTGTGCGAGCGTAAAAGATGACACTTTTTGTATCTTGACAAGCTCGAGAGTGTTTTGCTTTGGCCCATTTTTACAGTTGAGTAGGTCAAGACCGGCCAAACCGTCTACGTGGGAGCCGCATGCCGTGACGCCAAGACCTAGCACAACAAGCGCAGGAACGGCAAAGTATCTGAGCTTTTCTCCGAATTTGAGTCTCTCTTTCATCTGTATATTTATACACTAAATAGAGAGAAAAGCAATGGTTTAGGCCGCTGCTTTAAGGAGTGAGAGGTCGCGTAGCTGTATGAACTTGCCCATGTAATCGTCCGGCGCGTCAGTCTCTAGTAAGTGTATGGCCTGGTCCAAATTATCTGCCCAGACAATCGAGAATTCGTTCTCTAGTTCCCAATCGGTAAAATCGGGCTCACCTTTTTCGCCAATAAGCTTTGCAGTAAAACAATACGAAGTCTGAACTCTTTCAAATTGATTACGGTGTTCAATGGTCGTACCGACTTCACCAGTAACTTCTGCCTCGCAGCCGATCTCTTCCATAAGTTCACGGGCTAGGGCTGCTGGGATATCTTCGCCCTCGTCTACGCCACCGCCAGGTAATTTGTGATAGTTATGTTTACCAACTCGAAGCAGGGCAACTCGCCCATCGGTATCGGTAACGATTGCCCGTGCTGCTCTACGAATCCGGTGCCCAGACTCATCTATTTTCGGAGCGTCAGGGATAATATCTTGTTCCTGGATTTCGATAATAAGTTTCATGATGCAGCAGAAGGGTTAGTCTTAGTTTTCTTGGCAGCCACTTCCTTAACAATATACGCCGAGCTTACTGCGGCAATCAAGATAATGACAGCGCCAGTGACTTCGCGGAGAGTAGGAACTTCATGATAAATAAGGTACCCGAAAAATATGGCGAATGTGCCTTCTAGAACCATAATGTTGCTAGCTAGAGTATCCTTTACTCTCTGGAATCCGTAGTTTGCAAGAAGAACCATGAAGGCATTCAGGTAGCCGGCCGCTACAAGTATGATCCAGAATCGTAGATCGACTGTCGTTGGGTGTGGCAACCCATCGCCACTAAAGAGTGAGATAACTGTTACGGTAACAAGCGCAGCAATCATGATAGTCAGAGAAATCTCAAAGTCGTTTGCTTTACTTTTGTGACGCTTGCGTGTCACAAAGCCAAGGCTAAACAAGATGCCTGAGGCCATGCTGGCAAGTTCTCCTGAGCCCAAGCTTGAAAAGTCGAAGCCACTCTTAACGCCGATTAGATACGCCCCAAACAGTGCAACCAACATGAGGCCAACCTTTTGTTTGGTGAGTTTGTCACGGTTAACTACAACGCCAAGAATAAAAGTGTAGGGGAGGACCTGTAATAAGGCCGCGTTACCTAATTTGGTGTGCATCGTTGCGTAGAAATACAGTGGAACAGCAATAGAAAACAAACAAACCGAGCGAAGCAGAACCAGCCAAGGCTCGGTTTTGATTAACTGTATACATGAAGCAAGCGATATCTTTTTACGGAAAGTGAGCCACAAAAATGGCGCCGCAAGTACGAGCCGGACATATAGTTGTTGCCAGACACTGAGTCCAGGCGCAAGTTCTCGGCTAAAATAACCTATAAATCCATATATACCGGCTAAGGTGAATAAGGCTAGGGACCCTTTGAACGCGGCACCAGTATTTTTCATATGAATGAATTATAGCTCACATACGATTTGTGTGCCTGATGGCGGTAGCTCGAAGTTTTCGTTTAAGGCCGAAGCCTATTCTGTCCCGAATGCTGGCTTTGGGCACTAACAATACTTACATCAACTGGTTTGAAGCTCACCAGATGCTAAAAGCTGCAAGGGCCGGCAAAACTCATAGTCCCCGACGATGATCCATCTTGCGTACAAGGGTTTATCCAACCAGGCGTCTTTTCTGGATTGTTAGAGTCGTAGTCCTTACAGACTTTGTCGTACTCGGGAACACTATTCCATTTGCCGTCTCTCTCATTTATCGATGTGCACTCGATGGATATACGTGTATCGTCCGGGTGCATAAGTATGCTTGCTGCAAGCACTGGTCCCGGTAGAAACGCGAGTGATATCCCGGCAATTGCGATCACTGCTAGACCCATGCTAAGGCTGCCCTTGAACGAAGCTGGTCGTGGTCGCCGAACGAGCAGTCGAATAAGTGCGCCAACAAATATTAGAATGATCACCATGCAGGCAATAGTGGCAACGGCCGCGAGCTTGTCGCCGTTGGTTCCGCCACTAACTCGCTCCAGCGTAAATCCATAGCCAGGCTGAATTAGAGCTGCTTCTTTCTTGGTTAAGCCTGCAGTATCAAGCCACTCAGATACTCGACTATCTTCGAGCTCTTCAATAAGCACAAAAGGATTATCGTTATTTATGCTCTGGGCTAAATTATCGTTGCCCGAATCTACCATGAGCGCACCGACTGCACAATGCGTTCCGGCCTCATCGATAAAGATAGGGGTCCTAACACCTGGCCGTGTTGTGTTAACAGGAAATACGCCGTCCTGCCAGTAATGGTGTAGGTTGCCGAGCGTTTCCCTTCTTTCTACTGAGTCTTTACCGGTAAGAGATAGGCGTAGTTCGGTTAGGGCTAAGTGCGCTTGGATATGTAGTCGCTCTGCCGTAGTTGCCAGGCTGCTTGTAGCGTCGATTGATTTTGCTGCTTTTTGTTTTTTGCGTAAAAACGACTTCATAAGTTGAATTATAGCATTGGGCTAACACTTAGAGTAACTTGCTAAGCGTTTGTTGTTTCGAGGGGGATGCTATGTTGGTGTGAACCTTTTGCAAGTACAAATCCTTCTATATCTCTGACCGCAAGTCCGGCGTCCGTGCCAGGGGCAGGATCGGGCTGTCCTTCAATAGATATGGTAGTCAGAACGGCTGTTGCACCGCAGATTCTTGGGCCAGATTCACATGAATCGCTACACCTTCGTTTTTCCATAGCGGTGCACACGATTTCTCCAGGACTTATCCGCAGGCCAGCAACACGTGCTCGTTCTTCTTGATCAGTGACTGTCTCGGCCGTCTGTGTTAGTAGGTCGATATTCCAGCACTCGCTTCCGCATTCAAGTTGTATTCGCATCCTACAATAGTAACTCGCTCGCTTATATCCGCAAGCTAATTTTCTATTGCTTCAAGAAGTTCTGGAAAGGATGTCATTGTCGAACCGTCATGCTGTTTGCCAAAGTGCGCCCTGTTTTTAAAACTAATCAACGTAGCATCTAGTCCTTTTGTGTTTTCTAGCCCTGCTTCATAAGGGACCCATGGGTCATCTTCTGAGTGAAGAGTAACGAATTGCTTACAGTTGCTACGAATTACTTCAAAGTCGTACGGACCAGAGTAGAAATCGCCTTTTGTTGTATCGACGATATTAGCACTATTAGCTGCGACCAAGATAACTCTACCGACGTGTCGGTCTGGTGTTTCTAGCCAACGGAGTATCGCCATCCCGCCTCTGGAGTGTCCCACTAGAATTGTATCTTTGTCTGGCTTCTGCTGATCGATAACAGCTTTCCATTCGCTAATCCGCGGGTTGCTGTTTGCGGGGAGGTCAGGGACCTCGCACGTAATACCAAGCCGTGCCAGTTGCTGCTTGATCCAAGGGTACCAAATATCAGTAGATGTTTTGTCTTTACCGTGCAGTAGGATGACTTTTTTCACAAAGTAATCATATCAAACATTGCCACCCCAGAATCGCACGAGGCTACTTGCTAGCATAGAAAACAAAAAAGAGGCACATAGTGTGCCTCTTTTTAACGAAGGAAGACTTGCACCCACAGATGTGACCTACGAACCAATAAACTTCGAACTTTCGAACTAATCTTACGAACTTGAACGGTCACATATTAACGAACTAGTGCTGTTTCACTTGGTCTTCCGTGCGTTAATTTATCAATATTACGTTATAGCGTCAAGGCTTATTTATAGCTTGTTAAGTACTGATTCTAGCTGGGTGACGTTATCAATAATATCGGAGACGGCGAGCTCCTCTGCCTCTAACCGTGAAAGGTGTCCGGTAAGTACGACTATGGGTTGAATCCCGGCGTTTCTTGCAGTGAGTACATCATTTTTTGCATCTCCTACCATAATTGTTTCGGATGGCTTGATGTTTTGCCGTTTCATTATCTCCTGTGGGATAAATGGGTGTGGTTTCGCTTTGAGTGGATCATCTAGATCGTATGCGGTAATGATCTCCGAGAACACCTCAGGGATGCTAAATTTGCCCATGATTCGCTCTTTGAGAAGTTTCGGATGTACGCCAGAAGCGACTGCCAGTGTGTAATTCTTTGAGAGTCTTGTAAGCAGTTCTTGGCTCCCGGGTAAAACAGACAGACAATCAACAAAAGTATCGCCAAACAGGTGGTGTTCGTACAATTCACATGCCTTATCAACGAGTTCAGGATGTTCTTTTAATAATTCAGCAATCTCTTCTCGGTGGTCGGCGCCCCACTTAGCAGCAATTCTTTGCTTCTCTATTTCTGGTTCTAAATGCACCCCAACACCAATGACCGCTTCGTGATAGCACTTGTAGTATCCGTCGGTGGAGCCTTGGGTAAAGACATCATCCCAATCGAAGATAATAAGTTTGACCATGGGTATATCATATCAAAATCGGTACATCTGTAGACATAAGGCGATTTGCAACCTAGGACGTCTATACACAACCCTTAAAACATAAATACTAGAAATATTTATAGAGGCTTGAGAGTCTCAAGGATTTCGCCGCTTGTTCGTTTAGCAACGACAGTGTAACTTGTGCAGTCTTTATTGGCAGTTGTGCAACCCTCGGGAGACGGTGAGTAGCTGATTGTCGTTCCATCAGGGTTTTGAAGCATGGCTGGGCTGGCGCCGGTAAAATACTTAAGGTTGAGTTCTGCAGGGTAGTATTCATTGTTGGCATAATACGACTCCAAGCTAGCTCTAATTGACCTGGCGTTTGATATCGCTGTTATCCCAGCTTCATCGTTTGCATTACTGCCACTTGCAAAACTCCCCAAGTCGTCAGGACTTTTCTTTGAGTTGCTATCTGTAATTTTACTGTCGCCCGTAGTTGGCACCTTCGAGCTATTTGACGATAGTCTTTTACTTACAAGATATCCCGCTCCACCAAAAATAGATATAACTACAACTGCGGCAAGAAGGATAGGGACCAATGAACGTTTTGATTTATTGAGATTTGGCACTTCCTGCGGTGTTTGTAAAACCGTTTCCGGGGTTGATATCCCCTGTGGTGTGTCAGGCCCTAGAGAAGGGGCTGGGACGTTAGCAGGGCTAGGGGTTTGCTGTTGTTGTTGAAGAGGGGTGCTGTTTTTATCATCCATACGCTTATGGTAACATTATCGGCTTATACTCAAAACAAACGACCTCATTTGGGTTGGATGCACGTGATAAGATTGATCAATATGAGAAAGATCAAGCCTATGATTAAAAAAGTACTGCGTAGTATACCGGTTACTGAATCTCGGTTCTACGTAATTGGGGCATCATTAGCAGGGTTTATAATCCTGACTTTTGGGGTACTGATCGCCCATAGAAGCAGGATGTATATAAGTGACGACACAGTTATACAGGTAATAGTTAACTATTGGCAGGCTGGGCTACACCAACAAGCGTTTCTGCCAGCAGACAACTTCTTATTTCATCAGCCCTTCTATGTATTACTTAATGCATTCAATATTTCACCAATACGACAGCTATTACTATCGGCGATGGTATTTAACTGGATAGCGTACGGTGCTTTACTTGCGAATATCTCGTATGTTTGGAAACGCTTTGTCGGTAAGTACGATATATTTTATTTGCTCGTAGTTTTGTGGTTCGCCAGTCTGTTTACTTGGATGAGTAGCCAGCTAATGTTAATAAACTCGCGGGGGCTAGACATTGGTATCGCCCTAGGGATCCTCTTGTGCATTGTCAGGTATCTTACAGGTGATAGTATGGTAACGAATCGTAAGGAAAAGATAGTAGCAGCCACCTGTTTGGTGGTCTTTTCATTATTACTATATGCCGACCCATATTTTATGTATGTTTTCTTTGCACCACTTCTCTTGCTGTCGGTAAAAGAGCTGTTGCAACGAAATAACCGCAATAAACGAAGCAAGTTTTTATATCTAACCTACTTTCTTTTGGCATCACTCATTTTGAGTATGGTAACTAAGTTTATAGCAAAACATTTGCTTGGGATTACTTCCGAATCAACACCAGTTAACATTGTGACCACCAGGCAACTATTCGATAACTTGCATATCTGGGCTAACGGATTTCTTGATCTATATCACGCTAATATATTTGGTCTACAAATAAATAAACCGGATGTAGTGTTAATCGGGATGAGCTTTATCCTGGTCACGATTGTTTTCATACGTACTTGGAAAGGGGCTATGCGGTTATATGCATTCGATGTTCTTACAGATCCCAAGGAATTCATAAAAGTATTTTTTATTCTATCGTTCATTATAACTTCGCTCGTAATGATCTTTAGTAGTTACACGTCTATCTCTGGCGCCGGAGCAAATCGTTACCTCCTATGGGCAGTATTTCTATCACCCCTTCTTCTGATATGCGCCTGGAGCGAGTTGAAAAACGACTACTTCCGCATTGCACTAGTAGCCTTGATCTCTATAGTTACCATTTCGAACATGGTATATCTGGTTTCTAGGGCAGATGCACCTCGAGCTTCTAATAGCTTGCAATACGAAGTCAGAGACGTGGTAAGAGAAAACGGACTCACTAAAGGCTATGCCGACTACTGGAGCGCGCCTATCAACACATTTTTTGCCGAGCACAAAACTGACTTTATCCAGGTGTCTTGCAAAAATCATGTATTTTCACCAAATGGCTGGCTGCTTGAAACAGCCACGCTAGACATAAAGGCAGGGAAGACTTTTTATTTGTATGAACCAGACACTGAGGTCACTCAAAGCTGTTCCGAGGCTGATGTCGTCAAACAATTTGGCGCACCAGAAAAGCTGATTCAGTTGAGTGATGGCCGGAGACTTTATATCTTTAGCTATGACATTGTCTCAAGAATGGGTGAAATCATCCCAAACAGATACGAGTAACTTACAGTTCGCCAGTCTTTTGCCGAGCGTTTAGTCTGATAGACTGATGATATGAAATCGGTAACCCTAGAGACCAGCAACCCTGTAGTTGAGCTAGTCGAACCAGATGTAGAGCGAGACGCAGCCCTCGGCGTTGAGTGGCTACATGGTGAACTTGGCCACAATACTTTATCTTTAATGGGTGTCCCAGACTATGACAATAAGCCAACTACACTTGAAGCAGAACGAGAACGAGTTAAAGGTTTTATCGAAAACAAAGATCAGCTTAACTGGATGATTCAGTACGATGGTAAAGTAGTCGGTTCCGTCTGGGCCGATGTAGTAGAACACGAAGGACTACCAGCGCCATCTGTCCACATCATGATCGGTGATCCTGATATGCGTGGTAGGGGTGTTGGACTGGCAGCTATGGGTTCGGTGCTTGAGTTCCTGGAGTCGCAAGGTAACAAAACTATCTACTCGCGGCATCTTACCGAGAACGAACGAGCAAAAGCGCTTCTAGAATCGTTTGGCTTTGAAGATGCCGGAGATACATACACAGACAACGATGGTCTTGAGTGGCAGAATGTCCAGCTAACGACCGCGCTTGTTAGCGCAGCAGGCTAGAAGCTAGCTAAGTAGCGCGCCACCGTCGACAACTATTTGTTCACCGGCCATGTAGCTAGACATATCAGAGGCTAGGAACAAAGCAACAGTACCAATTTCGTCTGGTTCTCCCATGCGATGCATAGGTATCTTGGCCATAAACGCTTTGGTAGCTTCTTCGTTTGGTGCTGCGCCTTGGCTCATGGCAGCTACCCCTGGCGTGGTAATGCCCCCAGGTGCAATAGCGTTGACCCAAATGTTATGTGCAGCAAGCTCTAGTGCAGAGTTCTTTGTAAAGCCCCAGACACCATGCTTAGAAGCATCGTAGTGAGCGAGTCCAATCATTGAAGGATGGAGGGCATCAATAGAGGTTACGTTGATAATCTTACCGCCACCCTGTTGCTTCATAACCTCGGCTGCATGCTTAGTAGTAAGGAATACACTTCGCAGATTCACGTGTATGACTTTCTCAAAATCTTCGGCAGGCATTTGGGCTATCGGTTCCGGTGGGTAGATACCGGCATTGTTAACCAGAATATCTAACGAACCAAACGTATCTTTACAGGCGGCGATCATGGCTTGAACTTGATCCTCGTCAGATACATCGACCTTGAAGCTTTCTGCTTTCCAACCTTTGTCGGTAAGTTCCTTGGCTGTTGATTGGGCGGCTGCTTCATCCACATCTGCGACCAGGACAGCTGCACCAGCTTCGGCAAGTCGGTATGCTATACCCTGACCAATTCCCTTAGCGCCCCCAGTTACTATGGCAGCTTTGCCCTCTAAGCTTACTAGTTCTTGAATAGACTTCATGGATCCTCCTTTATGTACCTTTCTTAGAAAAGTCTGAATAATTTGCTGACTGCGGTGTAACGGTGATTATCACGAACATGCCAGCTTCCAGCCATGCAACAGGCGGCAATTTGTAACCACCGTTATATTTGTGTGGTTTCATTATGGTTTCAAAAACATGTCGTTTTACCTCCTCGTCGGTTTCGATAACTGCAGAGCCCTGGATCTGTAGTGTCCGTGCCTCGTTTGCGTCAAAGACTGTAAGTGCAACTTGCTTATGGGCAATTACGTTTTGGGCTTTCGTTGTTTCGGCTTTGGTCAGAATATACATCTTGTGTTGCTCATCAACGACATAGTAAATAACAGCTCCATGTACAACACCTTTCTTATCAGAAGTTGATAGCACGGCGACATCTTTACTTTGTAGAAATTCGATTGCCTCAGCCGTCAGGAAGGGGAATGGCTTAGAGGTGGATTTAGCTCGGGTAGTCGCAGGAGTTGTCGCTTCAATCGAACGTGACTCGAGGTACGTTTTAAACTTTGTAGCACAAAGGCGGTTTACATATCGTAACGTAAAGTCTTTAACCTTGGTATGTAGTGTCACCGAGTTAACTACACCAGTGCGGTTGATTTTGAAGCCGGAAACCACATTGTACGTAACCTCATCATTAGTTGTGAACAAGGGCTTTACGTCCAAGAAGATCACTCGTTTATCTGTCGCGATAAGCATCCCGCCACCATTTTCGTAGCGTCCGTATACGACTCCCCCAATGTGCTCATCGGCATGTATCACTTGCGGTAGATAGCGACTCTCCGCTTTGCGTAGACCGTAGGAACTCATCCCCGCGGCGGTAAGTTCTTTTGTTATTCGTTCTGAATGTGAAAGCTTGCTCATTAGCTGCCTGCCTCTGATTCCATTTTTTCAAGTCTGGTGTAATAATCGGGGATTTCCTTTAGGTGTGCCCAGGCTATCTTCCCAGTGAAATGAGGGTCGTCTTTGGTCACGTTGGTTTCATCGCCAAAGTGTGAGCCATGCTCCATCTCAACCCCTAGGCCCATTCGGAATTGTTCTAGATCAAAATTGGAAAAGTCGATACCAATCTCCTGTCCGATCTTTTGAGCTTCTTCTGTAGTGAATGATTTTTTCATAATTACCCCTACTTATATTCTACTCTCAAGATCAACCAAGAAACACCTATCCATTACTACTTACGAGGCAACAAGCCAAAAAGCGAACCATTATTGATCGAGTTTCAGTTCCAAAACAAAAACCCATCTTTTCAGATGGGCACTTGTTCTGGTAGCGGGGGCAGGACTCGAACCTGCGACCTTGTGGTTATGAGCCACACGAGCTGCCACTGCTCTACCCCGCGATATCGTGTTGAGCAAACTACATAATACAAGACAGGGGTGGAAGTGTCAATTGCCAGATATAAAACGTTGTAAAAAGCCACCTCTGTTATGAGCGCTACGAACAGAAGAAGGCTATACTATAACTATATGGATCTCACACCGACACCAAAGGCTGTTACGGCATTCCTGCGGAAGTATCCAGCTCGCAAGCTCAAGAAGGGCTGGCCGCTGCTGTATCAAGGCGAGGTCCCGCGAACTGCTTACGTTGTTAAGTCCGGGATGTTTAAGGTGTACGACATCAATACTAATGGTGAAGAAAAAGTAATCACCTTTACAGATACAGATGGTATCTTGGCTCCAGAATGGATTTTTGGGAAGTCGCCGGTGTCTTTGTACTATGCTGATGCATTTACCGATGCCGAAATTCACGCTGTGCCACGGAAGGAGCTTTATGAGTTGCTACACTCTAGCGCCGAGACACTAGCTTTTGCTCTGAACCGTTACGTTAATTTGTATGTGGGTGCACAGATGCACATTTCTGCTCTCGAACAAACGCGTGCAGCAGAGAAGTTACTGCGAATTCTTCAGTGGCTGTCACTTCGTTTTGGAAAAGAGATTTCAAATAACGTGTATCGAATCGATATCCGCCTAACGCATCAAGATCTTGCGCACATGATTGGGATGACCCGCGAGACGACGGCTGTAGAACTAGGGAAGTTACGCAAACAAAAAGTTATAGGCTACCAAAACCAACGCTACATACTGCATGTCGATCGCATGCAGCAAATTATGGGCGAGGACGAATTTAAAGCCCTAGCAATCTAGTTAGGTACTAGCTTTTGTTTTTTGAGCGTGTCCTTAACAACACGGACTAGTTCTTTTGGCGAAGCCCAGGCCTTAAGCATGTAGCGAGTCGCACCGAGCTCGAAGGCTTTATCAATATCTTCTTGTACATCGTAGTTACTAAAAACAATTACCTTAGTCTTTGGGTAGTTTTTTGGGAGGTCCAAGTTCTTGAGTAGTTCCACCCCATCCATCTTTGGCATTCGTAGATCAAGCAGGATGAGATCTGGGGATTCTTCTTGTATCGCCTCCAGTGCGGCTTGGCCATCAAACACTTGGCGAACGGTGTGTTTCTCGTTCTTTAGGATAA
>CAZTPC010000002.1:0-37063 GCA_964615565.1 uncultured Candidatus Saccharibacteria bacterium
AACTTCCTTGGCTTTTTCACCAAAGATAGCTCGGAGTAGTCGTTCTTCGCTACTAAGTTCTTGTTCACCCTTTGGAGTAATCTTACCGACAAGGATGTCGCCAGGATGTACTTCGGCGCCGATGCGGACGATACCGTCTGCGTCTAAGTGGCGAAGAGCTTCTTCTGAAACGTTAGGAATATCCTGGGTAACAACCTCAGGACCTAGCTTGGTTTCACGCACTTCTGTCATGTAGTCAACAATGTGGATACTGGTTAGAGTGTCATCTTCAACAAGTCGGCGGCTAAGGATGACGGCGTCTTCGAAGTTATAGCCGTTCCATGGCATGAAGGCCACGGTAAGGTCTTTACCAAGAGCAAGCTCGCCATCTTCGACTGACATGCCTTCGATAAGTACATCACCGGCTGTAACTTTGTCGCCGGCCTCAACAGCTACCTTTTGGTTGATGCTAGTACCTTCGTTTGAACGGATGAAGTGAAGTGGTTCGTAGGTCTTAGTCACAGAACCATACTTAACTACTACAGCTTCACCGGTAGCTTTGGTGACTTCACCATCAGCTTCTGCTAGAACGATCTGGCCAGAGTTGCGAGCAACTTCGCCTTCTAGTCCGGTACCAACAATTGGCGCGCGTGGGCTTATGAGTGGCACAGCCTGTCGTTGCTGGTTACTACCCATAAGTGATCGGTACACATAGTTCTTTTCAATGAAAGGAATAAGAGCAGCAGATGAACCAATGATCTGACGACGTGATGCGTCCATGTGGGTTACTTCGTCAGAGTCTACTTCTCCAGAAGATAGGTTCTTACGAGCACTTACACGGCTATCAACAAATGTTCCGTTGTCGGAGATTTCCTCACCGGCACTGGCAATAACAGCTTGTTCTTCGGCTGCAGCGTCGAGGTATTCGATCTTACTAGTAACTTTACCTTTTTCTACTTTAAGGTAAGGAGTCTCAACAAATCCGTACTCGTTGATGCGAGCGTAGCTAGCAAGGTTAAGTACAAGTCCAATGTTGGCACCTTCAGGGGTTTCTACGGCACAGATACGGCCGTAGTGAGTTGCGTGAGCATCACGAACCTCAAAACCAGCACGCTCTCGAGATAGACCACCAGGACCCATTGAGCTAAGGCGTCGCTTATGAGCGAGCTCAGATAGTGGGTTAATCTGGTCCATGAACTGTGATAGCTGTGAGCTAGCAAAGAATTCACGTACTGCAGCTACGATTGGTCGAGCGTTAATCAGCTGAGCTGGAGTAACAGTCTCGATCTCGGACATGCTCATACGGTCTTTGGTGTTGCGTTCCATGCGGAGCAAACCAATTCGGAATTGTCGCTGTACAAGTTCACCAACCAATTTCACACGGCGGTTTGCGAGTGAGTCAATATCGTCAGCTGGTTCGCCGCTGTTTGTAAGCCGGATGATTTCGGCAATAATTGCAGTAAGATCCTCGAGTCGCATGATGCGGTTCTCGGCGATGTTAGCAATATCAATACCAAGTCGCTTGTTGATCTTGTAACGACCAACTCGGCTAAAGTCGAAGCGCTTAAAGTTGTAGAACATATTTTCTAGCAGGCTTCGTGCGTTATCTACAGTAGCGAGGTCACCCGGGCGGAGACGTCGATATACTTCGATCAGTGCATCGTTTGTACCCTTTGATGGGTCTTTGTCTAGGGTTGCCTGGATGTAGCTGGTCTTACCATTGTCTACCTTAGCAAAGGTCTCTTTGATCTGAGCTTCTGTCATACCAAGTGCGCGAAGCAAGGTGGTAACAGTGATTTTTCGCTTACGATCAATCTTTACATATAGAGCGCCGTTAGCAGCGGTCTCGAACTCGAGCCATGCGCCACGACCTGGGATTACTTTGGCACCGTACTTACGGTTGGCACCACTGTTATCGGCAGTAAAGAAAACACCAGCTGATCGAATTAGCTGGCTAACTACTACACGCTCTGCGCCGTTAATTACAAAAGTACCACGGCTGGTCATCCATGGATAATCGCCAAGGTAAATTTCTTGCTCTTTAACTTCGCCAGTAACTTTGTTTGTTAGTACGACAGTAGCCTTAAGTGGCGCTTCGTAGCTGACGTTGTTCTCACGGGCTTCAACCTCTGTCATCTTAGGATCTTCAAAGCGGTAATCTTTGAAGGCTAATGACAGTTTAGTACCAGTGTAATCGTCAATTGGGCTAACCTCTGCGAGTAATTCGCCGAGGCCTTCTTTAACAAGCCAGTCCCATGACTTGTTCTGGTGATCGACTAGGTTTGGTAGTTCGATCTGATCTTTTACGTTTGTATAAAAAACTCGCTTACTACCTTTGCTGGTAGTAGTATTCTTTGCGGTATTCGCCATAGACAAGCATTCTCCCCGGTGAAAAGCTTAGTTTAATAATGAGTCTTTAAATATGCCCAATTGGCAGCATTTAGACTGTCGACTTTATTTTATAGGTGTTATTCGCGCGAAGATTACCTAAGGGGAGCATCTGGATGAGTATTAATTTTGATACACAGCAGTGCCCGCTTACTCTACTTCTTATCGCTTAGTTTGCGCTGTGCTGGGGTAAAAGTCAACCCTAATGTACATCATTTATGACGTTGTGTTCTCTCTTATATAGGCCAAGGCCTCGTCGGCACCGGGTCGTGACATCAAGGCATCACGTAAGTCCCCCACGGTACTCGTCATCCGAATAAGTTGGCCAGGTTCTTGATCAGGGCCGAAGCAGTGGTCAATCTGCCATTCTAACTCCGGGTTATCAGGGTCATAATATGGTCGCTCAAACCCGTGATTAGCTAGGATGTCTATAGAACTGGGCACCTCTGCGTGTACATCAATAGTTACCCCTTGAGTTGCCCGTGCGCCTTCTATCGAGACTAGTGCAAGTGCACTGGCAATCCCCCTGGCTTGGGCAACTGGTTCGACCGCAACATTGCGAAGGTTAAGTTCACCTGGCCGTATACCTAGACGGCTAAGAACCGCAGCGGTGGTGCGGGCTACAGGACTCGAACCCCTAACCGTCTGGGCTGACCAGATACTTCCTACTAATTGGTCTGGGTGATTTGGGTTGGTCTGATACGCCATTGCAATACGTGGACGCAAATACATATTACCTAGAATGCGATTGTACGCATTCGGGTAACGGCGTAGATCGCGGTACAGTTGTAGCCGTTCACCGGGTGCGCCCAAGAATGTATCGACCTCTTCCGGTTCGCGTTTGTATTTGGCGCCGTAGGCACGGCGTTCCATATTGAACACTTGATACCAGGTTTCGTAACTAGCAATGTGGCGGGCGTTGTGCAGCTCGAACCGTAACCCTGCAAGATTGTGACTAGGCATTACTGGTTCTCGCTATACTATCGTCTATTTCAGACTAGTTATGACTTTGTCGGCAATACCATATTCAACAGCTTCTTTAGCTGTGAGCCATTTGTCTCGTTCCATGTCTTCGTGAATCTTTGATGCCTTTTGGCCGGTGTTCTTAGACATAATTTCTTCAAGGAGCTTCTTGACTCGGAGGCTTTCACGGAGATCAATCTCTTGGTCTGTAACCTTACCACGTGTACCGCTGCTTGGTTGGTGAATCATGACGCTGGCATTTGGCAATACTGTTCGCTTGCCTTTAGTGCCGGAGCTGAGCAAGAATGCTGCTGCTGATGCCTGGATGCCGATACCTACCGTTTGTACGTCGTTACCAATGTATTGCATGGTGTCGTAGATAGCGAGCGCGTCGTATACGCTCCCTCCAGGACTATTGATATAAAAGTAGATATCTTTCTTTGGGTCTTCGGCATTGAGGAAAAGTAGTTGGGCAACGATAACGTTAGCGGTGTGCTCAGTTACGCCATCGCCCAAGAAGATGATGCGGTCTTTGAGTAATCGGCTGTAGATATCGTAAGCTCGTTCCATGCGGCCGTCGCTCTCAATGACAGTTGGTATAAGTGTGGAGTAGTTGGTTAGTGAACTCATATGATCTAGTATAGACCGAAATTGGCACTCGTCAAGCAGGAGTGCTAACTTGCCGGCGTGCCGGGTCTGCTGCTTCGGAGTATTTCTCCTGCCACAAATAGTCGTATACGATCGCACGGTTCGATGGAAGACCTGTACTTAGTAGTTTTTTAAGTAGCTGCGAAGTGACGAGTGGCCCTAATTCAACAGGAAAGTAGCCCGCTTCGCGCGCGGCATGCACTTCCTTGACATCAACACGAGCCTCTTCAGGTAACGCAGATAGGTCAAGCTCTTCCAGTTGCCAGCTGGCACGTTCAACTTCATGACCGGACTCTAAAACAGAGCCACCAATAACAGCACTTAAACGCATCTCTTTATATTCTCTCTACTCTTATTTTCTGGTAATTATTTCTTGGAAGCGTAGTCGACCAATTTGGTGACGATCTTCTCGCTACGAATTCGGGCGGCGATATCTTGGCGGCCTTCTGGTTTATCTAGCTCAGCTTGCATGGCTGGGTCGTTGTACTGTCCCTTGAGTAGCGCCATGCGGACTTCAAGTTCTTCTGGGGTAATTTCAATTTTCTCTTTGTCGCCAACTGCACCAATGATTATACCAATCTTGACCTGCTCTTCGGCATCTTTACGATTGCGTTCGCGGTGTTCTTCTTCAGTAACGCCTTCTGCCGCAAGATGCTCTTCCCAGGTTTGGCCGCGATACATGAGGTTCTGTTTCTCATCTTGTTCTAGGCGAAGTACTTGGTCATCGATGACGCTTGCCGGGATGGCTACCTTGGTCTTAGAAGCGATCTCACGGAGGAGTTCTGTCTCATAGGCACGGTCTGCTTCGTTCTGCTTTTCAGCGGAAAGCTGCCTCTTGATGTCTTCTTTGAGATCCTTGATGGTCTTGAGCTGGTCATTTGTGGCTTTGCTGGCAAAATCGTCGTCGAGCTTTGGCTTTACGAGCTCATTTACTTCTTTTGCAGTAATAGTAAAGGTAACTTTCTTTCCTTGTAGTGCTGCTACGCCGTAATCTTTAGGGAATGGAATAGTAAAGGTCTTCTCTTCGCCCTTCTTTACACCAACAACAGCAGGCTCAAAGCCTGGAATGAATTGGTTGCTGCCAAGTGTTAGTGGGTAGTCTTTACCATCGGCGCCATTAACTGGCTTGCCTTTGTCATCAACACCCTTAAAGTCGATGATCACTTCATCGCCATCTTTAGCAGCACGATCAACAGACTTCTTCTCTGCAATGCGCGTTTGGAGTGATTCAAGAACTTCATTAATCTGAGCGGCATCGACAGTTGCTGTTTTCTTAGCCTTCTTGATCTTGGTATAATCTGGCAAAGTAACATCGCCGAGGACATCAACGGTGACTTCAAACTCAAACGTATCAAACGGAACAAACTTTTTTAGATTCACTTCTGGCTGACCAACAGTTCTTAGGTTTTCCTTAATGACTGCTTGGGTGTAGTAGTGATTTAGGATTTGGTCGATGAACTCACTCTGTAGCACCTGTGGATCAAGGTTTTTCTCTACGATATCGATAGGAGCTTTGCCGGGACGGAATCCAGCAACCTTTACAGATGCACCAAGACTTTTTACAAGGGATTCCTTTACTTTGGTTAAAGTTTCCTTATCTGCTGTGATGGCAAGAGTGACGTTTGTGTCGTTGTTGTGTGTGAGTTTGATTTGCATAACGCCTCATTATATAGGAGTAACTCACAAAATGCGACTCCTGACAAACAGTCAAAAATATATTATAATATTTATATGTTTATTAAAGCGTTTGCAACCCATCGAAGTCCTGAAGCGTCTGTGTTTATCCCTTGTAGGGTTAGACAAGAAGGTGACGACTTTGCAGCTGCATATTTTGGCGAACTAGAAATGGTTCGCGATCTTGGTTTAACCTCTAAACCTGATGCTGCAGAGATGTATGGACAGATGGAACAGCTCGCTGCACATGATTTGGCTGAGATGTTGCAAGAGCCTGACATAGATAGCACGGTTATCGGACTTGCAGATGTGGTCATAAAACATGCTAAAACAACCAACACCCTTAAAGAAGCAATTATTACTGAGTGTATGCGCGAAGGGTTGGCTAGAACTCTAGGTCCTGGTAACGGCCCTAGATTACCTCGGGTAATTGGCGGAACATGTACGACTAGCTCAGGGTTATTGATTACAGAGCGGGTCATGGACTGTGAACCAGTCATTAATTTTAGTCCAGCTGCCCAAGGTTTATTTACTCAGGGGCGCGAAGACCGTTTGGAAATGTACCGAGAAGCGTTAGCTGCCGTTGGTTTTACAAGTTACTCCTCAGTTAGAGATGCATATATTGACGACAATATCCGAAATACGCTTTGGCCGGTTGACTTCCACGAACATGACGACGGAGAGACCCTCCCCGACGACTATGTTCGTATAGATTTCGGAAACATTCTTATGCGTACCGAAGATATTGTGTTTGTTCCTCGTTGTTAACCAAGAGATCGTTGGTCGAGAACGGTGCTGATGATGCGCTCTGGACTTAGCGTTTGCTCGGTCTCAGTTCTCAGGTCTTTTAGGTTAAAGCGGCCTTCAGTGATTTCGTCCTCTCCGATGAACAAGGCATAACGAATATTCTTCTTGAGAGCATTCTTCACCTTGGATCCAACTTTTCGATCGCTAGCGTCAACGGCAATAGTTAAGCCTTCTTCACGGAGAGTGCTTAGCAGCTTTTGGGCCTTTGCATATACATCACCGATTAAGACGGCATATACTTCCGTTTCGGATTCAAACTTTGGAAGTAGCTCGTGGCTTTCTAGGAAGTTGACCATAGTCACGTCACCAGATGCAAAGCCAATGGTAGGTACTGGATCTACGCCGAACAATCCAACCAGTCCATCGTAACGTCCACCACCGAGCATGGATCGATTATTCTCAGGATCGGTATCTGTAAGTTCAAAGACGATACCAGTGTAGTAATCGAAGCCTCGCATAATACTAATGTCGAATATGGCATTAGAGACGCCGCTTTCCTCAAGGAGGGTAAGTAACGCTGCAAGATCTTGAGCTGGCTTAGTATTCTGGACGCTCTCTGGCAGGTCACTGAGCTTTTTTGCCTCTAGGATATCGAGCAACTTCTCACTCGTACCGTTCTCTTTTTGAGTCGGAGTTAGCATAGCGTCGGCATCGGCCACGAATTGTGGTCGAGGCATCTTGTTCATGCGGTCAATTAGCTTGGAAAGTGTGTAACTCTGTGTCTTATCGAGACCAAGATAGTCAGACATGATGCTATCCATCAGTTCGCGGTTATTGATGTTGATCTGGTACATGCTGCGTTTGGCGCCAAATTCTTTCATGATGCTATCCAAGATAAGGATCATCTCGTGTTCACCGTCCAGCCCGGCCACGCCGAATAGGTCTGCATTGAGCTGCCAGAACTCACGAAGTCGTCCGCGTTGAGCGCGTTCGTAACGCCAAAAGTTTGGTGCACAATACCAGCGAAGCGGATAAGCCAGCTCTTGTCGTCTTGCAGCCACCATTCGGCTTACTGATGGCGTCATCTCCGGACGAATCACAACTTCACGACCGCCACGGTCAGTGAATGTGTAAGTTTGTTCGCTCACGATCTCCTCACCAGATTTAGCCTTGAATATCTCGATGTTCTCTAGTAGCGGTGCGTTGTAGGCTTCGTAGCCGTAGCGCTCGAGAACTTTACTCCAGGTATTGATGATGTAGTTTTGGAGGCGTTGATCTTCTGGATAGAAGTCTCTAGCCCCTTTGTAAGGTTGTGTTGAAAGTGTCATATCTTCTCCTATTGTACGATATCCTGCCCCTATAAGGGAGGCAGGATTGGTTTAGTATTGCGACCGAGTTGTTCATTGAGTTGCCGAATGGCGCCAATGCCCCTGGCTAGTCCGGGTAGCTTTGCAGCAAAACTCAGATCGGCTGCTTCGCCGAGAATGTTCTCACCAGTAACGTCGGCAACCGCCAACTCAACTGCTTCTTCTCCTAGATTCTTGGCTCGTTTGTTTCTGTCTATGAGAAGCTGCAAAGTGCTTTTAACATCTGGCACATCCGTCATGGTCTCTGCTTCTGCTGCCCGTGCAGCTAAGGTTTGAGCTTCGGCATACACTCGCCATGGGTCAAAGGTAACGTCTCGAAAGTCGAAACCTTCCTTCCTAAAGACTAGACCGGTCTGAACAGTGTCTAGGATGTCGTAGACTACAAGCCCATTTTCTTCCAGGGTATCGCCACTACTTCGCAGGTCTACAATTGCATTAAAGGCTCCTGTGCTGATTTTGCCTTCGATTTTTCCACCAAACTCTGTAAGCCTTTCGAGGTCTACTTTGTACCCAAGTTGGGTACATCTTGCAAGCGCTTGCAGTGGGAAGCTGGTAGCGATCCTAAGGGGTTCTTCTGGGTCTAGATTGGGTTTGCCGGCGAGTACAAGGTCGCAGCCTGCTTCCATAAGTGGCTTAAACCCTAATGGTGTGTATTGACCGGAGAGTAGCCCCTCGTAGAAGACATCGCTTCCACAAAAGCCAACGTCGGCTATGCTTTTAAGTACTTCTGTCGGAATATCTTTTCCTCTGGAGATGTAGACATTTCTATTACGAACTGTCTCGGTGAAGACACCTCCCCACCATTGGTGGTACTTCGAAGTCTATCGATGATAACCACGCTGTGATGTCATTGTCCTCATTTTCTCTGCCTGCTGGCAGAGCTATGTTTTGCGCGGAAAGTAGTATTTCTTTCTCGCTATACGTATCTCTTATGTAATACATTCTAATTCCTTATTGTTTAGTTATTTCTAAATAAAATCTCAAATAAAAAACGCCGGGGTTATCCCGGCGTTTTCATATGTATTTAGACAATACGAAACTAACCGAGATGCTCCGGCTGGATATGTAGATGCAACTGAGTGGTTAGATTTACCATAGAAATTACTATAACACGTTTATGATTAAACTACAATTCCTTAGCTTTCATCTCTACTAATTATCTCTGTTGCCCTATTTGAGATGCGAGCGAGTCCGGCCCGCAATACGTCCATGTCAGGGTTTACGCGTGTTGTCTCTCTGGCCACTAACAGAATGTCGCGCTCTGCGTCGCTCAATGGTGTCATCCGGCCAATGATTGCAGCGACACTGGCTCCTTCTTCGACAATAGCTAATTGTCTTTCCGCTTCTTCATCTGGCCTATCCGCTTGTTTAGTAAGCCGTACTACTACTTCTTCGCCAAACCACGGAGTTATCATGGTTGAGGTAACATCGCTCCATCGGTTAAATTGTAGATCTGCAACATGCACACCACTGTCACGTAAGTGCTGCGTCGGCGATCATTTCTGGAGTATCATCGATCCCTGCTCCGAGTACTGCTGCTCCGTATGCGGCTATCATAATATCTGGCATTCCCAGCTTGTCGCGTACTTCGGGTCCAAGACCTTCAGCCGCTAGTATGCGTTCGTAGTGTTCAGGATCATTTTCGAGTGTAGTATCTGTCATGCGACTATTCTATACCCACCAGTGTAATATGCAACCCACTTGTGTACTTCTTTAGATGCGTGCATAATCAACAATAATTAAGGAGGATCGTATGAGTGAATCAACTGACAAAAAGTACGTCAGCGCTTTTGATTTGTTTACAAAAAGTGTCGACCTAATCAAGGAGAACTTGCAACTATTCGCAATTGTGAACAGTATCCCGCTGCTCATGACACTATTATCTGCCCTAAACGGAAGTAAGGGTGGCGAATTTGCGGTTGACAGTGCTAGTGGCGCACTTAGCGTTAACTGGGCTGCAGTGCTTGGTGTGAGTCTTGGAGTCGGCGCTGTATTAGTTGTTGTCAGTGCGGTATTGCAAACTATGGCACTACGACTAGAGCTAGATGTAGCTAAAGGAACCAAGACTACGCTTAGTAAGTTATGGGAGTTCTGTCAGAAGTACTTCTTTAGATTGCTCGGCTTAGGATTTATTATGGCGCTCTTTATTGGTGCAGGTCTGATCTTGCTCGTAGTACCTGGTATTATATTGATCACTCGCTATTTCTTTGCGCCATACGTCATGATTGACGAAAATCTAGGTATCTTTGCATCGCTCAAGCGAAGTTCAGAGTTATCTAAAGATAACTGGGGAGCAATCTGGAGTGTCATTGGTGTAACGCTACTTGTAAGTTTCGTTCCGACCTTTATCGGTAAGATCGGCGAAGTCATCGCTGCGTTGCTTGGTATCGCATACTCTGTAGCCCCAGCCCTTCGATATCTCGAAGTCAAAAAAGCTTCAAAGTAATAGGTTAAACACTTGGTAACTTCGGTGAGATATGGTAGACTTGCTACGATCTTACCGAATTATCATTCTGCGCGAGTGGTGGCTTCGATGGATAATCGTAGACACGCTAGCGTAGGGTAAAACTCAAGCGCGAGTGGTGGAATTGGTAGACACGCTAGCCTTAGGAGCTAGTGCCGCAAGGCGTGAAGGTTCAAGTCCTTTCTCGCGCACCAAACAAATGTCCCAGCCAGTGGCTGGGTTTTTTGTTTGAGGTGAAAAGTCGAAGCTAGTTAAGTGGGATTAGTACTTGGTCGCGGACTTTTTCTAGGACCATCTCCCCGTACTTGGCTCGAGACATATCCTTTATGTCGATCCACTCCTGATCGGCTAAGAACGCTTCCCATTGTTTGGTGAGAGTTTCTTGGTCTTTCCAGTTGAGAGTGTAAACAAACTGGGTTTGACCATCAAATTCGGAGAACCACATATCTACGATATCGAAGCCGTAGGTTTTCATTATTCGTATAGCGTGCTTTCTGAAACGGTCTTCAAACTCTTGTTTTAGGGTTGGTTCTACTTGGTAAATGCGTAATTGTTGTATCACTATTGGAGTATATCACTGTATACTGCCATGTAATGAGTGACGCAATAACGCAGCGTGGTGTCGAATTCCGTGTCGAGTTTGCAGACGAAATAGTTCGATATTTTGGTGGGATGTTCGCTGATCTGCATGAACGAGAACGCGCGCACGCAACGGGCGTGGTCGCTAATACGCTGGCTGCACTGGCCGTAAATAACGCACAAGCCGTCGATGTTCTTGGCATGAGAGGTGTTATGGATATGCTGAGCAGAGGAAGCCAGATAGACGTTGGGACCATGGTCAACGACGATTCTGTTAGATTTTTATTTCCACAAAGCGCTGGTATCTGCGATGTTATCCGGGTCGCAATTGGCGAAAGAATAGACTGATTATTCTGGTCGGCGATAAAAACTAAGCGTAGCATCGCCGTAGTCTTTACGAACAAGGAACTCTGAATCTTCAATTTCTGGGAGTTCTGGTGTTGGCGGCCAGTCGATGATAAACAGTCCACCGGGCTTAGTGTGTCGGAACATCTTTTGTACTAGTGAAGCTTGTAAGTCGTCGTATGGGGGTGCAGCAATAACAATGTCAAATAGCTGGTCTGGATTATTATCGGACCAACCACTGGCGTTCGCGCGCACGGCTTTGATCTGTTTTTGAAGTCCAAGGGCGTCAATGTTCTCTTTGATGGTTCGTACTGCACCTGGATCTACGTCAATAGACACTACAGACTTTGCGCCACGACTAATGGCTTCGAAACCGAGCGCTCCACTGCCAGCAAAGGTATCCAAGAAGGTTAGGTCGTCAATATCGCCAAGCGCATTAAACATGCCACCTCGAGCTTTTTCGCTCATTGGGTGAGTCCGGTGCCCTTTTGGGGCATTAAATTGGCGTCCGCCGAGTGTTCCTGCAACTATTCTCATGATGAATTATATATTCTGGATGATTTTAGCATCAACCAAGGCACTATACCAGGCCAGTGTAACGAGCTTAATAATATCAGGAATGAGTTTGTTGCGAACATCAACCGTTAGTTTGGTAGTCCAGCCTTTTTCGTGATAGCGGACAAACATGTCTAGTACGGCGATCTCACGAGCCATTTTAGTGAAGGCTTCACGTACACCTTCTTCTTGGAACTGATCAATTTCGTCATGTGTCGGTTTGCTATCACTAAAGCCAAGTGGAGCGATAATAGCTGCAACACCGAGCTCGAATAGGCCGTGTGACATAAGTAAGCCCTTTGGCCCCCACATCTTCCAGTTGTTCTTAACGACTTCCCTTTTTGTCTCTCCGGGCATAACAACTTTTTTCTTAAAGCTAGTTCGGGTTTCATTACCTTCGCCACCTCGGAGTTCGGCTAATTTTTCTTCGTATGGATAGTGATGAGCGGGTGTTAGCCCATCGACAATAACGTGCGCCAACCAAGCTGCTTCAAAGGCTACACGTTCGGTATTCTGAGCCTTTAGCTCCTTAACTAGTCTCTTGTAGTGCTCGTCAACTAGGTCGACCATAAACGTGTCATCATCATCAAAAGGATTAAAAAAGTGTAATGGTTCGTTCTTGCCGTAACTCTTCTTCTTGATGCCATCTGGTCCATTTACCCCTTCGAAGTGCAGGATTTTCTTTGCCTTAGGGAATAACGTATCGTCACCAAGTAATTGAGTGAGATGGCCTCGAGCAACACGGTCGATCTTTTGGTGAGCGCCCATTATACGGCCAGATGTTTTGTTGAGTGTTGTTCCTGAGTACATTGTTAGTTTTTTGTTGTCACTAGTTCAGGCTAGTAACCGCACGTAGCGCTTTTACACGCTTATTAAGATGCTTATATTGTAGCAGCTTCTCATGCTTATCGATAAACTTACTAGCCATAGTTCTTGCTCTTGAAACAAGCTTGGTATCCGTTAGCTTGGCGACACGTAAGTCCAGTTCGCCGTGCTGCATGGTGCCGTATATCGCCCCAGGGCCACGAAGTTCTAGATCGAGCTCACTGAGGCGGAACCCATCACTGGTTTGTTCGAAGGCACGAAGTCGTTTGCTTGGGGCCTTGGAATCACTCATAACCGGATAGCAATAACCTTGATGTTCACTTCGACCAACTCGCCCACGAAGTTGGTGGAGCTGTGCCAATCCAAAACGATCAGCATTCTCAATAAGCATTACGGTTGCGTTAGGCACATCGACCCCAACCTCAATGACAGTAGTAGCAACCAAGATGTCATACTTTTTATCTATGAAATCTTGCATAACCTTGGTCTTTTCGTCGGCCTTCATCTTGCCGTGTAGTAATCCAACGTGGCGATGCTTAAAGTCGACATTCTTAAGTGTCTTATAGACTTGTTCGGCAGACTTCACATCTTTCATTGCCACCGACTCATTAACCAATGGACAAACTACAAATACTTGCCGCCCTAAATCAATCTGTTTATCAACTTTTTTGTACAGCGTAGTTCTTGAGTTTGGCGAGGTTAACTTCGTAATAATCTGCAGGCGGTTGCTCGGCTTTGCTTCGATAACTGATATATCAAGTTCCCCGTACAGTGTGAGTGCTAAACTTCGAGGTATAGGTGTAGCGGTCATAGATAGTACGTGTGGCATATGGCCAGCTTTAACCTGCAACTTCTTGCGCTGCTCAACACCAAAGCGATGCTGTTCGTCGATTATCACTAGCCCCAGTTTGTGCATGTCGACCTTCTCTTGGATAAGGGCGTGTGTCCCCACGATTAGCCGGACTTCTCCATCTTTGATCTTCTGTTGGGCCTGCTTTTTTTGTGCTGCCTTCATCCCGCCCACTAATAGACTGACTTGATTAGCAAACCCTAGAGGCTCAAGAAGTTTATAAATTGTCTCGGCGTGCTGTCGCGCTAGAAGCTCGGTAGGAGCCATAAAAGCTGCTTGATAGCCCTGCTCCATAGCCATGAGTGCTGCCATAGTGGCAACGACTGTCTTGCCAGAGCCCACATCGCCTTCTACAAGACGGTTCATGGGCTGTTCTCGTTCCATATCTTTGTATAGTTGCCAGACCACCATGCGCTGATCATCCGTTAGTGTGAATGGTAGATTAGCCACAAACTGTTTTGCTAACTCCGCTTTGAATGGGATGAGTAAGGATTTTTCGGCAAGAGCATCTTGTTTCATAAGTAGTGCTGTTAGTGTTAGCTCAAAGACTTCCTCAAAACCTAATCGAGCTCTTGCTGCCTCAAGTACCTCTGCGTCGTCTGGAAAATGCAGACCTAGTATCGCACTGCTACGGCTCATGAGCTTTTGCTCGGCAACCAACCATTTGGGAAGTGTTTCTGGCAGTTTGGCTATAACTGGAGCTACTTCTCGAAGTACCTTTCGGATTTGATTAGAGTTTAGCCCTTTTGTTTCTCGGTACACTGGCACGATCCTGGCGGTACTGACTGGAAAGTCACTTTCTTTCTCGGTGCTTGGGTTCATAATGGCCATCTTCTGGGCTTTAAGCTCAAAGTTACCCGAGACAAAATAGATCTGCCCGCTCTTCATAGCGTTGGCACGATACGGTTGGTTAAACCACACTAAACGTACGCTGCTAGTGTTGTCGCTAGCGATTGCCTCGGTGATATGCATCCCCCGGCGAACATATCGTCCGGTGATCTGTTTTATTTCAGCACGGATGGTGACCATCCCAGGTCTAAGTGATTTTATGGGCGTAATTTGAGAGTAATCGTTATAGCGTCGTGGGTAGTAATGCGTCAGATCTTCGATTGTATGCAAACCCAAAGACGCCAACTGCGAAGCTACAGCTGGCCCAACACCCTTCACCTCCGTTAATGGGTCGGACAATGTCATGTATGTAGTATAGACGAAACTAGCTTGCTTTGCGGACGACCAAGAAAGTACTAGGGCCAAAGAACGATTTAGCTAGTGGCTTTTGCATAAGAGCTTCAAGCTTGAGCATAGTAGTCATCGGCAGCATCTTCTTAAGACGAGGGCTTCGTAGGTTAGAAACAGATAAGATCTTCTCGACCTTTAGGCCGGCGTGTGCTAATTGCTTAACAACAGTTCGCGGGTTGTGGTTTACAAAAGGAATTTCGTCTTTGTTGCGATGTTCGGCAGATCGGATATCTACAGGTTCTTTCGGTAGGCGCTTGCCTTTTAAGGTATAGCGGACACGGTTAACAAAGTGCGTGTTATTGGCGATTTCCAGGATGAACACACCGTCGTCGGTTAGCACTCGTTTGATTTCAGCAAACTCAGCACTAGGATCTGGTAGGTGATGCATGACACGGATCATAGTTATCAGGTCTAGGCTATTGTCTTTGAACTTTAGGTCGTCAGCCTGTGTGAGCAGACGATCGACTTCAGGGTGGTCCTTTAGGAAATCTTTACCAATGTCTAATTGCTGTTGGCTTGGTTCGGCTAGAGTCACCTTGTCTGCGTAGCGTGCTAAGAAAACACAAAGGCGTCCATACCCACCGCCAATATCAGCTGCGTGTTTGAAGTGTTTACCTTTGAGTAGTCGGCGTAGCGCGATACGCTCCGACTGATTTTCGTAGTCACGGCCATCCCAGTACTGGAGATAGTTATGACTTTTGTCGTTATATTGGTCGGCTCGTCTTTTGGTTTTGGCCATCAGAAATAGATCCCTTTTCGTGTAATTAGTTTAGATTAGTCAAATTATACCACCCGGGCGGCTTAGACTTCGACTACGATCTGACTATTCTTGCCTCGTCGAAGGACCACGTAGCCTTGGATGGTGTCTGATGCCTCAAGCAGCTGCTTAGATTCGTCGATTTGCTTGCCATTAATATAAACGGCTTTACTACTAATGAATCGGCGTGCCTCACCCTTAGAGCTAGCAAGCTTAGCATCAACTAATACATCAACAAGGTTAGATCCTACCTCTGCCTTGATACTGCCTAGTTCTCCTATAACAACTTTGAAGTCGTCAGCACTAAGCTGCATGTAGTCAGCGCCGCCAAATAATACTTTACTAACGCGCTTAACACTTTCTGCTGCATCTTCGCCATGGATAAGTGTAGTCACCTCGTATGCAAGAGTTTTTTGGGCAAGTCGAATCGAACGATCTTCGTTGAATCGCTTCATTAGTTCGCTCAGTTCATCGGGAGTTATCTCGGTATAGATCTTTAGGTAATCTTCTACACCGTCGTCGTCTAGGTTGAGCCAGAACTGGTAGAACTTATATGGGCTTGTTTTCGCCCCATCGAGCCAAATGGCACCATCCTCACTCTTGCCAAACTTCTTACCTGTCGACTTGTTAATAACCAGCGGCATACTAAGAGCATGGACTTCTTCGTTTTCTTTCTTACGAATGAGAGGCACCCCGGAGAGCATATTGCCCCACTGGTCAGAGCCGCCGATCTGTAGAACAGCGCCATGATCCTTAAAAAGCTGCCAGTAGTCGTAGCCTTGAATCATGCTATAGCTAAACTCAGCATAACTGATACCAGAACCACCTTCGCCAATACGCGATGAGATAAAGTCTCGTTGCAAAAGCTCGGTCATACTGAAATGCTTGCCGACATCACGCAAGAAATCTAAGTAGCCAATATCCTTAAACCAATCGTAGTTGTCGACCGGGGTATAGCTCATGCCAGAAAAGATTAGATCAACCTGTTTTCGTATTCCACGAACGTTTGCTAGCACCTCTTCGCGAGGCTTCAATGCTCTTTCGTCATCTTTGCCGCCCGGGTCGCCAATGAGGCTGGTAGCTCCACCGACTAGTAAGACTGCCTTCCAGCCGTGTTTTCTGAGGCGCCTCGCCATTAAGAATATTGCTAAGTTACCAATGGTCATGCTGTCTGAAGAATTGCAATCAACACCTAGATAAAACGTCTTTGGCGTATCAAGCCAGGTTAGATCGTCAAATGTTTTATCTTTTACTTGGTCGCGCCAAGTGAGCTCTTCGCTCAATGTCATCTGTGGTGTTGATTTTGTCATGCCATAAGTATACAGGAGTAGCATTGGGGTTGGCCAAAGACCTAGTGTTTTTCAGCTTGTTTCGCGCCGGTATTTGCTATACTGGGTGCATCAAAGGAGCAATATACTAATTCATGAGCACCTCTAGTTCAAATTCAAATTCTACTGGCGGTAGAAAGCCTGTTAACCCAACGAAAATAAGTAAGAACCGTCATGTCACTCGAAGCGGCAAGACCATTAAGATTAATCGCAGCCTTGCAGAGCGCATTACTGCACAGAAAAGCGCCAAGGCAAACCGCAAGGCTGAACGTCTAGCGACACTTCCTAAGGGTCGTGTAAAGCGCTTCCTATATCACTTCCAACCAAAGCGCATGTATAAGTACTGGTTTAGTCGAGACGGCGGCATTATGGCACTCAAGATTATGGGTGTTGGATTCATTGCCGGGTTCCTGCTTCTTGTTGGTTTATTTGCCTACTTCCGTAAGGATCTCCCAAACCTGCGTGATATTAATGGCGACCAGTTCGGTGGAAGCATTCGTTACTTTGACCGTACCGGTAAAATCCTGCTCTGGGAAGATTACGATGCTATGAAGCGCATCCCGGTTGGCCAAGAAGGCCAAAACCAGTATATGCGTGACGCTACAGTAGCTATTGAAGACAAGGACTTCTTCCGTCATGGAGGATTTGATGTTCGCGGTATTATGCGTGCTGGCGTCACAAATATAACTGGAAAAGGTAATACCCAAGGTGGCTCTACTATTACCCAGCAGTTAGTTAAGTTGACCCAGAACTGGACTAAGGACCGATCTTACACTCGCAAAGCTAAAGAACTTATCCTGTCTGTAGAACTGGAACGCAGTTACTCTAAGCAAGAAATTCTTGCTGGGTATCTCGACACGGCTCCATATGGAAACGTACAGTACGGCGTAGAAGCAGCAACTCGTGACTATTTCCATAAGGGTGCAAACGAGCTAACTCTCGACGAAGCAGCCTTTATGGCGGCTATCCCTCAGTCACCATCCTTCTACTCGCCATATGGCGCATATTACAAAGCTAACACCGAGGAATCCAAGACAGCTTTGGTTGCGCGACAGCGATATATTCTCAACCTTATGTACGAACAGAAGATGATCACAAAGCAGCAGCGAGACGACGCTAAGAAGGTTGATACGATCGCTAAGGTACAAGAGCAGCCACAGAATAAATACGCTGGTATTAAGGCTCCATACTTTGTCCTTGCAGCCAAGAAACAACTCGAAGAACAGCGCGGTGGTGTTGACTCTGCCAAGGTTGGTGGATGGACAGTTACTACAACCCTAGACATGGACAAGCAAACACTTGCCGAGGAGCAAGTACAGAAGGGTCTAGCGCAAGTTAAGCGACAAGGTGGTGATGAAATCGCCTTTGCAGCCGAAGATGTCAAGACCGGACAAATGGTTGCAGTTGTAGGCGGTGTAGACTTTACAGATCCTGATCACGGTAAGTTTAACTATGCAACTTCTCCATTACCTCCTGGGTCTAGCTTTAAGCCATACGACTACACAACACTTATTGATACCAAGCCAAACGTTGGTGCTGGTTCGGTTATCTATGACACCCAAGGCCCTGTAGGTGGCTACAAATGTACAAACAAGAACCGACCTAAAGAGGATAAGAACGCTAACTGTCTATGGGACTATGACTTCCACTACCCAGGGCCACTTACGCTTCGTTACTCACTCGGTGGTTCTCGTAACGTGCCTGCAGTTAAGGCCATGCTGATGGCCGGTGTTGATAAGACGATCAGTACGGCCGAAAAGCTTGGCTTAAAGAGTGGTTATAAGTGTTACGGTGACGAAGAATATAGCAAAGAAATTCCATGCTACGAATCATCTGCTATCGGTGACGGCGCATACTTACACCTCGATGAGCATGTCCATGGCTACGCAAGCCTTTCTCGTAACGGATTGAATATTCCTCAGACCTACATTCTTAAGATCACTAACTCATCTGGTAAGACGCTCAGCGAATGGAAGCCAAGTAAGGGCACCCAAGCTGTTAAGGCGGAATCTGCCTACATCGTGTCCGATATGTTGAGTGACCCAAATGCTAGTTACTTCCCTGCTGGTCGTAAGCCACATCGATACAAGGGTTGGAAGTTCGCCATGAAGACCGGTACTACTAACGACAACAAAGATGGTTGGATGATGGGTTATTCTCCGCAGTACGCTGCAGGTGTCTGGGTTGGCTATCATACTCGTCAAAAAGTTATGACCGGAACTATGGAAGCTATGACACAACCAGTGTGGCAGGGATGGATGAATAAGGCGCATGACAACATTACGCCTTTCGATCGTGTTAAGCCTGCCGGTATCCAAACACAACCAGCGTATGTGGTTCGTTCCGCCCCAAGTAGTAAGACGTCTGGTGCAGTTATTCCTAGCCCGGCTACCGACCTCTTCCCATCATGGTACAAACCGACTGCTAAGACATCTAGCGATCAGACTATCGATAAAGTCTCTGGCAAACTAGCGACTGACTGTACTCCTGATGCTGCCAAGGATAAGACAACTGGCGCAGCGGCAAACCAGTTCTCTGTAGATACTATTGCAAGCGGTGGTGGTGCGAGCGGCGCAGATACCAATAATAAGGACGACGTACATAACTGTAGCGACATAAAGCCAAGTATTGGTCTGAACATGACATCTAGTGGTGGAAGCTATCTATTGTCTGTTGATGTTACCCAAGGTACGCACCCAATCTCTAGTGATAAGTTCACTGGTAAGGTTAACTACATTGTTGATGGACAGATTGTACAAACGGTCGATATTAGCGGCCCAGGCTCAGGCCTTGCAAGCTACACGTACACACCTGACTTCACGGGTACAAAAGCAATCTACGCCCAAGTCGTCGACAGTGTCCTCTATGACAACTCAAGCCAAGAAGGAACAGTTACCGGCGGTGGTAATACAGGCCTAACACTTGATGTTAGCGGAGGAGGCCCTTACAGTGCTGTCTGGAACAGTATTTCTGGATACAGCACCTACACGCTTTGCTATGGCAATAACTCGCCATCAACTTGTTCGAATGTAACCGGTACATCGGCAGTCATTCCAACTTTCTCAGGCAGCAATAAGAAAGCTCTTGTTAAGACTAACGATAGCGCTGTTACTTCTTCGACTGTTGGCTTCTAGCTAATTGGTAAGCAGTTAGGGTTCGAGGTATTTGTTGAGGGCGGTGCGGACTGAGTCTACACCAAAGAGTTCTTTTGGAGATTTTCCACTACGAATAACTGGACCTATAGCGCCATCGAAACCTAGCTTCTTGGCCTCGGCTACCCGCTTTTCGATAAACGGTACATGACGAATTTCGCCGCTTAAACCGAGCTCGCCAAACACAACAGCATTCTTCTTGAGCTGGAGCCCTTTGCTGGCGCTAGCAATTGCCATGACAACCGCAAGATCTGCGGCAGGTTCGCTGATCTTGATACCACCAACCACGTTGATGTAGATATCTTGGTCTGCAAGATTGAGCTTAGTCCGGCGTTCGAGCATAGCAATGAGCAAGTTCACGCGGTTCAGATCTATACCACTGGCGGCTCGTTTAGGGTAGCCATAGCTTGTGCGGTTTACAAGAGCCTGCACCTCTACTAACAGTGGGCGGCTGCCTTCCATAGTTGCGAGCACGATTGATCCATCACTGACCTGTCGTTCTGCAAGTAGTGCGGCGGATGGGTTCTTGACCGGTTGTAGGCCGTTATCGAGCATCTCAAAGATGCCAGTCTCGTTTGTTGAGCCATACCTATTCTTTATACTTCGCAGAAGCTTGAACCCACCGTAGCGGTCGCCTTCTAGTTGTAATACGACATCTACAACGTGCTCTAACACCTTTGGCCCTGCGATAGAGCCTTCTTTTGTGACATGGCCTACGAGTACAAGCGCTGTGTTGCTTTCTTTTGCCACAACACTAAGTAAGTGGGTGCTGTTGGTAATCTGGCTAACCGTCCCAGGTGCGGAGGAGATCTTGTTGGTACTAACGGTCTGAATTGAGTCAACTACTACTAACTGATACGCACCGTCGGCGATTGTTGCTGCAATGTCATCTGCGCTGTCACTAGATACAATGTCGAGTTTGGCGCTCTTTGCCCCTAGTCGCTCAGCACGCAGTGCGACCTGGTGGGCGGACTCTTCGCCACTGACGTAGAGGATAGGGACACTCGAAGCTAGCGCATTGGCTAGTTGAAGAAGGATAGTACTTTTACCAATACCAGGTTGTCCGGCAATAAGGTTGACACTACCAGGTACAAAACCTCCACCAAGCACAGTATCGACTTCTTGCATGCCAGACATTAGGCGAGGTTCGCGACCCTTTTTGGCTACTTTGGATAACGGTGACGGCTTTAGGCTGTGCCCAGACTTGGTGGCTTCAGCCATAGAATCAACTGAAAGCTGTTCTTGAAGCGTATTCCATTCGCCGCATGCATGGCAACGGCCAGCCCAGGTGCTTGATATCGCACCGCAATTACTACATTCGTAACGAACGTTCTTCTTCGCCAATTCCCTCTCCTTTTGTCTCTATATTCTAACAGATCAGGCTAAATGTCTTTGACACTTGGGGTTATCCGACTATCAAGCGCTTTTTCGAGTTCTTGGGCTTCGGCGGCGACGTTGTTGCGTTCCGTAAGTATATTTCGGTAGTCAGTCACTAGTTGTTTGGTCTCGGCTATGAGACCTCTGAAAGGAACTAAACTCTTGTTGTAAGCTGATACACCAGCATTGTATTCGTCTATTTGTCCTGCTTTCAGTAGGCCGTCCAGGCGCTTACTTTCGGCAGTTATAGTCGCTTGTTGTGTATCCAACTCTGTATTGTTGGCATCAATCTGAGATTCAATATCTTTTAATTGTTTATCTAGAGCTTCAACTTTGTCTTTTCGTTTCTTAAATTCAGCTTGATAGTCAGAAGCAAACGTAGTGATCGCGGCCCTGTTTTCAAAGTACTGTTTGTAATAATTCTCTAGGTCAGTTGGTAGATTAGCGACTTCGGTTCCAAGAATAGAATGAAGTTCGTTAGTAATATCCGCGCCACTCTTTTTATACTCGCCTATCTTGTCTTTGATGTTCTGATCGTCAACAGATGTATAGGCAGAGTCAAGCATGCTTGCCACTCGTTTTTGTTCACTAAAGCTGAGACGGCCGTATGCTGCATGTAGCATTTCGTGAGCCGCAGTTACTTGCTCAACACCTTCGAGTCGTTGATCGTCTACTTTTAGAACAAATATCCCGCCGGCTTCATTACCGCAACCGACCACTTTTGTGACTATCGTGCCACCCTTACAGTTGAGTGTGCGACGTGGCTTGTAGCATCCGAGTACGATTGACGCTTCGCCTTCCTCGCAACTCTTATAGAATGCTGCCTTTTCTTGCAATTGTGGGTTCTGAAGATAGAAGATCTTACGAGCCTTGGAGGTCATAGTATCTTCAGTTGCAAGTCTGCTTGCGTCAACAGTAGGTGTGTAATTTCGCAGTGCCCACCAGTCCAGGATGTTCTGTCTTTGCCAGAACCCTATAGACAGTGCAGCTGCTAAGAGTACGGCAAAGAGGATGCGGCCCCATGATCGTTTCTGCGGGAGTGGGTCTGGTGTTTTAGTAGCACTATCTACGTGTGTTTGTGGTTTTAATTCTGTAGTAGCAGCAGGTGACTCTTGAGCTGCGGCTTCACGCTCGGCACGAAGTCTATGTGCGCGTTCCACTAACGAAGCGCCATCCGTCGGTGGGGTGGCTGGAGTATCGGCTTTTGGCGTGTCAGTAGACTTCGGTGGATCCGCTTGTGGTTGCATACTCTACTAGTATACCTCAGATACGGCTCTAATTAATCTACTCTGACTTGGCTGAATATGTCAGCTTTTTGCTCTTGAGCCCGACCTGTACTATAGTTCCTTTTCCGTAGTTGTGTCGCAGGAGCTCTTCGGCAATGTGGTCTTCGATCGTGTCTTGAATTAATCGGCGCATCGGACGAACACCATTTTTAGCATCATAGCCTTCTTCGAGCATGTGCCTCTTGGCTACCTGACTTACGTCCAATGCAATACCGTGCTTCCCAAGCCTCTCGCTAAGTTCGTTGATCTGTAGATCCAAAATCTTCAGTGCATTCTCCTTGGTTAGTGCACGGAATACGATAATCTTGTCAATTCGGTTGAGTAGTTCTGGCCGCATGAGTTTCTTGAGCTCATCCTGAACTTTATCTTTGTTGCGCTCGTGTAAGCTGTTGAGGTCTTTCTTGTCTTCAGGCGATAGTACCTGGAACCCAAGACTTGCTTCTTGCTGGAGTTTCTCGGCACCCAAGTTGCTAGTCATGATTACGATAGTGTTGCTGAAGTCGATTTTTCGACCCTTTGCATCGGTGAGCACCCCGTCTTCGAGGATTTGTAATAGCATGTTAAATACCTCTGGGTGTGCTTTTTCGATTTCATCAAATAGGATGAGACTGTAAGGTTGTCGTCTGACCTTGTCGGTAAGTTGACCACCTTCGTCATAGCCGACGTAGCCAGCTGGTGCCCCAACTAATCGTGACACGTTGTGGCGTTCGGTGAACTCACTCATATCAATCTTGATGAGTGCATCTCGGCTGCCAAAAAAATTATCAGCTAGCACTCGAGCAAGTTCGGTTTTACCAACGCCTGTTGGTCCGAGGAAGATGAACGAGCCGATGGGCCTTTTGCTAGTGGCGATGCCTGAACGGCTTCGGCGGATAGCGCGTGACACGGCTTGGATGGCTTCGTGCTGACCAATAATGTGCTTGCCAATTGTCTTCTCTAGATTAAGTAAGTATTTTGCTTCGGAACGGATTACTCGCTGCACAGGTACTCCGGTAATTCGTGCGACAACTTCGGCCACCTGATCACTGGTCACCTTGAGCGTGTTGGCTGATTTACCATCGCTGTGAAGTTTCTTTAATTCAGCTTCGATTTGGCTGGCACGAGTTTTATATTCTGCTGCTTTTTCGTAATTTTCACTTTCGCCAGCTTCTTCTTTTCGAGCGTTAACTAGTTTTAACTCTTTCTTTAGGTTGCGAATCTCAGGTGGAGTTTTCCCCTTGCCTACACGAAGATGTGCTGCGGTTTCGTCGAGTAGATCAATAGCCTTATCTGGCATGAATCGATCGTTAATATACCGTCCAGCAAAGTTGACGATATCAGAGAGTACTTCGTCGTCGACAGTTACATTATGGAATTCTTCATAGTGTTTGCGCAGACCCTTAAGTATGGCAAGTGTCTCCGGGAGAGTTGTTTCCGGCACCTGTACCGGCTGGAAGCGTCGCTCTAGTGCAGCATCTTTTTCGATGTGCTTGGTGTACTCGGTGGTTGTAGTCGCACCAATCAGTTGCATTTTACCGCGGGCTAAGGCTGGTTTAAGAATATTACCTGCATCCATTGCGCCTTCGGCAGAGCCGGCACCGACAATCAGATGTAGTTCGTCAATAAAGACAATGGCATTTTTGTCGTCTTCGAGTTCGGCCATAACTTTTTTGAGGCGCTCTTCGAACTCACCACGATACTTAGTACCTGCAATCATGCCGGCTAGGTCGAGCATAATGATACGCTTGTCGAGTAAGCTATCTGGCACATCCTCGGACACTATTCTTTGCGCCAAGCCTTCTACGATTGCAGTTTTACCTACACCAGGTTCACCGATAAGTACTGGATTGTTCTTAGTACGTCGGTTAAGGATGGTTACTACTCTAGAAATTTGTTTTTCGCGGCCGACTACAGGATCGAGTTTGTTGGTTCGAGCTTGAGCTGTTAGATCAGTACCAAAGAAATCGAGTGCTGTCTTTGGTGTTTTTTTGCCACGACGCTTAGTCGTGCTCGGGCCTTCTCCAGACATACTCTGGCTGCTAAGGAACTGCTCTAGCTCAGAAGTTAACCCATCTACATTGATATTCATATCGCGGAGCAAGGTGGTAGCTCGAGCATTCTTTTGGCTGAGGATGCTATATAGGATATGTTCTGTGCCGCAGAAGTCTTGTGCAAAATCTTGTGCAATATCATAGGCCATTTTTAGGGTGATCTTAGACATTTCGCTAAGACCTTTAGCATTAATACTATTAACGGCAACAGACTTTGGTGTCAGGTTTAGGGCAAGTCGTGCACGATCGAGTGTAACGCCGGCACCTTCTAAAAGCTTCGCACCCATGCTGTTATCTTGCGCGAGGACGCCTAGTAATAAATGTTCAGTACCAATATAGCTACTGCCAAAGCTCCGGGCTATAGCGTCGGCGTGTTTTAGACTCTGCAGAGCATTGTCTGTGAGATGATTTAAAAAGTCTTGAAAGTCTGGTGTATCTTGCATAGTTCCCCCTTCGTAAAGAGTTTTGGCGAGTGATCGCTATATAAATGATAGCAATTTAGCACTCACCATGCAAGAGTGCTAATTAAAGAGTTAGTTACCTATTCGGCCACCTATTTGGCCATCAGATTCGATACCCTTATCTAGCTGAGATACACACTGACCTATGATTAGGCTGGACCGCAAAAACTCCTCCGAAGTGGCATTGCCGGTAAGATCTATAGCGATCATACGCATAACTGGGCCACCATCCGGTAATGTGATGTCTAACGCAGGATCGAAATTTACTGTTTCGGAGATTCGTCTTAGACCATCTCCCGCCGTAGGAATAATAAGACCACCGTCACCATCTTCATTAGACGGGTCATCGTCTGGAATTCTGCTATCAGAATCAAATGTCATTGGTCGACTATGAACGATGTCACCAGTCCTTGGATCTTGTCCAACAAGTGCGCCAATATCTTTGTCTGACTCTGGGTCGTGAATTTCGTAGTAACCAGGTTTTGCAACCAGAGCCATATAGCTACCTTCGGAATCATGTAACTGTATTCCCGCACAGGCACCAGGATATATATCTAGGGTGATGTGACCGTCGGCGGCATCTTCTTGTAGTCGCGCATCAAATACGTCTGTTAGGTGAGTATTACCACTAGGAAAACTTTCTGGATTGGTGGTTGTGGATGTGCCTCTCTGTTCAGGTGAGAGAGAAATCTCCCCATGAGAACCACACCCTCCAAGAAGGAGGGTGGTGGTTAAGACTGCTCCAGCGAGAACTCGGCTTCTCACTACTCTCCGTGCTCCTCGATTGCGTCTAGAAGGCTGCTTTCAAGTTGTTCTTTGCGCTTGATCTTAGGGGCGGCTTTTGGCTCACTCTTAGTTTCTGTCTTGGCAGCTGGTTCTGGTTTAACTTCTTCGGCACTGATATCAATATCATAGCCAGTTAGTTTGCTGGCAAGTCGAACGTTCTGTCCGCCCTTACCGATAGCAATACTTAGTTGGTCTTCAGGAACTGTGACAATAGCCTTTTTCTCGGTTTCATCAAGAGTAACCTTATTAACCTTGGTTGGGCTAAGCGCGTTAATGATGTATGTCTTGGTGTCTTCATCGAATACAACGATGTCGATCTTCTCTTGTTCACCAATTTCGCTCATAACGGCATTAACACGAGTACCATGACCACCAACAAAGGTTCCAACTGGGTCAACGCCCTGAATACTGCTTGCAACAGCGATCTTGCTACGCACACCCGCTTCACGGGCGATGTTTTTGATCTCTACAGAACCGTTTTCCATCTCCGGAACTTCGTTGCGGAAGAGGTCTTCGATGAAAGCAGAGTTGCCGCGACTAACTACTAGTTGTGGTCCACGGAAACCGCGCTCAACATCCTTAAGGAACACCTTAAGTCGTTGTCCTGGGTAGTAGCGTTCGCCTTGGATTTGTTCGCTCTTTGGCATGATGCCCTGAGCTTTACCAAGATCGATACGAACAATCATGCCTTCGACACGAGAAACGAGACCGTTGATAACGGTGCCGATCTTGTCGTCATATTCGGCCATAACAATTTCTCGCTCGGCTTCACGTAGACGCTGCAAGATAACTTGCTTGGCTGTCTGTGCAGCCACGCGTCCAAAGTTTTCTACTTTTTCATGGATCTCTACTGTTTCGCCAATAGCAGCGTTCTTTCGAATAACTTGAGCGGCGCCAAGTTCGATTTCGAAGTGATCGTCGCCAACTCGCTCAACAACTTCTTTGCTGATGTAGGCATCAACTTCACCACTGTTGAGGTTCATAGTTACGCGCACTTCTTGATCGCGGTCACCGTAGTCGCGGCGGTAGGCGGCTGCTAGGGCTTGTTCAACAATCTCTTGTACTGTTTCTTCTGGTAAATTTTTCTCTTCGGCGATGGTTTTGACAGCCAAAGCTAGACCTTTCATATCTAGTTCCATAATGTTTCTCCTTTTTACTTATATCTGATGTCTTACACGAAAAAATCCGACCAAGACGGCCGGACGAAGATAAGCCAAGTATAGCCTAGTTTGAGGTGTATTGCAATGCTACACTGGTGCTACATGAAGAAAACACCACGACTTATTGCTGGCTTTAAGCCTGAACACTATCAACTAGACATAACTCCAGATCGTGAAGCACAGACTTTTACCGGCTGGGTTGTTATTTTAGGCACCAAAGTAGGTAGGCCTAGTAAGCGACTTACCTTCCACCAAAAAGGACTTACGATTGGCAATGCCAAGATCGTGTCGTTTTCTAAGACGGGTGAACAGCAGGTCGAGATCGACCGAGTTAACTTGCAGAATAGCTATGATGAACTTCGCCTTCACTCGACTGAAATGATGTACCCGGGTAGATATGCTGTAACGATAGAATTCTCTGGCAAAATTACTGACGACATGGACGGCGTGTATCCATGTAACTTTACAGATGGCGATGTTGCTAAGAAACTCATTGCTACGCAGTTCGAGAGCCATCATGCACGCAAGGCCTTCCCTTGTATTGACGAACCAGAGGCCAAGGCAACATTTCAGTTGTCGTTGGTAACTCCATCTGGCAAGAACGAAGTTGTTTTATCGAATACTCCCGCAGAAAAGACCGAAGAAGCTGGCGAAGATAGTATTCGTACTACATTCCAAACAACCCCGATTATGAGCACCTATCTGTTAGCTTTCGTGTACGGCGAAATGCACTATGCCGAAGCAAAGACAAAGGATGGTACTCAGGTTAAGAGCTGGGCTAATGTTGGTCGCCCCAAAGAGCAACTCGAATACTCCGCCAATGAAGCCGCTAAGTTGCTAGATTTCTACGCAAAGTATTACGACACACCATATCCACTTCCTAAACTTGATCAAGTTGCGCTACCAGATTTCGATGCAGGTGCCATGGAAAACTGGGGTCTTGTTACATATCGAGAGATTGCTCTCCTTACAGATCCAAAGAACCGTTCTATCTCGCAGGAACAGTACGTTTCGCTAGTTGTTGCCCACGAGCTCGCCCACCAGTGGTTCGGTAACCTCGTGACCATGAAGTGGTGGGATGATCTTTGGCTCAACGAAAGCTTTGCTGCGCTCATGGAACACCTATCGTTAGATGTTGTTCACCCAGACTGGAACCAGTGGGAAATGTATACTGCTAGCGATATCCCAAGCATCACTTCCCGTGACATATATAAGGATATCCAGCCCGTTGGCGTAAAGATTGACGATGTGGCACTGCTTGAGACTGCTTTTGACCCAGGAATCGTTTATGCGAAAGGCGCTCGACTTCTAAAAATGCTCCGCGAGTATATTGGTGACAAAGATTTCGCTACAGCATTAAAGAGCTACTTCACTAAGCTTGCTTACAGTAACAGTTCGCGTGAGGATCTATGGGAAGCTATGGGTGATGCAACTGACAAAGATATACATGCCCTAATGACACCTTGGCTTGTAAAACCGGGTATGCCAGTACTCAAGGTTGAACAAGATGGCGACACGCTACATATCTCTCAAAAACGCTTTGCGTTAGATGTAGATGACAATGAGTCGCTATGGCCAGTGCCTTTGCTTGCGAATGTAGAACTTGATCGAGATGTGTTAGAAAAACGATCTGAGACATTCAAGACGCCAAAAGACACGCATGTTGTTATTAACCAATTTGGTAGTGGCAATTATATAACCCAGTATGCAACAGAAAGCCATCGAATTTTTATTGCAAAACAGATTGAAGCCGGCAAGATTGCTACAGAGGCACGAATTAATATTTTGAACGACATGCTTCTACTCGCGCGCAGGGGTGATAGTTCTCTGACAGATGCGCTGGAGTTGGTAGTACACATGGGTGATGAGGATCGTGATAACGTTTGGGGTCTTATGGCTCGTGCATTGGCGAACGCCTCGCAGCTCACCGAAGGAGATGACGGAACTAGTACAGTGCTCCGCAAAATCCGTCGCGATCTAGCTTCAAACTGGCATAAGAAACTTGGCTGGGACGATAAACCTGAAGATGACGTAAATACTAAACAGCTTCGCCATACAGCTCTTGCATTCATGCTTGGGGGCGAAGATGAATCTGCCATGGCGGAGGCTCGTAAACGGTATTCTGCGGCAAAGACGCTTGATGATATCGATGCAGAATCTCGGGCAACCATTCTTGCATCTGTGGTTCGCCACGGCAGCGAGGCAGACGCTATGAAGTTACTCGATCAATACGAGTCTGCAATGCCAGATGTACAGCTAGATATCTGCACTGCCCTTTCTAGCACTAAAGATCCAAAGGTCGCCACAGCGATCCTTACAAAAGCAATCGGGCCAAAGGGTATTGTTCGAGCACAAGATGTTCTAAGGTGGCTTGTCATGTTCCTGCGGAACTATTACATCCGTGAAGCTTCATGGGGTTTTCTAAAGACAAACTTTACATGGATCGACAAAGTACTAAGCCCAGGTAAGGCTTATGACTATCTCCCTACCTATTGCGCAAGTATTGCCAGCGATGAAACGTGGCAGAAGAAGTACAAAGAACTATTTGATCCACTCAAGAAACGAGTTGAACTGAAAAAGAATATCTTGATTGGCGAAGCTGATATTGTGGCCCGTATTGAATGGCGTGAACGCGATCAAGAAAAAATTACAAAGTTTCTTTCCGACTACCAGTCAAAGAATAAGTAAATCTCTCACTTCATAGTCTGGCCCAGCTACCTCAATGGCGGCCAGTTCTACCTTGCCTCGCCACTGGTGACTGGCAATCCAGAATTCTGCAGCAAAGTTCATCTGACGAAGCTTTTGTTGGGTAATGTAGTCGAGCCCTACTCCGTAGTCTGAAGTGCTTCGATACTTAACTTCAACAAAGTAGACCGTGTCACCTTTGGTGGCAACGAGGTCAATCTCGCACCAGCGTGTCCGCCAGTTTTGTTCGATAACGCTGTACCTCAGTCCGGCAAGATGTTCCGAAGCTTTTTGTTCTGCCCTGCGACCACTTGTGAATGACGTCATAGTAATGCCTTAATTGGCTTATAGCTCCGCCTGTGTATTGTGCTGACTCCCAATTGTGTAAGGGCGGCTATATGTTCGGCAGTACCGTACCCAACATGCTTCTCAAAGCCGTATCCTGGGAACTTCTGAGACAGCACTGCCATATGTTGATCGCGAGCAACTTTGGCTAGTATACTTGCTGCACTTACCGATGGTTCGGTATCATCGGCTTTGATAATTGCTTCGACATTAGGTCCTTCTAGAAAAGCGATGTGGCCGTCAATAATAATCTTATCGTACGCACACTGAAGCTCGTCTACAGCACGTTGCATAGCTTGTCTTACAGCTTCGGTAAGGCCTATGTCGTCGACTTCAGTAGCAGATACCCATCCCAAACCATGATCTAGAGCATTTTCTTGTATCCATATAGCCAGCGTCTCGCGTTGTTTCTTGGATAGCTTCTTAGAATCACGCAATGGGAACGGTGGCTTAACGTCGGTATTCAGAATTACTGCGCCAGCCACAAGAGGCCCCGCCCAGCAGCCTCTTCCAACTTCATCGATACCCACAATAATCATAAAGTCATGGTATCAAAGATGAGTGCATAAAACATGTGCAAGAATGATTCAGCAATCAATAGCTAGATTTCTTGCTTGATTCAGAGAGAGTCGGCAAGCGCCACAGGCTGCGCTTTACGCACCTGTAAAGCGCTCTCGAGGGAGCAAGCATAGAGATCTAGACTCGACCGAGCTGTTTATTTGGCTTCAGTTTCTTCGTGTGAAGCTTTGGCAGCTTCTACCTTAGCTTCAGCCTCAGCTTCTTCTGCGGCTTTTGCAGCTTCGGCGGCAGCGTGTTCTGCTGCTTCTTCTTCCTTAGCCTTCTTCTCGGCTTCTGCAATAGCAGGATCTTCTGGGATTTCGTTAACGTCCTTGTCGAAGTCTACGGCTGCAAGACGAGCAGCTTTACCAGTTCGGGCTCGCATGTATGTTAGATAGTTTCGGCGAACTTTACTTCGCTTAATTACTTCTACCTTAACAACGGCTGGAGAATGCAATAGGTAAGTCTTTTCAACGCCGATACCGCTAGCGATACGACGAACAGTGATTGAAGAAGTAATACTTTGCTTGCTAGTGACTCGCAAAACAAGCCCTTCGAATACCTGTACACGCTCTTTGTTACCTTCACGGATTTTCTGGTGAACACGAACTGAGTCTCCAGGACGTACGTCTACAACGGCATGTTTCTTAAAACGATTTTCGATTTGCTTAATTACTGATTCCATAGCTAAATTCTATTCTTCTTACTTACCTATTATTTTATTTCAAGTCAGTGTCTAACTTTACACTAATTCTTGGCTTTAGACAAGTATAACACATCTGTTAGGAGAATGAAATACTGGTTAGCTTGCAGGTTCGGACGTACAATAGAAGTTATGGATTATAACGAAGAAGCACTACGCAAACATAAAGAACTGGGCGGAAAAATTGGGTTGCAGTTAAAAGATCAGCTGGATAGCCAAGATAAACTGAGTATTTACTACACGCCAGGCGTGGGTGCCGTCAGTAAGTATGTATCCGAACATCCAGAAGAAACTCGTGACTACACCTGGACAAACAATGTAGTTGCTGTGGTCAGTGATGGTTCTGCAGTGCTAGGGCTTGGAGATATCGGTCCAGAGGGCGCACTGCCAGTTATGGAAGGTAAAGCCATGCTCTTTAAGCACTTTGCAGGAATAGATGCAGTGCCATTAGTATTGAACGTACATACAGCAGACGAAATTGTAGCTACCGTAAAAGCACTTGCTCCCAGTTTTGGAGGTATTAACCTCGAAGATATCGCAGCACCGCTATGCTTCGAGGTAGAAGATCGGCTGAAAGCTGAACTAGATATCCCTGTATTTCATGATGATCAACATGGAACGGCAATTGTTGTCTTGGCTGGATTAATTAACGCAGTGAAGATCACTGGGAAGTCGCTAGAGGACAGCAAGATCGTTTGTGTTGGTGCTGGTGCTGCTGGTACGGCTATTATGAAATTACTCAATACTTATGCGCATCCTGAGATTTTAGCGGTTGATAGTAAAGGGATTGTCTCTGAATCACGAGGTGATTTGAACGATGATAAGCGTGCACTTCTTGAATTTACAAACAAGAATAACGTCAGTGGTTCGTTGGAAGATGCGCTACAAGGTGCTGACATATTTATTGGTGTCTCAAAAGCTGGTCTATTGACGGCTGAGATGGTCAAGACCATGGCCAAGGACCCAATTATTTTTGCGATGGCCAACCCGGTACCAGAGATCATGCCAGACGAAGCTGCAAAAGCAGGCGTCGCTGTTATGGCTACAGGACGGAGTGATTTCCCAAATCAGGTTAATAATGCCCTAGCGTTTCCTGGAATATTCCGCGGTGCGCTCGACAATAGAGTAACTAAGATTACAGATGATCATAAAGTGGCAGTTGCAGAAGTAATTGCTGGCCTTGTAGAGAATCCGACCGCAGAAAGTATCATCCCGAGCGTACTAGACGATCGACTTGTTCCTGCAATTGCTGCAGTAATCGTTTAGCCAAGGACACGGAAGACTTCTTCGACGGTGGTTTTGCCTTCTGCGAGGCGGAGTACTGCGTTGTGGAGCATGGTGAGCATGCCACCTTGTACCGCGGCTGCTTCGAGCATCTGAGTTGTGATCTCGGCCGTTGGTTTGATAAGTAGGTTACGCAGTGGCTCGCTCATAACCATTTGCTCACGAAGTGCAATTTGACCTTTAAATCCGAAGGGATTTTCAGCTGACGTTCCGGCTTTATATAGTGTCATTGTGCTCAGATCTGGCTTTGGTGTATTTGGCGGAAATGTGTCTATTATAGCTTGCAGTCGCTTAATGATAGCTTCGTCTGGCTTGTAGGCTACCTTGCTGGCGTCATCAAGACGACGAACCAGACGTTGAGCCATAATCAACCGAATCGCAGATGTAAATAACGGGTTTTGTCCAATAATGTCCACCATGCGTGTCAGTGCTGCGGATGCAGAGCTTGCGTGAAAAGTGCTGAGTACTAGGTGTCCAGTTAGCGATGCTTGAAGAGCTGTCTTCGCAGTGTCGTTGTCGCGGATCTCACCAACCATAACTACATCTGGGTCAAGCCGTAGCACTGCACGAAGGTTGTTGGCAAAGTGTGACTCTTCGTTAGATTGGCTTGTTACCGACACCTGTGTAATACCGTTAAACTGGTACTCTACTGGGTCTTCGATGGTGATAATCTTCCGTGATTCGCTATTGAGAGTGTTAAGCATGGAATACAGCGTAGTAGTCTTTCCCGAACCCGTAGGCCCAACTGCAAGCACAAGGCCGCTAGGCTTACGGATAATTTCGTCAACTATCTGTCGTTCGTTAGGCAATAGACCAAGCTTGTCTAGGCTGTACATCGAGGCGTCCATATTGAAAAGTCGCATTACAATGTCCATACCATTGACGGCCGGAACTGTCTCGACGCGGAGGTTAACGTCTACTAAGCTTTTGTCGGCCATAACGACCTGTTGGGTGATGTGACCTTGTTGTGCAGCATTAGCAGAGGTAGAGACGTTTGCGGAGCTAGCAATCGCTGATGTAAGCATGCGATTGCGATCAAAGCTAATTTTGGCTATTGGGTGCAAAACACCGTCGATACGGAAGCGTATGCGCACGCCATCACGCTGATTTTCGATATGAATGTCCGATGCTTCAAGTTTATGCGCCTGGCTAGTTAGGTACGCTAGCATATCATCAGCACGGACTTGGTCTAGAGTGGCAGACACTTGAGCAATTAACGACGCCGGATCACTGCCTGTGATTTGTATGTCATTATAGACCACCGCCTTTGGCGGATCATATAACTTCATATAATCTTTATACCCAGCATCAGATATCAGACTAAAAGAAACCCGTGAATCAAGAAATTGATTAGTCAGGTTGGTCATCGTCTGTTGTGACGTGGTTGTAGTGATCCCGAACTTAAGCGCACCCTTTTCTACCGAAAGAGGAATAACTCGCATGCTGTACAGTTCCTCTTTAGTAAGAAGATCTTTAAAGAGAGTTTTAGGTACTGCGGTTGAAGTATCGGTATAACTTAAACCAAGAATAGTTGCACGGCGAGCGGTATTTTGCTCGTCGATTACGCGGATGTCTTGAGCCATACATTCATTATATAGTCATAAGCACTATTCCAAAAGATTTACTGTGGTAACCTAGTGAGATATGAAACCAACCCCGAAACGTGATGTTATTGTTATTGCTCATGATATGAGGAGCGCCCACAACGTTGGCTCGTTGTTGCGAACCGCCGAGGGTCTGGGCGTTACAAAGGTATACCTAACGGGCTATACTCCTCATCCTGAGTATGAGGACGATCCAAGGTTGCCACATATCGCTAAGAAGTTAACAAAAGATATTCACAAGACGGCTCTTGGTGCTGAGGTATCCCAGGCATGGGAGTATGTAGTGGATCCGGTAGGTTTGCTTAGTGAACTTACTGAAGGTGGCTATCAGATTTTAGGCCTTGAACAGTCAGAATCATCAGTTTTATTACCGGATATAAATGTCCGGGCTAAGGTAGCGCTGTTGCTTGGGCGAGAGGTAGAAGGTATCGACCCCGTCCTCATGAAACAGTGCGACCAAATTATTGAGATACCAATGTTTGGCAAGAAAGAATCATTTAATGTAGTCCAAGCATCTGCGATGGCTATGTATCAGCTAACTTGCCTGTAACTATAGTATTGTCGCAACGGTTCGTGTGAGGAAGTATAAAGCTATTACAAGTAGTACTACAAAGACATCAACAGCTTTGTGAGTGAGTACATAACGTTCACCCTTGATGAAGAAACGATGCGCAGCAACACTGTGCTTAATAAGCATGTAGCCAGCTCCAAGTAGTACCGCAAATACGAGGACACCGAAGATCCACATTGCGTAACTGTCGGTTAGTGTTTGTAGCCTGTTAACTGATTGAGGCTTGGCAATAGCAGCTTTTTCGCCATCAGTAGCCGTCTGGTTGCTAGTAAGCTCGGGCTTCACGATACTGAGCTTGTAGTCTTTAGACATGTTGGTCAGGTCTATTGGAGTTTCTGACTTAGCACCATCAATCTCAAGAATAACGGTATGTTTACCTGTCTCTACATCCTTAAAGACGATATTGCCATCTTTGTCGGTGTAGCCAACTTTAGGGTCAGAATGAAGTTCTACTTTAATGTTTGCTGCAGGCTTACCGTCGGAATCGACTACGTTGAGAGTAAGATTATGACTACTCACCGTTGTTGGCGAAGATTGAGGCGAAGCAACAGGCGCCGTAACTGCTGCAGGCTTGGTAGATGTCGTTGTTTTAGGTGTACTTGTTGGAGCTGGCGTTGAGCTTGGTGGAGTATACGGTGTTCCATACATAGCGACGATGATTGTCTGCTGCGAGGCTGGGATATCGCCACAGTTGTAACTATCGGCATTAACAACACCGAATCCAACTTCTTTGTAATCTGGGTGGAGTAGGTTATCACGGTGCGAAGGGCTGTTATACCAGCCAGTTATCACATCGTTGCTTTCGTCGAACCCGCAGGCAAGATTCTCGCCAGCCTTGTCATAGCTGTACCCGGCATTAGTTATAAACGTCCAAGGGGGAGTTCCGTCCGGAGTGTTGTGAGCCCAGTAGTTGCGGCTAGCCATGTCGTTTGCCTTGGCTTGAGCAGCTTGGTTTAGCTTTGAGCTGATTGTCAGGTTGCCAACATTTGCGGTAGCGCGGCGTTGGTTTGTGTAATTGAGCAGACCCTGACTGCTAATAGCTGTCGCATACGAAAGAACTGGTGCTTTGTCGGTACGGTGAACTTTTGCGGGTTTACCACCACTAAGGGCCGAGAAGATTACTAGTGATCCAGTGATCATTAGGAGTAGTGGCATGAAAGGATGGTAGACCTTCATAAAACCGTGAGTACGTTTTTGGTGGTGTCCATGACGCTTTCGATGTGGATTGCGTTTTGCCGCTTGAGACATATTGATAATATTGTATCCTACTTATGCTAATGCGTACTATCTGAGTTTAATATTTCCTGCACCGACCACTTCTGACAGAGTGCTAACTACACCCTCACTGTGCTCTACTCTCATTGGAAGTTTGATAACCTGTCTGCTATCCGATCCTCCCAACACCAGGACTACTTCGGTTTCCCCACTGTTTTGATCGATAATAGACTTAAGTTGCATTAAAGTTTGCTGATTACCACTGTCATCAAGCTTTATATATAGCCGTGGGTTGGCTGAAACTGATTCTTCTTTGGATGAAGCAGCCTTGGTCTTTGGCTTTATGGCTTTAGGGGCCTTCTGTTTACGCATAGTTGGTATGTAGTTCTTGGCTTCATCCGGCGTAACCTCACGAGCAGAATCTACCAATATCTGAGCGGTGCTGCTTGGTTTGCCTTCGCGGTCTTCACCAGATATTTTGCCATTGATAACTACCACACGGTCGCGTTGCCATAGTTCGCCGCTTTGGGCATATACACCTGGGAATAAGATAAGTTCCATCTCCCCAGTTTCATCGGCAATTTTGGCAAAAGCCATTTTTTGCCCTTTCTTTGTTAGAATCTCTCGTGACTCCAAGATTACCCCACCAACGGTCACACTCCGTCCATGGAGAGTTGGAAGCACTTCTGGCAATGGAACGGTTTGCTCTGCTAACCATAGCTTGTAGTCCTCAAGTGGGTGAGCCGAAAGATAGAGACCAAGTAGTTCGCGTTCCCACTGCAATTGCTCGCGCTGGGTTATGTTGCTGGTTTGAGCTGCAAGCTTGAGTTGCGGTTTAACCTGTTCGCCAAGTTGTTCGGCCTCACCGAAAAGATCAATCTGACCACTGGCTTTCTCTTTTTGAATACGACTTCCATAGGCCAGGAGAACATCTAGGTTATCAAGTAGCATAGCTCGACTTCCATAACGATCGAAGGCGCCTGCCTTCATAAGGCTTTCTAGAGTCTTCCGGTTTACCGTGCGAACGTTAACTCGCTCAAAGAAGTCTTCGATACTAGAAAACGGTTGCTCTTGGCGTGCACGAAGTATTTCTTCCACTGCAGCCTGGCCAACGTTTTTGATAGCGGCCATCCCAAAA
>CAZTPC010000002.1:37073-80072 GCA_964615565.1 uncultured Candidatus Saccharibacteria bacterium
AAAACGAATCTCATGCGTTTCGGGTACGACGGCAAACTCAACGAAAGATTGATTCACATCAGGGTTAAGCACATTAATACCCATGTGATTACATTCGTTAATCTCGATGGCTAGTCTGTCCGTGTCATCGTAGTCACTGGTCATGAGTGCCGCCATGAAGCATTCAGGGTAGTGCGCCTTAAGATAGGCTGTCTGATAAGCAATATAGCCGTAACACGCTGAGTGGCTCTTGTTGAAACAGTAGTCAGCAAAGGCTTCTAGCTGGGCCCAGAACTTGTCGGCAAAACTCTTTGGTACGCCACTCTTCTCGATCATGCCTTCAATAAAGGCTACCTTCATCTTGGCCATGGTCTCGCGTTGTTTCTTACCTATGGCCTTACGGAGGGTGTCGGCCTGACCTCCGGTAAAGCCGCACATATCTTTGCTGATTTGCATAAACTGTTCTTGGTAAACCAGAATTCCATACGTCTCTGATAGGGCTGCTCTCAAGCCTTCGTGTTCGTACGTCACCTCCTGCAACCCATGCTTGCGGGCAATAAAGTCGTCGATGAACTGCATTGGCCCAGGGCGGTATAAGGCAACCATAGCGATGATATCGTCGAATTTGTTTGGTTTCAGCTCTCGGAGGTAGCGCTTCATACCGGCAGATTCAAGTTGAAAAACTCCGGTAGTATCACCGCGCTGTAAAAGCTCATATGCTTTTTTGTCGTCAAGAGGGATTTGAGAGATATCAATATCTTCACCCTTAACCTTCTTAATAATACGCAGGGCATTTTTGATGATAGTGAGGTTTGAAAGACCAAGGAAGTCCATTTTTAGTAGGCCTAGCTCTTCAACTGGACCCATGGAGTACTGCGTAGAGACTACGCCCTTTTGCGCGAGTTCTAGTGGGGCGAATTTAACAATTTCATCTGGGGCGATTACTACACCAGCTGCATGGATACCGTGACTGCGTATCGTCCCTTCCATCTGAACTGCAAGATCGAAGATACGCTTACTCTGTTCACTCGAATTATACTCAGCCTTGAGATCAGCATCCTTAACAAGCGATGTGGCAAGTGGTATATGTCGTCCCTGTACTGGTGGTGGGATCATCTTGGACAATCGATCTGCGTCAGCATACGGTACCTGCAAGACGCGCGCGACATCACGAACCGCGTTTCTGGCAGCCATTCGACCAAAAGTAACGATGTTCGCCACTCGCTCTTTGCCGTACTTCTCTACACAATACTGAATCACCTCGTCTCGGCGGGTGTCTTGGATATCAATATCAACATCTGGCATACTGATACGATCTGGGTTGAGGAATCGCTCAAAGAGTAGATCGTACTTCATAGGATCGAGTTCCGTAATACGCATGGCATAGGCAATGATTGACCCAGCTGCAGACCCACGACCAGGACCAAACACAATTCCGGCATCTTTACCCCAGTTAATAAAGTCTGCAACAATCAAGAAATACCCATTGAAGCCCATTGAGTCGATAACTCCAAGCTCATACTCTGCTCTATCAAGAACGTTTTTAGGCAGGGTCTTTTTTGCCATAGGAATAGAGAGTTTGTCAGCATCCTTCTGGTCTAGGTCGCCATAGCGCCAGGCTAAGCCCGAGTACACTAACTTATGAAGATGCGAGACCTCAGTCTCGCCGTCTGGCACCGGAAATTTCGGTATCAGAATACCACCAAGTTTTATTTCTACATTGCAACGATCAGCAATAGCTCTAGTGTTGCTGACTGCCTCAGGGTGTGTATCTTGCCATCGTTTGATAATTTCTTTTGGATCAGTGACATGCAGTTCGAAATCCTTAAGGCTCATTCGTTTTTCATCTGACAAAAACGAACCTGTTTGGACACAGAGCAGTAATTCATGAGCTTCTTGGTCTTTATGTCGTAGATAGTGCGCATCACAGGTTAAAGCTGTCTGGAGCCCTAACTCCTCTGCTAGTTGGAATGTTTGCTCGGTAATAGCTACTTGTTCTGCCCATGCTGAGGGATGATCGGCATGACCATGATCTTGCACCTCAAGATAATAACGATCGCCAAAGACCGATTTGTACCATTCAGCAGTCTGTTTGGCTTTGTCGTATTGTCCGTTTCTTAGCGCATCACCAACCTCGCCACCAATACAGCCGCTTAAGACAATAAGTCCTTCGTTATACTTCTCAAGTAATTCATGGTCAACACGAGGCTTATAATAGAAGCCCTCTAGGTTGGCAATAGAGCTGAGCCTCATGAGGTTTTCATAGCCGGTATTATTCATAGCTAACAAGATAAGGTGGAACGGCGACTTATCTTTACTGGGGTCGCGGTCGACATATCTACGGGGAGCAACGTAGGTCTCCATGCCGATAATCGGCTTAATATCATTAGCCCCGGCTGTTTTGTAGAACTCAATAGTGCCGGACATCGTTCCGTGGTCGGTAATGGCTACAGCCTCCATGCCAGTTTCTTTGACATAGTCCATCAACTCGGGGATCTTTGTTAGACCGTCCAATAGACTGTACTGGGTATGATTGTGCAAATGCACATAGTCACTAGGGACTAGGCTTTTGGTCGACATGACGGAGCTGTTACCTCAAACTACTTATGTACTTATTATAGCGAAAACCCCCGCTAGTTTAGCGAGGGTTTCTATTATTACAACAAGGTTGCCAATGAATACTATTACTTGGATTCGAGACTGCCAAGATATTTCTTCAGGTGGGAGATGGCTTCGTTTACTTCTTTGACGGCTGCCTTAAGTTCTTTGTCATCTGCTCCGCCATCATGTAGAGCTGTAAGCATCTCTCGGACCTTCTCTTTAGCTGCAACCGCCTTGCTGACTGCCTTATCAAGATCACCTTTGTGTTCTTTACTGAAGTCTAGAGCTATCTTCTTGGCCTTTTCAATCTGTGATGTAACTTCACTGTGAAGTTTCTTCAATTCTTTTTCGGTTTCACTCTTAGCTTTCACTGCAGCGTCTTTTACATCGTTACGAGTTTCTTTTCCGCTCTTTGGTGCAGTAAGCAGGCCTGTTATGTATCCGACCCCTGCTGCAATAGCAGCCCCAATTGCAAAGCGTTTAGTGTCTTTATTCATGTAGTTACTTCCCCTTATCTTGTCTGTCTTTTTCGCGTACAGCATGAACAATGTTTGATACCAGCTTGGCAATTGCTGCTGGACCTGCTGATTGCTGAAAGAAAGAGGTCACCGTTTCAGCTTTGTCTGCGATGGACTCAGCTTTTTCGGTGATGCGGCGGATATGCTTGAGTACTTGTATAACAAGAACGGCAATCGCAATAGAGAGAACAAGTAAGATAGCAAGTGTCACTGCTAGAATAACGACCAGAATCTGTTCTGTTGTTCCCAAAGTCATAAGACTATTATAACGCAACTACGCAAGAATACTAATCGTCTTCAAGTTGAACGAATAAAGCTGGGTCCTCCCATGCTAAGTATCTTGACTTGATCACCTGGGGATATAGTGCCGGGTTGGATTACCACGAAGTTTTGAGCAAAAATAGGTCTGCTACTCCCGCCTATTTTATTCTGTCCATACAAGCCTAATTTTCGTAACGCTTCACGTGTTACGAGATCTTGTTGCTCAACCACGTCAGGTTCACCCACTTTACTGAATTGGTCGACCATGGCGCATCTAGTGGATGCTTTTGGCTTGCCAAGTACTACATCACCAATCTGCAGAACGCGCCATCGGAATTCCGTGAATGGTACGTCTGTCCCGCCAATGACAATATTTGATCTAAACTGCTCATTCGTTGTGTTAGGGTTACCGAGCTCCCGTACTGCGGCCTCCGAGGCCGTAGAATGTACCGTCACCGGATATGAATCCGCCCAGTATGTTGTATGACCAATCTGGAGGTACGTAGGGTCAACTAATCTGGCGTAGCCATCTGGCACTCCAACGAGTTGTACGTTTTTACCAAGTAGGGTACTAAAGAAATCACTGAGCTCAGGGTCTTGAACTACTCCCCCAGTGATTCGTTCTCCTTGCATTTTGAATGGCAAGGAGTCTATAGACCCAGTACGAATTTCTTTTCGTATATCGCCGTCACTCATGTCTGGGTGGCAGACGACCAATTCGCCTTCGTCGATTGCGGCAAATGCTGTTGCTAATACAAGGTTCTTACCCCCTTTACGCGAAATAAGTTTTGCCTCATTGGCGTCATCATTCGGCTCAATAAGAACCATGGTGCGGTCACCAGCTAGCCCATGAGGTGCAACCTCAGCTGATTGACATGTTTCTCCGCCAACAGATTTTACTGGGAATGTTTCGATACCAATTACTTCTAATGCCATGTCGGAAGTATAACTCTGTCAAAAGTTTTCTGAATAGTGTATTTTTTACGTACGTTTATTTGTTTAAGACAGGTGTTTGCGAAGTAGCTCGCTTGCCATTCCAGGGTTTGCCTTGCCCTGGCTTTGCTTCATAACCTGGCCAACCAAGAACCCGATGGCCTTCATCTCGCCGTTACGAACATCGTTAGCTGCCTCGGGGTTAGCGGTTATGACATCAACCACAATTTGTTCTATGGCGCCAGAATCCGAAACTTGAATAAAGCCTTGCTCATCGGCATATTTCTCGATTGATCCAGGCAAGGTCTCGTGAGTATACAGTTCTTGTGCTAGCAGCTTAGCGCTGCTCGAGCTCAATTTACTATCGCTTACTAATTCATGAAGCTCGGAATAGAGCTTAATGCGCCCCTCTTCATTCAGAAGTACAGTATTACCTTCTTCGCTTCGGAATGGAATTTCGATATTTACAATCCAGTTAGCCACCTGTTTGGCGGTCGCTTTGTCTGAAACAAAGGTACTAATAATTGCTTTGTGACTTACAAGTGGATCTTCAACCTCGGCCTCAACAAGGATCTCGGTTTGGCTTTCATCTAGCCCCAATTCTCGTAGTTGTTCGCGCCAAGCGTGCGGCAATGATGGCATCGTTTTACGAATTGCCTCAATAAAGTCTTCGCCTAGTTCTACAGGAGGAATGTCGGGTTCGGGCATATAGCGATAGTCATGTGCCTGTTCTTTGCCTCGCTGACTAACGGTCTTTTGTTTGGCTTCATCCCATCCACGCGTCTCCTGGGTGATTGATTCGCCTTTTTCTAGTAGTTCGATCTGCCGATTTACTTCGAATTCAGCAGCTTTTTCTACACTTCTGAATGAGTTTAGGTTCTTGGTTTCGGTACGTGTCCCAAGTTCATCTGTCTTACTAACACTAACGTTAATGTCAAAGCGCATATTGCCCTGGAACAGGTCAGCTTCTGATACATCAGCATACTTCATGAGCAAGAAGAGCTCGTGCGCATAGGCGCGAGCCTCGGCAGGGCTATGCATATCTGGCTCGGATACGATCTCAAGTAGCGGCGTTCCGGCACGATTAAGGTCTACAAGGCTGTAATCGGCGCCATTTGGGTGCGTACTCTTGCCAGCATCTGCCTCTAGATGTGCGTGATGAATTGCTACGCTAAACTCATTGCCGTCAACTTGAGCTACAACCTTGCCTCCTAGGACTATAGGGTTATAAAATTGTGTGATCTGGTAGCCTAGCGGCAAGTCAGGATAGAAGTAGTGTTTTCGATCGAACGTACTAAAAGGTGCAGGCTGGCCGTTAAGAGCAAAAGCTGCCTTGGTCGCTAACGTCAGCGCCTCTTGATTGAGTACTGGAAGAGCGCCAGGTAAGCCTAAACAGATGTGGCTTATAAGCGTATTGGGCTCTGCATCTCGTGCGTCATTGCTAACGGCCGCAAACAGCTTAGTCGCTGTTTTAAGCTGTACATGACATTCAATCCCAATAGTTACTGTGTATTGTGCTTTTGTCTCGGCACTAACCATCTATTACTCCAGAGCTCCGAGATCACGAAGGGCTTGCCTAAAACCGACTAGAGACTTCTTAACTTCGTTTTCTTTGAGGCGACCATATGATTCGTCAATTAGTTTCTTGGCCATGTTATGCGCATACCAGGCACTGTCGTTGTCGCTAAGCATTTTTTGAGCCTCAACCATGCGTTCGCCCATACTTTTACCCTTGAGCTTGCGTTTCTTTAACGCCTCGTCCAAAAGCTTATCAGCATTAATAACTGCTAACGGCCAGGTTTCTTTGCTGCTGCAGTACTTTTGTAGCTCGGTCCACTGTTCTTTGAACTTTGCTGGTTTTAATTTGCGGCGAGGAAGAACACGAAATTTCATTTATTTACTTCTTTGTAGTTTATTTCTTTTGACCGTAATCAATAATTTTTTCGGCACTAGCACCAAAACTTAATAACATTCTATCAGCTTTTTGTGGTGCCATCAGCTGTAATCCTACTGGTAGGCCATCTGACAGTCCGGCTGGGATAACTAGTGATGGGATACCGACAAGGCTAGCACCAACGGTCATAACGTCTTCCAAGTACATTGTTAGTGGATCTTTGGTGTTGTCGCCTATCTTGGGCGCGGTTGTTGGCATGGTTGGTCCGGCTAGGAAATCAACATCTCTGAATGCTTCGTTGAACTCATTGATAAGCTTTGTACGAACCGTCTGTGCTTTGTTGTAGTAGGCATCATAGTATCCGCTACTGAGGACGTATGCACCTGTCATAATACGACGCTTAGCTTCGGCGCCGAAACCTTTAGTGCGCGACTGCGTATAGCTGGCTTCGAGATCGCTTGCCGCTGGATCGCTGTAGCCAAATCGTTGGCCGTCGTAACGGCTAAGGTTACTGCTAATTTCAGCTGGCACGACGATGTAATATACTCCAAGTGAATACTGAAGACTTGGTAGGCTCACTTCGACGATTTCTGCGCCCTGATCTTTTAGTTTCTGTAGTGAATCTTCGATCTGCTTCTTAACCCCATCGTTTAGACCGTCGGTCATGTATTCTTTTATGACACCGATCTTCTTGCCTTTAACGGACTCTGACCCATCTGTAACATAGCCCTGATCATCACGGTCGATCGTAGTGCTGTCTAGACTATCAAGACCTGCCATAATGTCCAGAACATATGCTGCGTCCTCTACGGTTGTTGTAAGTGGTCCAATAGTGTCGGTACTACTCGCCATAGCAATAACTCCAGAACGTGACACAAGTCCGTAGCTTGGCTTATAGCCCACGCAACCAGAATAACTTGCAGGTGCACGCAATGATCCGCCGGTATCTGTCCCGATTGCAAATGGCGCCATGTCTAACACAACGGCTACCGCCGAGCCTCCTGAAGATCCACCAGGAACACGAGTCTTGTCATGAGGGTTTTTGCTCGTAAAGAAGTCGCTATTTTCTGTTGTTGTACCGTGACCAAAGGCATCCATGTTGGCTTTTGCAACGCATATGGCACCTTCGTTCTCTAGGCGTTCAATTGCAGTTGCTTGGTATGGTGCATCGAATCCCCTCAGGATGTTACTAGCCGCCGTGGTGTCGGCGCCAAAAGCCAAAAAGTTGTCTTTTGCGATAAATGGTACACCCGCTAACTTGCCTACAGATGATCCTCCCGCTATTTGGGTATCGATTTCTGCAGCTCGTGCACGTGCTCGATCTGCTGTCGTGGCAATAATTGCCTGGTACTCGGCATTATCTTCGATATTCTTCAACGCTTGCTCTACAAGGTCGATAGCTTTAGTTTTGCCAGATTGAACATCTGCTGCGATTGTTGCGACTGCTGGCCAACTCATAGGACGCGCCTCACCTTAATATCATTACCTTGTCTTTGAGGAACATTCTTGAGTAAGGCCTGCTGATCGAGCCCATAATCTTTTACTTCATCATTTCGGGTAACATTCACCAGGCCGGTAACCTGTGTGGTTGGCTTAAGCCCTGTCACATCTGCTGATGAGAGTTGTTCTACATATCCAAGAATATCCGACAGTTCGGTTTGGAACTTCACAACCTCTTCGTCCGTTAGGTCTAGCTTGGCCAGCTTGGCCAATTTTAATACGTCTTCGCGTGACAGTTTTGCCATATTTTATACAGTTTAACTGATTAGGCCGTCATTAGCCAGTGAGAACCCAACGGATAACTATATCTTTAACTCTAAAGTATTCTTCTTTAGTAAGTTGGACATTAGCTACGCAGTACTGCTTGTTCATTAGATGTGAGCAAAACATACAATCTTGAAGGTACCGGGAGTCGTTAATAAAGAATGAGTTTACGATATTATCCGACCAAATAACACTGAAGCTATTTGAACAACTATGGCCGTCCTCAACGCGCATGCAATACGATAATTGATGTGATCGCTGGCAAGCTAGTACATATTCACAACCCCTGTTGACTCCGTCACAGTAGACTACATTTTTGGAGTGTGATATGTCTTGTGAATGAAATACATTCTCAGAAAAGTAGACGTTATCGCTCCGTCCAACATTGAGTGAGTCAATCATTCTTTCGGTCGGCATAGCATTAATCTTATTCCAGGCATCTAGAACATCCTCGACACTATTGAATGTTCGATCGGGTTGCATCCACTCGGCTGGGTCTTTTTGCCAGATCTTGTCGATTTTCATAAACTTTGTTGGAGTGTCTGACTGGGCCCAGGTCTGTTCGCCGGTCGCCGATTCTTTTACCTCGTGTGGTAAGCGGATATCAAAGGCAAACTTCTCTTTAACTTGCTCTAGAGATAGTGGATTCTGAAAGCCAAAAATTTGACCTATGATGGTGTCAACGAGTTCTTTGGCTTTAGTTTCATCCATAGTGATTACTGTAATTATACAGTATTAGTCGCTTATGTCTGCGCGTCTTAGGCAGTTAGAATCCAGCGAATAACCATAGCCTTGACTCGTCGGTACTCCGCCTCGTCAAGTTGAACATTGGCCACCATATAACGAACATTGCTTACGTGAGAGCAGAATATACTGTCTTCTACGTCGCTAACATCGCTTAAGAAGTAGGAGTTTTTTACGTTCTTAGACCAGATGATACTAAAGCTATTCTGAACGTCTTTACTGTCTTCTACTCGTATGCAATTGCGAAGATTCTTTGATCGTTGGCAGGCAATAATATGGTCACCACCTGTTGAAATACCATCACAGAATAGGACATTCTCGGACTCATTGATATCTAGCGAACGAAAGACGTTACGTGATTGATACACATTGTCACTTTGTACGACGTTTAGTGAATCAAGCTGCCTTTCGGTGACCGCATCATTAATCTGCATCCAGGCCTGCAGTACCTCGTCTACGTTATTAAACTGACGTCTTGGCTTCTTCCAATATCCAGCTGGTTTTGTATCGGCATTGGTTAGAGTTAGAAACTTGCTTGGGTGTGTTGATTGAGACCATGTAGTCTCGCCAGTAGAGTGATCTTGCACCTGCTTAGGCAGACGAATATCAAAAGCAAACTTCTCTAAAACCCCATGTAAGTCATAGGGGTTTTGGAAGCCGAAAACGCTCGAGATCGTTCTGTCGGCAATAGCTTTAGCAGCTGCCTCGTCCATAACGCTATACTATACCACAATTATAGCGTATTTGCTAGTTTCTATGCTGTTAGAATCCAGCGTGCAACAATGTCACGAAGGCGTTTATACTCTGCCTCATCGTACTGCATATTAGCAACCATGAATCGCTTGTTGCTAACGTGTGAGCAGAATAATGAATCCTGGATTTGCGTACCGTCGCTAATAAACATGCTGTTAACCACGAATTTGCACCATTGGATATTAAAGCTGTTGGAACATTCTCCGCTGTCTTCAACACGTATGCAGTAAGTAAGCGCACCAGAACGCTGACAGGCTAGAACGTACTCGCTAGAACCCATAGTCATGCTGTCGCAGAAGACGACATTCTTACTGTTGTGGATATCCTGAGAGCGAAAAACATTTTCTGACCCATAGATATTGTCGGATTGTCCTACATTGATTGAGTCGAGCAGACGTTCGGTTGTCATTGGGTTAATTTCGTTCCAAGCACCGAGGATGTCCTCGATAGAATTCAGCCGCCGCGCAGGACGCTCCCAGGCGTTCTGTTCTTTTTTGAGTTGATTTTCGAACTTAACAAAACTTGTGGGGTTGGTTGATTGTGCCCAGGTTAACTCGCCAGTTTCGGAATCGGATACTTGTTGAGGAAGTCGTACGTCGAATGCGAATTTCTGCAGCACCTGATCCATGCTAAGTGGATTTTGGAAGCCAAACACCTGACCTATTATCTTGTCTACTATTACTTTTGCGGCTGCTTCGTCCATTACTTGCCCTTCCTAAAACTGAATTTCTTTTTATTGCTCGATGATTGGCTGGCCAGAATATCCTGCACGTTCATCCCGATATGTGGGATAACCTCTGGGGCCATACCCCCACTTCTTACATTCGCCTGTTTATGCTGCAGCGCGTCCATTAACGGGTTACCACTGGAAATTGGGGCTGGGGCGGGGGCAGAAGCCGTAAGGCTGGGTGGTATGTTGGATGCTTCAACCACACCAGCCAGCGGGGCAACAACAAATTTGTCATCTTCGGCCTGATCTTCCTTTAGAAGTGTTTCTGGTTTGTAGTCATCAGATGTGGGATCAGACATGATTTCTGGGTTATACCCTGGTGCTTCTGGATTACCAGAGACACCTGCTGACGCAGGTGGTATGCCTGCAAGTGTTGCCTCGTAGAGAGCAATAGGATCAACTGCCTGAGTTGGCGCGACCGATGCTTGTAGTAGGGGCTCGCCGAGTGTTGGTATTCCAGGCGAGTCTAGTGTTGCGACTTCCGGATGTTCATTTTCTATAAACTTGGAGGGCATATTTGAAACTGGCTCTTGCTTATACTCTTCTAGCTTCACGTCCGCTGCCGCTTGTGATGGCCCAACATCTAAAGTCTTTGCCTTTACACAAGGAAGAAGCTGTCCGTTACTGCTGAGTCGCAGGAAACACTCCCGTACATTAAGTGAGGTAAGCATCTGAACCCGTACGTCAGATTCTTTTAGGCCCTTTTCTTTCTCTGCGGTAAGAATTTCTTTTGGAATTTCGATAGTCAGGTTGCCTTCTAGTGCTCGTGCATCCTCTTCTGATACACGAAATACGTAGTAGTTACTAACATTTGTGAAGATTGCTTCTTGCAAAGGCTTCTCGATCTGGCCGAAGTACTGTTGCGTTAGGAATACAAAGAGGTTGTATTTACGTGCTTCCGCCAAAATGCTTGCAAGGGCTGGGTTTTGTACAACAGACACTTCGTCGACAATCAGGATCACTTTTTCGTTGAATGCGCGTGCTTGAGCAAGTAAGAATATCTGCTGAATAAGAAGTCCTGCGACAGTTTTTACTACCTTTTCACCCATGCTTACTTTGTTGAGCGAAAAGACGGTAAGGAAATTATCGCCAATAAGCTTCGATAAAGACGCTCCTTCGCTGCCAGTCTTTGCAAGCGATGGTTGTAGCTGCATTTCGTCTACAAGAGTAACGATCGGAACAATTGACTCGTTATAGTACTTGGTGCGCATTTCGTTAAAGTCGGCACCAAAGAACGAGACGATATTCGCTGGTACATAGTCTTTGACGTGCTCAATCAGTTGATTTCTAAAATCTACATCAGTTACCAGACGCTTAAGATTATCTAGGCTCATAGCCTGGGCAGTCATAAGCACATACAGGCTAAATCGAAGCATTCGCTCGAGCTTAGGATTGAACTGATCTGCCATAAGCGACTTAAACAGTGTTCCTGTCAGTTCGGTTGCAGCTGAGACATCCGTACCTTCGCCACCAAATAGTTCCGCGCCTTCTTCCTCTCCCTTAAAGTCAATAACAGTTGAGTTTGGAATATGTTTCAGGTCGTTAGCTAATGCTGCGTGCGGGTCGATTACGACGACTCTAAAGTTACTTTGTAGTCCCCCAGATTTTGTAAGGCGGTCCACGATAAGTGTAATAAGCTTTGATTTACCACTACCGCTTGCACCGATAATAAATGAGTGCTTTTCGAAGTCGTATGCGTTTAGAGGTAAAAAGTAGTTGGTTGGTCGAAATGGGAACGTATCAATCTCGAATACTGCATTCATGTTTGACCCTTGCATAATATGCAACGTCTTCTGGATATCGAGATATTTAGGTTGCTTGCGGCGCATGTACTTGGTGTTGGCGACGAAGTCGACGGCTAGCAAGTGATCAGGAAGTGTGAACAGATTCTTTTTGTTAACAGAATATTGTCCAGCCTTGTCTTTGAAGAAAAGCTGCATTTTAACGTGTGCTTTGTCTGGCCCAAGTGTTCTAATGCTCAAATCAACGGTAGTAAGTTCGGTTGCCCGTTTAACTTGGTACTTTTCTTTAAGATCAAGTATATTACCGCCGTCAACGTACTGCACAAAACGTTGGATACTGTTGGTATCTGGGAGCTTAGCGTCCTCGCCGGTGATTGGGCGCAGGACTACACCTTCTAGGTTGTTCGAAAGTAGACCCACGTCTTTATTTGTACCAATAAAATATCGAACGGTACTCTTTTCTATCGTGACAATAAGTCGCCAGGTCTTTAAGAAGCCAATGTATTGGGAAATACCTAGCATCAGTCCTTTCCATGCCGCCTGATCAACTTGATCTTTTAGCAGGAACATTTCAAACCAGTGCTCATAGCCTAAATGCGGCTGGTTTTGCATACCTACTAGTATATACAAAGAAGAAGTAAACAAAAGCTTTACAAAGATATCAAGCAGGAATACTATTTTGATAATCCTTTGAATAGGAAGACAAAAATGCCACCGAAAGCTCCGGACATAGAACCTGGCAATTTGGCAGAGCAAGCTCTCGATAGAGCGAGAGAAGTGGCAACTTCAGTCCCAAAATTAGGACAAGCCCTATTCCACGTCGTTCGTCGTGAATTCCTAACCGAACAACACACTCCAGAAGACAATGCGATAGAACAGCAACTCGGCTGTGAGGTACTAAAAACCAATTCTACGATAGATCTATCTGGTAATGCACGTGATCACCGCTACGTACGGATCCCTATAAATGATTCGGAACACCATGGCTGGTTCACAAAAGCTAAAGATGAATACGACACTGGCATAACGCTGCTAGTTAAGCCTGGCCTGGGTGAGATTGTAGACGATGGTATTGGCGAGGATCTACACAAATACCTAGCTGACATGCTACCCGGCTTTGACATCTTTAGTCACGAATCTGCTGGCATGGGGCACTTCGTGAACGACGCTTCTCTATCCAGCCTATGGGAACATGGTTTAGATAAGATGACCGCCGAAGGATTGGAGCTGATTCAGCAACTTTGTCCGGGTCGCAAAATCATATTGTTTGGTACTTCTATGGGGACAGTTATCAATACCCGTCTCGCCAACCTTAATCTCGAGCAAGAAAAGAATGATCGTGTCGACATTGAGCGCATTATTCACTATGATCCTGCTCTTGTAGACCCATCCAGAATCTTAGATATGCTTGTCGGCTTCCTGCCTGAGCTAGTAACTGGTGCAGTCAAGGAGTTCGCATTTCAGACTAACCCAAAGAGATGGGTGCAAGTCGCTCAAACATTGATCAGATCACGCCCTAGTATTCGAAATGTTGTACCAATTGCCCGTCAAACACTCGACATTGTGCACTGTACTCCTGAAGAAGATATTGTTAATCCAATTCTACGCTACAAGACTGATGTCATCGCTGGCAAGCGTGGTAAGGTAGAACAGAATCAGATGTGGCGTCGACTTGCCCAACTCTTGCCAAATCTAACCTATTACCCAGTCGAAGGACATGGCCATGCTATGGCTTTGAACCCTTATAAAACTGCTCGTAAGGCTGCCAGGATTATGATTGCCGAAGGTGTGCACCCGCCCTTATTTATCTCCGAAGAACAAGCCGCTTAGGATTTAGATTTAATATCATCGATAATATCGCGGAGCTCGGCGGCTTTTTCGAATTCTAGGTTTGCAGCAGCAAGGTCCATCTGAGCTGAGAGGTCTTTGATGAGCTGACCGTATTCATCTTTGGGAATCTTCTTAAGATTGAGTTTGGCTTTCTTAGCTTCTTCGCCGAGTTCTGGCTGCATACTTTCTGATATTTGCGAGGATACACCAGTGGGGGTAATACCATGCTCGGCATTGTATGCTTCTTGAATCTTACGTCGACGGGTTGTCTCGTCGATAGTACGCTGCATACTTCCTGTGACATTGTCAGCATACATAATGACGTGGCCTTCGGAGTGGCGGGCAGCACGTCCAACAGTCTGAGTTAGTGCTTGCTGACTACGGAGGAAGCCCTCTTTGTCGGCGTCCAAGATAGCGACCAAGCTAACTTCTGGAAGGTCTAGACCTTCACGTAGTAGGTTAATCCCGATCAATACGTCGTACACGCCCAAGCGAAGGTCACGTAAAATGTCGGTTCTATCTAAGGTATCAACATCACTGTGCAAATAAGCTACCTTCATATTGAGTTCTTTAAGGTATTCGGTCAGGTCTTCGCTCATACGCTTAGTCAGTGTCGTAACTAAAACACGTTGATGTTTCTTTACGGTAGTCCGGATCTCAGCAATGAGATCGTCCACTTGGCCTTTAGTCGGTCGAATCTCGATAGGTGGATCGAGGAGTCCGGTCGGTCGGATAACTTGCTGCGCGGGCTCCGGACTGCGTGATAGCTCATATTCTGCCGGCGTGGCGCTGACATAGATAGTTTGGTTTACGTGTTTTTCAAACTCCGTAAACGTCAGTGGGCGGTTATCCAGAGCGCTTGGCAGACGGAAGCCATGCTCGACAAGTACTTCTTTGCGTGCTCGGTCACCGTTATACATGCCGCGAATCTGTGGGATGGTCATATGAGACTCATCAACAAACATGAGGAAGTCATCTGGGTAGTAATCGAGCAAGGTTGCCGGTTGTTCACCTGGTTCACGGTTAGTGAGATACCGGCTGTAGTTTTCGATACCTTTCACAAAACCAGTCTCTTCTAGCATCTCGATATCAAAGTTTGTTCGCTGCTGCAAACGCTGGGCTTCTAGGAGTAGATTGTTCTTCTTAAAGAACTGCAGTCGTTCATCAAGTTCGTGCTTTATAAATCCTAGTGCATCTTTGAGTTTTTCGTGAGGAGTTACATAGTGAGAACTTGGGAAGATCTTTAGGCTAGATTTTTCTTTGAGTACCTCACCGGTCAACGGGTCAATTTGTGTAATTCGCTCTATTTCGTCGCCAAAGAACTCAATGCGGTAGGCCACCTCTTCACCAGCTGGGAAGACGTCGATAACATCACCACGAACACGGAATACACCACGGTGGAAGTCTATGTCGTTCCGTTGGTACTGAATGTCGGTGAGCTGTCGGAGTAGTTTGTCGCGAACCCTACGCTCTCCGGTTTCTATACTAACGGCAAGCCCATCGTAGTCTTCTACGGATCCAATTCCATAGATACAACTAACGCTGGCAACAATGATCACATCTTTGCGTGAAAGTAATGCGTCGGTGGCTGCGTGACGTAGTCGATCGATCTCTTCGTTGATCTGACTATCTTTCTCTATATATGTGTCGGACCGGGCGATATATGCCTCTGGCTGGTAATAGTCGAAATAGCTTACAAAGTAATGAACAGCGTTGTTTGGGAAGAAGCGTCTAAACTCTTCGTAAAGCTGTGCTGCAAGTGTTTTATTATGGCTAAGGATAAGGGTTGGACGCTGTGTCTGCTGGATGATATTGGCCATACTGAAGGTCTTACCTGAACCAGTTACACCTAAAAGCGTTTGTTCCTTTTCGCCCTTTTTGAGACCATCAACAAGCTGGGCGATCGCTTTTGGCTGATCTCCTGTTGGTTCAAACTTACTAACTAACTCAAACTTGGCCATCCCACCATTATAAGCTATCTCTATCTAGGGGTACACGACATATATTACCGGTAGAGAGAGCGGTATTTCTTGTTGCGCTGGTTAAGAAGTTTTATGAGTTTTTCGAGCACTTCTTCGGCGTTATCACCAAAGATTACATCTTCATCTGATCGTTTACCGGCAGCATGCAGAATATCCATAATCTCCGAGCTAATTCCGCCTGCCCCTTGGATAAAGCCGATTGGTGTACCGGTCTCCATAGCAATGGTGAATTCATGCAGGGTCCCAAGGCGTCCGCCAATACTTATAACCGCATCGGCTGAATGGATCAGTAGCGCATCGCGACCTACGTAGTGCATCCCGGTGTATAGAATTACGTCGTAGGCCTCAGTAGGCATTCGATACTTCAGAACATGTTCAACCTTGCTTGAAGCAGGACTGATTCCAAGGCTCATGCTGCCACCGCTTTTTTTGTAGCTTTCTGCTGCGGTGTTTGGGAGTCCGACGGTTGCTCCGGTCAACAGACCATGTCCAGATTTGGCAATAGCTCTGCCAGCATTCTCTGCAAGATCCCGACCTTCCTCTACACTTCTACCCTTGGAAGCCGCCGATACGCAAATCTGATACATTATAGCTCCAGCAATTCCGGCTGCAGTACTTGCTGATTCAATTGGCTCAATATCGATTGTTCAAAGTTCTCTTGCCCGATGTAGCGCGCAAATATTTCATTCCATAAGCTACTTCTGAATCGCCCAAGTGATTGCTGCCCATACTCTAACCCGTTGCAATAGCTAACGGCATTATCAAGAAGACTTAATGGAACAATGACGTTTGGATATAACGCTGCTACAGAGTCGAGGTCTTCCCAGAACTTCAAGGCTGGCTCTAGCCAATAAATAACCGATTCGGCTTTACGCCAATGTAGATCATCAGGTTGTACATGAGGCTCAAATAACTCAGGGTGTTTTGCTGGATCAATGCCGCCGAAGTGACGCTGAATAACTCTCCAATGTACTTTCTGTCCGGCAAACTTTGTCGTGCTGGCTTTGTCGTCGAGGATCGTCTCAACTAATACTTTACTGAAGTCAGGTCTGACCTGCTGCATCTTAAAGAAGGCACTGTACGATCTGATTTCGTTAATATAATGCAAAATAAGCGGGAGGATAGTAATAACTGCGCCGCGCATATGTTTTACGGGTAAAGGGAGGATAAGTATCGTACCAAGCTCTTTTAAGTGTGTAATATTTTGCTTACTCTGGTAGATGTATGCATCAGCAGAGTTTCCCCACCGTTCTTTATCGAGAACGATGACATTAATCTGCCTTGTCTCGAAGTCGCTAGGAGTTAACTTCTTATACGATTTCACTAGCTTTTGGCCCCATGCTTTGGTCTCGAGGAACCTCGAGGCTGCAATGATCTCATCAATATGTTCCCGCTTGAGCATAGAATCTATCGATTTATAGCCAAGTTGTTTCATGACCTTCTTTGGGGGCTGCGTTTTGAGGATCTTTTTGGCTACACTATGCTTTACCGCCCATGTTTTCTTAGGAATAGGGAGATCTATTATCGCCTTCTGTATGGCAAGGAGTTGCAGATGTAGCTCGGCATCGGGGCTTGTGCCAATAATCCGCGCAAGATATCCGTCATGCATGCCTACAAGTGCCTGAAGTGCATGATATAGCTCTCGGCCGGTTGTATCGGCAGGGTCTAGACCTAGTTCCCGTATTTTGCGATGAACTGTGCCGACAATATCCGCAGTCAATGAGACATCAATAGATGGATGGCCAGTTAGTTCCTCAAGCTGAGTAATAGCTCGGGTGAACTTGGGCTCTGCGGCGTCTAATAACTCTGATAAAACCCTCGACATATTCCCCTTAAGGTTAGCACGATTTTCTATGACAGAACAGTGGTAAAATGGTTAATCTTTAGACTATTTGAGTGGTTCTGCTCGATACCACTTTGGTGAGTTCTTAAGTAGCTTGTCTATTTGTGTATGAGTAAGAAGACCTTTTTGCGCACCCATGTGCTGAACTACGCTCATGGAGTTGATAGGACCCCATTGTAGCGCCCCTTCAATATCACTGCCCCGAATCAGAGCAGCTACAAACGTAGAGGTAAAGGCATCTCCAGCTCCGGTTCTCTCAAATGGTGGGGATGGATCTGGGTAGATAGGCATCTTGAGCCTTCGAGTGCCGTCGGATGCGTAAGCACCATCAGGACCATCGCTAATGACTACTGTCTTGGCACCAAGAGCATGGAGCTTATCAAACAGTTCGTTAAGATCTTCGTGTTTTCCACCAGTTATCAGTACAGCCTCTTCACGGTTTACGGCAAGCACATCAGACTGCTGGTAGATTCCCTTGAGTCGGTCAGCGCCCATCTTGATCTGGAATGTTCCTGGTTGAAATGCCAATTTAACATCTTCGTGTCTTGTTAGCCACTCTGCTAGTTCATCATGGAACTTCTCAGAGTCTTCGCCCATGGAAGTAAAATAGATCCACTTCGGCATCTCGCTAGGGCGCAGGTGTGGCCAGTGGTAGTCGTATGCCTCGTCATGCACTAAGATGGTTCGCTCTTCTTTGTACCAAAGCACATAGTGATGATTACTTGCTTTGCCGTGGTGGATTTTCATTAGGCTGGTGTCAACCTTCTCCTTCTCGAGTTGCAAGAGAATATCGCGACCAGACTGGTCGTTACCAACATTGGCGTGCAAGGCACTCTTGAGACCGAGTCGAGCAAAAGCAACGCTGGTATTGGCAGCGTTACCAACGGCAACAATATCTTCGGCGTGATCAAAAGCGATCTTTACCCCAAATGGTATCGCCAACCAAGTAGAACCGTCCTTGTCGTGCTCTACTCTTTCTTCTTTGTCTAATAAGCGAATAAATGTGTCGGTTACGGTACCGCCCACCGATAGTACGTCTAGCGCCATGCCACCCCTTCTAACTCTATAAAATTGCTAAATTGCTTATGAATAAATTGTAGCATTATTCGCCAGGTTTTGCTTTACCAGCTGCGTTAAAAGCGTCGAGCTTATCCTCAACTACTTCCTGAACGGCAGCAATAACCTGATCCATGAGCTTGATGACTGCAAACTCCGACTTGTTCTCCTTGAGAACTCTTTCTAGCGTATTACGATAAGCTACGCGCATGTCAGAATTGATATTTATCTTACTAACGCCAATTCGTACAGCGTCTTCAAAGTAGTGTAACGGTGTACCACTACCACCATGAAGACTAATATTGCAGTCAATAGCGTCTCGAACTGTTTGCAATAAAGCTAGGTCTAGCCGCTTAGGGACTGGGTAGGAGCCATGCAGGTTGCCTATAGCTGCAGCATACGTATCAATGCCTGTCGCATCGACAAACTTCTTTGCACCCTCAGGAGTACTAAAGGTCTTCTTTATCTCTTCATAATCAAAGGCTTTGGTGAACTTGTTTGAGCCACCACCGAAGTAATGTGGCTCGCTCTCGACAATCGCACCAGTCTTTTTTGCGTACTCAACTACTTCTTTGGTCGCAGCGATAATGTGTTCTTCGGTTGCATCATGTTCTGCCTGCGATACGTCAATATGTATAAATTCAAAGCCGGCATCAATCCCAGCTTTTGCTGCTTCCACCGAAGGTGAGTGATCGAGGTTGATGTACATTTCTACACCGAATTCCGACTTGTAGTTGTCTACCATGTCTCGAACATTATTTAGACCAAGTAACTCTACTTCCCCATGGCTAACTTCTACCAGAACAGGAGCATTCTTTACTACCGCTGCTTTAACGACAGCGATCAATGTTTCCTGGTTATCAAGATTGAAAGCACCCAACGCAAAATGCTCTTTGCGGGCTCGCTCTAAGGCCGCTCGAGCTGATGCGCAATTTCGTTTTGATTGTGCAATTGATGGTGGCATGTCTTCTCCATTAATTTTAGTAGTAATAGTGCTTTTGCTTAAGATAAGAATACCATATAATGAGTCTTGAATCGCTTATGGCTGAAAGACAAAACAACCTAAAATATGTACTACTCTGGCTTATTCCAACCTGGACGGAGTTGATTGTATATTTGTTTATTGTTCTTTTCACTGCACTGCTTTGCAGTCAGGATTTTATCAATAGTTTATTCTTCTCGAGCGGTGATTTTAATCCAATCCGGGCAGGTATCGCTTCTATCGATACCCTCTTACGGCATTTTCTAGGCGAAAAAGTAGCCGGCGGTTTGTCTCTCGGAATCTTCTGGGGGATCATCGGTCTAGCAGTTAATTTATTATGGTGGCTTGGGAACAACTTCTCGACAGAGTTAAACAACGATCTTGTGTTTAGTAAGTATGTGCATCCTAAAGATGCCGATCCCAACTCTCAGATACGTGAACTGATCATTCGAACGATTGTCCGAACAGTGACAGCTATTATTGGCCTAAGTTATCTTAACTATGTTCTAAGCCAAGGTATGCCAAACATTACTAACCGTTTTGCATCAATATTTCAAAATTGGTCAGTAGTTAACCAGTGGCAACCACTACTTACAACAATTGCTTACGAAGTACTGATGCTTCATGGGTTTGTTGTGCTAACACGAATAATACTACTCCGTAAGCAGATTCTTAGTAGTTAGTCTTTAGAGAGAACTCGATGTACCTGCAGGGCTATATGTTTGGCCGTTAGCCCAAAATGCTCTAATAGTTCGTCTGGCTGCCCTGATTCGCCGAAACGATCTTTGATCCCCATGCGATGCAGTGGTGCTGGGTGTTCTTCAGCTAATAGTTCCGCAATCGCACCACCAAGACCTCCGGCGATTTGTGCTTCCTCAACCGAGATAGCACGACCAGTCTTCTTTATGCTGGCGAGAATTGTAACAGCATCCAAAGGTTTTATGGTTGGGATATGCACGACTTCTGCTGAGACCTTATCTTTTGCTAGTTTTTCAGCTGCAGCTAGTGCTTGGTAGGTCATTGTACCGGTTGCAAAAAGAGTAATGTCTGTCCCTTCACGTAGTACATATGCCTTGCCGATTTGAAAAGGCGTCTTGTCCGTAGTGAATACCGGTGTGGCCTCCCTGGCCAATCGCAGATAAGCTGGTCGATTGTCCTTTGCAAGAGCAAGCGTAGCTCTCTCGGCCTCTAAGCTGTCACCCGGTACCACAACGACCATGTTTGGAAGTACGCGCATTAGTGCGATATCTTCGAGCATCTGGTGAGTGGCTCCATCTGGCCCAACCGAAATGCCGGCATGTGACCCAACAATCTTAACAGGCCGATCATTCAAACATATAGTTGTGCGGATTTGTTCCCAGTTTCTACCTGGGCTAAATGCTGCATACGAACTAACGAATGGGATCTTACCCATTGCTGCCATACCAGAACCAACCGTCACTAGATTCTGCTCAGCGACACCAATCTCGATAAATCTGTCAGGAAAGGCATCTTTGAATAAGCTCATTTGTGTGGAGTCGGTTAAGTCTGCACATGCTGCGACTATATTCTTGTTAGCCTCTCCAGCAGACTGTAATCCACGGCCAAACCCCTTGCGTATTGGTTCTGATCCGATATTTTCATCCAGGATGTTAGTAACAAGGTTGTATGGATTACTCATGTTCGCCTCTGATCTTGCCTTTTAGTGTCCGTAGGTCATGTAAGGCTTCTTTGGCTTGTTTGTGATCTGGCGGCATGCCATGCCAATGGAAGTCGCCTTCCATGAAATCAACTCCCTTTCCAGCAATAGTATGGGCAATGATAACTACTGGCTTGTTTGCCACCGAACGTGCCATGGCGCAGGCATCAATAACGGCTTCGATATTATTCCCATCGATCTCTAGTACATGCCAACCAAATGCTTCCCACTTTTCTTTAAGATCCTCAAGTGGCATCACCAACTCGGTCGGTCCATCGATCTGAATGTTGTTTCGGTCTATGATCCCGATTAAATTCCCCAATTTGTATTTACCAGCAAGCATAGCGCCTTCCCAGATGTTGCCTTCGTCTAACTCGCCATCACCCATCACTACGTACACGTAACGATGTTTCTCACCGTCCATTCGCAGGGCAAGTGCCATACCGGCTGCCTGACTAAGCCCGCTACCCAAAGGTCCGCTGGTTGTTTCCATACCTGGGAGTTTTAGGCGCTCTGGATGACCTTGCAGCCTTGACCCAAACTTGCGGAGGGTTTGTAGTTCGTCTCTGTCGAAGTACCCAGCATTTGCCATAGCTGCATAGCGGACCGGTACGCAGTGGCCATTGCTTAGTAGTAATATATCTCGCTCTTCCCAATCGGGGTTCTTGGGATCATGTTTAAGTACGTCAAAATACAGAGCGGTAAAGATATCGGCTAATCCTAGTGGGCCGGCGCTGTGACCGCTACCAGCATGCTCTAGCATTCGTATAATATCCTCACGAATAGCCTCGGCTTTTAGTTCCAATTCAGTGATAGAAAGTGTGCCCATTTAATCCCCGCTTATGCTTTCTAGTGTAGCATAGGCTTTGTCCGGATCCTGAGCCCGATGTATACCTCCACCGACGTTAAGTACATCGATACCGCCCGTTACTAGCCGCTTAGCATTATCGGTATCAATCCCTCCATCCCAGCCGATTTCGAGATCCGGCTTAATTTCTCGCAGTTCACGGACTTTAGAAAGTAGAGCAAGATTTACATGCCCACCGAAATGCCCTAGATCACCACTAAATATAAGGACGTGATCAATATCTTTTAAAGCAGCTTGTACTTTTTCAACCGGTGTATCTTGCAGTAATGCCACGCCAACTTTAATGCCAACATCAATAAGGGGCTTCATCACTTCATAGAAGTTACCGACACTCTCTGCATGTACAATGACGAGATTAGGTTTAAGTTTTATGATCTCTGGAATGAATGGCGCGACCGTTTCGTACATAAGATGGATATCAACCTGCACACCATCTGGCCACCAGACATGCTTTAGATCAATTAGTTTTACTGGAGCAAATACGCCATCAGCTAGATCAATATGCACTCGCTTGGCAAATGGTTTAATCCGTTCCATCTGCTCGCGGTACTCGTGTGGCTCGGTGGCAGTGATTGTTGGGCAAACTACAGCCACGCTATTGATCCAATTCTTTGATTCGTCGTATATACCGCGGCGCTTCACCAAATGGTGTGTTCAGGAATGCTTCCACAATAGTATTGGCTAGGTCGTCCTTCAGAATTTTAGCCGGCAATGCGAGCACATTCACATCGTCATCATTACGCGCAGATCTGACAGACTCAAGATCGTATCCTAAACATGCACGGATTCCTTTGTACCTGTTTGCGGCAATCATGATACCTTGGCCACTACCACATATAAGGATCCCCCTAGCATCTTCGTCGTTACTAGCTAACACGTCATTAACTACCCGCGCTGCAAAAACTGGGTAATCGTCTTCCGGGTCGAGGCGCTCGTTGCCATCGTCGTGGACGTCGTAGCCTGATTGCGCGAGATAACGAATTAATTCGCCCCGCAAATTAAACCCGTTATGATCAGCCCCAATATAAATGATCACGACTAATCCTTATGGTGTGCGCCCTTTTGATGAAGAATCCTGCCCGTGTCTGCCACAACTTCTACCAAACGGTTACTATATCCCCACTCGTTGTCATACCAGATGACAACTTTTGCAAGGTTTCCAGCTACGACATTAGTAAGGAGTGAATCAACAATACCTGAGTGGCTGTTACCGATGTAATCACTACTTACGAGTGCTTCCTCGCTGTAGCCAATAATGCCTTGATAAAATGGCTCTTTACTAGCTTTCTTGAGTACTGCATTTATTTCTTCTTTTGTAGTGTCCTTGCTCAAGAGGAGTGTCACATCACTCAGGCTAACCACTGGAGTTGGAACACGTACACTAAGTCCATCGAACTTTCCTTTGAGCTGAGGTACGGTAAGGGCTACAGCAATTGCAGCTCCTGTGCTGGTTGGGACAATGTTCTCTGCTGCCGAGCGTCCTTCTCGTAGATCTTTTGCAGGTGCATCCTGCAGTACCTGGCTGGCTGTATAGCTGTGAACAGTCGTGAGCATAGCTTTCTCGATGCCAAACTCGGCATCAAGAAGCGCCATTACAGCTGCAATAGAGTTTGTAGTACAGCTGGCGTTACTGATAACGTCTGTTGCGCCCTCTAGCTTATCTTCGTTAGCACCAATAACAAGCGTATCTACGCCATCACTTTTGGTCGGACCAGATATAACAACTCGTTTTGCCCCAGCCTTTAGGTGCAGTTCAGCGTCCTCTTTGTTAGTGAAACGACCGGTAGATTCAATAACTACGTCTACCTTTAGTTTTTCCCATGGAAGGGCGGCAGGATCTTTTTCGGCAGTAATAGGTATCTTGTGGCCATCAACAATAATGTGATGCTCGTCTGACTCTACCTTGTGGTCGTAGGTGCCATAGTTACTGTCGTGTTTTAAGAGGTAAGCAAGAACATCAGTACTAGTTAGGTCGTTAACAGCGACAATCTCGACGTCAGCTCGATCAAATGCAATTTTGAATGCATTTCTGCCGATACGTCCAAAGCCGTTAATTGCAACACGTGTTTTCATAGTCATTACCCCCTAGAATTTTTTGAAATCTTATACAATAAGCATAACTGATTTCGCCCCTGGGAGCAACGAACTAACTATCTACTTAGGCTTCTTTGGTCCAGCGCTCTTGACACTCTTTGATACAAGCAATTGCTGCCGTTGCATCACCCCAGCCGAGTACTTTTGTACTTCCTGGCTTCTTGAGGTCTTTGTAATGGGTAAAGTGGTGTTCAAGCTGTTGCTTGAGTCGTTCAGTAAGATCATCTAGAGAATTGATAGCGTCTCCGGTATTGCGATCGTCGGCTGGAACGCAGACAACTTTATGATCCATCTCCCCGTCATCCTCGAAGTTAAGGATACCAATAACTTTTGCGTTTACATTTACACCCATCTGAATACCTTCATCGCAGATTACGAGTGTGTCTAGCTCATCACCATCCTCGTCGAGCGTTTGTGGGATGAAACCATAGTTACATGGTTTTGCAAAAATCGCTGGCTCTACACGATCAAGTTCGAAGATCGCTTTTTTGCGGTTCCACTCAACTTTGAGCATTGAACCTTTTGCGATTTCGATCACTGTATTAATAAGTCCATTTTCGACATCACCAGCATCAAGAATTTGGTTAAAATCAGCCATAAGATACTCCTTTTTACACCTTACATTTGGGATTTCTAATCAGTTATATTGTACACTACTATTAACGATGAAAGTAATTGGTCACCGAGGGGCAGCTGGTCTTGCCCCCGAAAACAGTATTCGTGGCATTAAAGCTGCAATTAAAGCCGGAGTGGACGGTATTGAGTTTGATGTGCGACTCAGCAAGGACAAGCAACTCTTTCTGTGTCATGATCCCACACTCGAACGAACGCACGACGTTGACAAGCATATCCGCACACTTACTTCCAAGCAGCTCAAGAGATTAAAAGGTAAAGATGGTGACCATATACCAACGCTAGAAGAGGCTTTGGAGGCAAGCGGCAATACTCCAGTGTACATTGAAGCAAAAGCTCGCGGATGGGCCAAGCCGCTAGCAAATGCCCTTGCTAAGCACCCTAAAAAACAACAAATCAATGTCATTGCGTTTAATCACCAGGAACTGTTTGAGTTTACAGAATATTGTCCGGATATAACTACATATGTATTAGAGCAAAACAACCCATTTGATGCCATCAACGCGGCACAAGTGTACGGATTTAGCGGTATAGACGTGAACTACTGGACTATGAATCCACTGGTGTACTTCCTTGCCAAGCGTCACGATCTGGGTATTATCGTCTACACATCCAACAAGACCTGGATCGCATCACTACTCAAAAAGTTGTATCCAAATATCGCAATCACCACCAATGTCCCGCATACCATGCAACACTTACGTGACGAAGTTCAAGCAAAATAACTATGAAAGCAACTCTTGATCACATTGTTCATGAGGCAGACACAATATCTACTTTTTGGTTTAGGCCTGAGCGCCCACTCCGCTACGTTGCCGGTCAGTTTGTTGAGCTTACCATCCCACACGATTCACCTGATGATCGAGGTGTAAAACGTTGGTTTACGCTATCTTCTGCGCCTGGGCACGAACTGGTTTCAATAACGACAAAACATGCCGAGAAACCAAGCAGCTTCAAACAACACCTCTGGAGTTTGCAACCCGGGCAAAGCGTAGATATAAGCGAACCAATGGGCGACTTTGTTCTGCCTAAAGATGACCGACAGAAACTTGTCTTTGTGGCTGGCGGAATTGGCATTACACCATTTCATAGCATCATACAGTGGCTAGCTGACACTAATCAGAGCCGAGAGATTACATTCATTTACAGCGTACACAACTCATCAGAACTTGTATTCCAGGATGTGTTTAATCAACCATACATAAAGATTGTTGAGCGGATTGAGCAGCCTAACCTGACCGCGAACGAAATTATTACTATTGCTGGTGGAATTGATGACAAGCAGGTTTTTATTTCTGGACCAGAGCCAATGACCGAAGCTATCGTCGATCAGTTCAAGAAGCTTGGTGTTACCCAGGAACAACTGATAACTGACTATTTCCCAGGATATCCCGCTTAGCTACTGAGGCAATGCACCAGAAGCAATACCTCGCTCCATCAGGTCGATGTATGCAGCCATTTCTCGAGTTGGCCAGTCACTACGCTCGTCGAAGGTACCTTTTTTGCCCGAAGCATCCGTACTGCCTTTAACAATACCGTCTGCCATCCGTAGCTGTGCATGTCCATAAACAGTGTTTTTAAGTGGCAGGTTTTGTAGTCCTGCTTGCTTAAGAACCATCCAGTTTAGATAGATGAGTGCTTCTGTCTGCTCAGGAGTGATGTTGTCTTGAGTATCTGCGTCTACTTCTGCAGCTACAGCGATTTGATTGTACGGCGGGTTCTGTGAAGGGCGGTCGGCTAGATTTGGATTTACAAATCGTACGATTGTACCATCACGCATAACAGCAAAATGCATGCCTTTGCCCTTAGCTCCATTAAGGTAGTGCTCAGCAAACTTTGCTGGGTCTTTGTCGCCGAGTAGAACCGCAGTGAAGTGATTAGTGACCATTTCAATATCTTGAGGCGGGTTAAGCAGTTTGTGGAAGCCAACACCGTTTGGATGGGCATCTACAATTTTTGTGGCATCAAATATGTTTGCGATCGCTCGATCGTAACCCTCACGACTCAATGAGACATCTTTGAGCGAGTCAATATACTTTTGGCTAAGCTCTACTTTATCAGGTGATGCAATTGGGAACTTGTTTGGTACATTTGGTTCGGTTGGTTCAACTGGTTCATTATCTGGCATGTCTAGGAAAGCCTGGAACACCGGGATAACTAGCGCATGTAACTCTTTGAGGCGATCTGCGTACTTGCTATCCGTAGCCCACCTGTTTTCCTTTGGATAATCCTTATCAACAAGAAGTGCGAGATAGTTTGCACTATCGGCAGCTGCCGCATCCGGATAACCTTTCCGTATCTTTACAAAATAATCATCTAAACAAGCTGCAAGGTCTTTATACTTTCTAAAAACAGCTATTTTTGACACAACAATATTTCCATTGTCTAGTTCCTGCATTTTTTTGCATGTTGGGTCTGTAGCAAAACAGGTTTTTGCCTGTGCTGGGGTTAGCTCTTCAAAGGTTTGCTTATCATAAGTCTCACCTTCCCATCCTTTGCCAGCCTTAATACCGAAGAAGTTATGAGCGTCTACCGCAAGTGGAGATAGCCCAAAGCCAGATTCGTGGATTGCTTGCGTGATAACTGCATCAACAGGGAGCTTGCCATCAAGACGATCAATAAATGTTTCACCATATTGATTAATAAACTCTGTAATTGCCTTTATCCTTCGCTCAGTAGGATCTACAGGCGTTTCAATTGGCGCCTTCTTTGGGACACGAACAATCATGCCTGGAAAGATCATGTTTGTAGACTCTTTTGAATCTGTGAATGTTTCACTGTTTTGCCCAAGAAGCTGCCCCAGCGTAACTCCTGATGTTCGGGCAATGGCCGACAAGGTGTCATGCTTTACTACAAAGCTAAGCGTGCCGCCTCGTGGAGCTTCTATTTCTGGCTGGAATGGCACGATATCCGTGCTGATTTTTGCTCTTTCGCTTTTCTTTGCAGCCGACTCGGCAACGCTTTCGCTAAGTGATAAACTCTCGGCAATATCCTGACCACTACCTTTTTTCGTCCGGAAAGGATTAGTCAGCGTCAGGAATAATCGGTTCTTTGTGTTAGCCGTACCACCTGCTATCGCTGCAGCTAAGCCTTGGTTTGGGTCTTCAAAATAACACTCGGCTAACTTACGAAGCTCTTCATCTTCACCTTGCACTGGGTGCTCTACAAAGCCAATTGCGGTAAAGTCTGGAGCATGTTCTTCTGGCCCTTCACTGTCATCAGGCACTTCGGTAACGCGCAAAGAGAACGTGTCATTTTCGGTTAGGTCTACACACCATGCTGGGCGATCACCGAAATCTGGCACTTCTGGATCATCTGAAAGTACGCATTCTTTAAGAATCAGTAGTCCTGTAATCAGGATTATACTAGTTTTAAGTAGTCTGTGACTGCCTCTTTCGGGCGAATCTTCGAAACGCGACATAAGACGTGTATTATAACACGTTTACGGTTAACATACAATACTCCACCCCTATAGGCTGGTCAGTCTTTTTGTTGCTTGATATCGTCTAGATATTCGCGGATTTTGAGGGCTGCGGTAGCTCCTTCGCCAGTAGCGCTAGCAATCTGCATTGTGGCACCACTGCGTACGTCTCCAGCTGCGAAAACACCCTTCATACTGGTGCATAGTTCATGATCGGTCTCAACAAGTCCGATTTCATCCAGTTTAATTGGGCTGTCTTTAAGGAAACCAGTATTTGGAGAAAGGCCTACAAATATAAAGACTCCATCGGTATCGAATTTTAGCTTTTTGCCAGTTGTCGTATGGGTACTAGTGACGTGCGTAACCGATCCTGCTTCGCCCATTATTTCGTCAGTTGTATGGTTGAGATGAACAGAGATTTTATCCTTGTGTTTGTGTAATTCCTTCTGTAAGACTTCGCTGGCACGCATCTTATCACCACGAACCAACAGATCAATGTGGGTCGCAAAACGTGTTAGGAAGATTGCTTCTTGAACAGCTGAGTTGCCACCACCTACAACGACTAATCGCTTGTCACGGTAGAACGCACCATCGCAGGTAGCACAGTAGTGTACACCACGAGCGTAATACTCTTGTTCGCCTGGGACGCCAATCTTCTTATAGTCACTACCAGTGGCAATAAGAATGGCTCGAGCTTTAATATCGCCACTAGTTGTGTCCAACAGCTTGTGATCGCCTTTATCGGTAATGCTTAGGACTTCACCAAGTTCAATTACAGCACCGAACCGTTCGGCCTGCAGACGTAAGTTTTCTGATAAATCTAAACCTGATATGCCTTGTGGAAAGCCCGGATAGTTATCTACCCAGTCTGTTATGGCAGCTAGACCGCCTATAACACCTTTTTCAAAAAGCAGTGTAGTTATGTCTTCGCGGGTAGTGTAGATTGCAGCACTTAGTGCGGCTGGACCGGCACCAATAGTGACTACATCCCAGATTCGGTGAGCAGTGGCATCAAGCACTACTGGTTCTGATTTTTCGTCTGCCTTAGTCATATTTAAGCAACCGCTGGCGCTAGCTTAGCAAGATTGTAGCCAACGACCACTTCTTTACTATCGTCGTCTTTAGTAATGATAGTAACAGGCACAGCGAGTTGGCCACTGGCTTCGAAAGCTTCCTTTTGTCGTTCAGGGTGTTCGTCGAGATTCACTTCTTGGTAACTAAACCCTTTTGCCCCCAACCACTTTTTGACCATTACGCAGTATGCGCAGGTGTTAGTAGTAAAAATAGTAATGTCTTTTGCCATAGTCTCTCTCCTTGTTTTACGTAGGCTTTTGTTTGTGTTTGTGAGGTCACTTCATTATATATAGTGCTAACGCTTATAGTCAATACACTATATGTTGTGTTTACTCGCCAATCTTTACGAGTTCAATGTCAAATACTAGGTCTGCATTAGCAGGGATATTTGAGCCTGATGGTGGGTTGGCGCCGTATGCCTGATCGGCAGGAATTAGTAGACGTCGCTTACCGCCAACCTTCATACCTGGGACACCATCAGTCCAGCCTTTGATAACTTGGTTAAGACCGAATGGAATTGGCTGGTTTGCACCATCGTGTGAGCTCTGGAAAATAACGCCTGTGGCTGCAACAGCACCGGTGTAATGTGCGGTTACGGTATCACCTGGTTTAACTTCGTCACCCGTTCCAACTTGTGTATCGATCTTTTGTAGACTATCTACCTTTGCTACTGGTGTGAAATCTGCTAATTGTGTGCCTTCCAACTTGTCCCCCGATTCTGTATTAGTTTTATCTGTTGATTGAGCTGTTGTTGATTTGTTCTGCTTATTCTCTTGGTGCAGCTGCCATAGTACTGCAGCACTTGTTGCCAGAGAAGTAACTAGAAATACAACCGCTAATGTGACTGCAGCAATGCGCTGCCCAACTGACGCACCTGTTGACGACATGAACTCTCCTTCTTTGTGTACGTATTATAGCAACACTATCCCGCGAGTGTTGACGTAAATTCCTCTACAATCGTAGGGAAATCACTTTCAACAGATTGGAGGATACGTTCTTTGAGCTGTGAAGATCTAAATGGCACTTCAGAAACTTCCGACAGAGGGAGCCACATAGGTGTATATATATTTTGACCACCCTGGTTAATCTTATATTCCTCGGAGTCTTTGTGAAGCATGGGGACACCATTCACATAGTCACATAGGTAAATATGTTGATCGCCGTATGGCTCTGGCGCATGGTCCACATATACCTTGCGAGGCTTAGCAATATGCAGCTGCGTTTCTTCGTGTATCTCACGGAGTAGCGCTTTATCCAACGACTCTCCGAATTCTACATGCCCACCAGGGAGGGTGTAATATCGAGAACCGAATTTATCACGCCTAACTACCAGTAAAGAGTCTTTATGGATAATTATGGCGCGTACGGCTAATTTCATGCTGACATATCGTATTCTTTAAGCTTCTTCTTATTAACTTCGGTATCACCGCGCTGCAGCCTGAGCAGCTGAGCATATATGCCACCACTCTTGGCAAGTTCGCGAGGCGAACCTATCTCATTAACTGTACCACCCTTTAAGGTAATGATTTGGTCGACATGCTGAATAGTACTGAGACGATGGGCAATAATAAGGGTGGTGCGTCCTTTCATAAGCCTACTCAACGCTTCTTGAACCATGCCTTCCGATTTGCTATCTAAGCTGCTAGTTGCTTCGTCGAGGATTAGGATGGGCGCATCTTTAAGTAAGGCCCTAGCGATGGCGATACGCTGCTTCTGACCGCCGCTGAGTTTGAGCCCTCGCTCACCGATCTCAGTATCAAAATTCTTCTCAAGTTTTCCGATGAATTCATAAGCATTCGCCGCTTTAGCAGCAGCAAGCACTTCTTTGTCGGTAGCGTTCGGTTTACCGTAGGTGATGTTCTCACGGATCGTACCGCTAAATAGGGCGGGGTCTTGGAATACAACGCCGATATTCGCGCGGAGACTATGTTGAGTTACCTCTTGAATATTCTGACCATCGATTGTAATTGCACCTTCGTTTGCTTCGTAAAGACGTAGCAATAAGTTTGTAAGCGTAGTCTTACCTTCTCCACTCTCACCTACCAAAGCAACTTTTGTATCTGGCTTCGCTGTAAATGATATGTCTTTAAGCACTGGCTTGTCATCATAGGCAAATGACACATTGTCAAAAGTGATCTCAGCGTTACTAATATGTAGATCTTTCGCTTCTGTAACATCAGCAATATCTGGCTTAATACTCATAACCTCAAAGTAGTCCTTACTGTCCGCAAGCGCACGCTGAGTATTATCCACCAAGAAACTAATGGTAAAAATTGGGATACGGATCTGCATAGCATACAAGATAAGGGCGACTGCCTGGCCTGGAGTAAGCTGACCGTGAGCTGCTTGCAGGAAAATGAACAGATATACACCAAGGAAAATAACATTTAATACAAGCCGTCTGTAGATGTCAGTAGTGTGCCAATGAACGGACTGCGGTTTGGTGAGCTTTAAAATCTTATCTTGAGTTTTATCAAAGGAACTTATTTCAGATCGCTCACGACTAAAACTTTTAACAACTTTAACTTGGCCGACCGCCTCGGCAAAACGACCGTTTGCTACATCGTTATGGTTGTTAATCTTCTTCTGATAGTCTTGCCATTTACTACTGGACTTCACCGTCATAAAAATAAATATCGGATACAATGACAATAGAAGGAGCGCAACCTGCCAGCTATAATAGGCAGTTATACCTAGTGCGAGAACGGTACTAAAAATGAATTGCAGAAAACTATTACTCCAAGCCTGCATAAACCCACTAATCTGGTAGATAGAGCGATTAAGGCGTCCGATAATCTTACCGGTCAACTCTTGATCATAGTAACTCTGAGGCAAGGTTAGGAGGTGTTCGTAGTAACGGACGCTCAGTAATCGTTGAAGCTTTTGGGACATAACGTCACCAAAGTAGCCAACAATATTATTGATGAACGTACTGGCGACATCTGTTGTGAAGATCAATAGTACTAATATAACCAGCCTACTGACATTGGCGGCAGTGCCAAGTCTGATCTGGTCTATGGCCCATCCACTCAATAATGGCTGCAGAAGTCCTATGCCCGCGACAAGAATAGATAATGCACTAATTCCAATGTAATAGTTCTTAAGCTGTTTGGTGTAGCTTATCAGTCGCCAAATTTGCTTCATGTCTAGACCCGTTCTACATGCTGATCGGCACTTACGGCAGATACGATCGTATCAACAAGCTTACTGACCTCTTCAGTTGTCACCGATCGATCCGGGTGATTGAAGTTCAATCTAAATGTTATATGTTTAGATTTTGCTTTATCTTTGTGGTAGATATCTTTTGGTTCAATACTAACGCTGTACCCATGTTCTGCAACCGATTCATTAGAGAACCGCACTAGTGCTGCGTGCAACTCGCCAAACTTCTTATCTAGATCGGCTTTCAGAGATATGTCTTGGGAGGTACCTGGGAATTTGGCAAGAGGCTGGTATGACTTGATGGATTTACCTGCTGATACAGCCTCTTGGATAGGTGCTAACATTACTTCGAAACCAGCAGTAGCAGCTGGGAGTTTGAAGCTGCGACGAACGCCCGCTTTAAACTCACCAATAACGCCAATATAGTTTCCAGATTTTCTGTCGATCAGTAGGGCTGAACGAGTGGGCTCGAACGGCTTAGTAATCTCATAACTAACATCCCCCACGGGTTCGTAATCTAGGTCTAAACCTAGTTGTTTTGCTAGATGATCTAAATATGCTTTTGCATGGAAATATGCGGCACCATCGGTCTTTTTAACCGCTTTATCATTGGCAGCATAGACAAGCGAAAGCATGGCGTTCTCTTGTGGAAGGCCTTCTTCGTTTACGCCCTGGAGCTTAAGATGGGTCTTACCAATCTCAAACAATGCTAGCTTTTCATAACCGGAGCGAATGTTTTGATACACTTTGCCGAGCAAGCTTGGCGTTAAGGTAAGGCGGTAATACTGTAGCTCTGGACTAAGTGCATTACTCAATTGATATGCTTCGTCCGTAGATTGACCAGCATCTGTGAGTAACTTGCCCGACACGAAGCTGTAGGTTAGTACTTCATTTGCTCCAACTCCAGCCAAAGTTTTACGAACAAGCTCGTTTAGGACAAGGCTGGGGTTCTTGGCCACTGGTGCCGTCGTCCGTCGTGGTAAGTAAATCGGAAGCTTATCAAATCCATACAGTCGACCTATTTCTTCTACAACATCTTCAGGAAGCTCGATATCTTTGCGCCAAAATGGTGGTGTGACAATAAGATCGGTCTCTGAGATCGCCACTGTACATTCGACGTTCTGTAATAACTGTTGCATCTCGTCGGCTGCTAGTGAACTACCCAATCGTTCGTTGATGAATGCTACACCAACTTGTACCGGCTTAGCGCTGAAGCCGTCTTCCTCTGGAGTTGAGTCATAGAGTTGGCCCGCTGTTCCACCAGTACTAGTGCAGATATCTTCAACAATCTTTTGTAGGATAACCGGGTTCTGGAGATGTGATTGGCCCTTATTAAACCGCGTTACGGCATCGCTAAATAAACCGTGACGCATGCTCATACGACGAATTTCATACATGTCGAAGTTAGCACACTCGACAATAATGTTAGTGGTCGTAGAGTCTACTTCTGTAGCAGCACCGCCCATAACCCCGGCTAAGCCAATGGCTTGTTTGTCTGTCGCGATTACAATATCTTTCTCAGTAAGAGTAATCGTCTTGCCGTTAAGGAGCTCCAGCTTCTCACCCGCAACTGCCATGCGCGGGAAGATGGTAACTTGATCGCCACATAAAGCCTTAACCTTGTCATAATCAAAAGCATGTGTCGGCTGAGCAGTTAAGAACATGTAGTAATTACTAAAATCAACAAGGTTGTTAATTGGACGGCTTCCAAGTCGACTAAGTGCTGCTTGAATCTCGATGGTACTTTGCTGTACTTTTACCCCTTCGACAACCTGGGTCATAAATCGAGGCACTACATCTACTACTTCATTCTTACAGATAAGCGGCAGTGTGCCAGTGGGAGATTCTCTTCTGACCACTCCGAGGCTGTACCAATCGGGGCTGCTAAATTGCTTGCCACAGATACCCGCCAACTCACGAGCGACACCTAGTACTCCAAAACAGTCCGGGCGATGAGTAAACATCTTGTTTTCGCAATCAATAATGATGTCGCTCAGCCCATATAGTTCGCCAAAAGCCTTGCCTGCCTGAAGCGAAGTATCTAATTCGAGTATTCCATTATGGTCGTCGCTGAGACCTAGCTCGTTAGCGCTTGCTAGCATTCCATTACTTACAACCCCCCGCAACTCACGAGCTGTCAGTTCGAATGGATCTTTATCTACCGTAGATGGAACAATTGCTCCAGGAGGAAGCCAAACGACCTTAATACCTTCACGAACATTTGGAGCACCGCAAACCACCTGCACGAGGCCTTCGGCGTTTCGTTCAACGCCTTCAGTTACCTGGGCATCATTAATCATACAAATATTGAGCTTGTCTGCGTTAGGATGCTTCTGAACACTGACAATCTCTACTACAACCGATTTATCAAAACGTTGAGTCCAGTCAATAACCTCTTCGACAGCACCAAGCTGAGCCCCGATACGATTCAGGATCTCTTCTGAAGGAATAGCTAAAAGATCGATATTACTGTATTGATTTGCAAGTTGTAGGGAGACTTTCATTAAAATTCCTTGATTTCAAATATTGGTTCTGGGTTAGCGTAATTGGTATGACGTAGCCAAGTTGGTGTAATAAGAAAGTATGTTTGGCCTTCGTCGGACTGAAATCTACGTGCAGTTGGCACCTTGTCGTAGTGATGTTCGAGACGCTTTTCGATAGTCTGCGCATCAACTTCTTCGGCTGATCCTTCAACCTGAACTGTCTGCGACCCTTCTAGGCCAATCACAAGCGCACACGCTGGATTAGAGGTAAGATTCGCATATTTGCGGCTTTTTTTATTTGTCCCAATTAAGAACACAAACGAATCATCATGAGAGAACCCGACCGTCGCAGCTTCTGGCAGGCCATTCTGATCAACAGTTGCGATGACACATGTGTCTAGAGAGTTCAAGAAAACACTTGTTTCATCAAGTTTTTGGCTCATGCAAATTGCCTCAGGAAGTCTAATTTTCCAGATTCGAAGTGTCGGATATCTTCAATTCCGTATTTCATCATGACCAATCGCTCGATACCGCCACCCCAAGCAAAGCCGGTGTATTCGTTTGGATCGATACCTGCCATCTTGAGTACATTAGGATGAATCATCCCGCAGCCAAGTATTTCTAGCCAACGGTCAGCTTCTGTATCGCCTTTGCGCAGTGCGGTTGGCCGTTCGATAGCAAACTCAAAACTTGGTTCGGTGAACGGAAAGTAAAACGGCTGGATCTTGGCCTGGAGCTGCTCTCCAAAATATTCACTCAGTAATGCGCGTAAAGTGGCGATCAGATTACCAACATTAATACCTTTGTCTACGTAGACACCCTCGTACTGGTAAAATGTATGTTCATGAGTAACATCGAGGTCCTCGTTGCGGAAGACCCGATCTGGAACCAGTACAGCGATTGGCTCACCCTTTTCTAGGTTGCCAATGTATTTCTTGAGAACACGGTTTTGCATAGTACTAGTGTGAGCTGGAGCAATGAGACCATCGGTGGTCATAAAGGTGTCATAGTCGTCGCGTGCCGGGTGGCCTTCTGGAAAATTTAGGGCCTCGAACATATGGTAATCGTCATCAATCAAACGACTCTGTTCGATTGCAAAGCCCATCCGCTGGGCTATATCTACGATATATTCAAACTCCACCATCAATGGATGCTTACTGCCATTCTGAGCATCTAATAAGGTTGGCTTCGTAGCATTTACATCCATAGGAGCCGTAATATCGATAGCTGCAAGTTCTTCTTCGCTATCTTTCGCTTTTGCGACCCATTCAGATACTTCATTCTTGAGGTCGTTAATAGCCTTACCAAATGCTGCTCGCTCTTCTGGTGGCAACGTCTTTAATTCGCCATAGAGTGCGCCAAGTGTCTTACTGCGCAATATCGCCGATTTATCGGTTAATTTTTCAAACTCTTTTTTGAGCTGCGCCGCAGCTTTTGTTAGATCACTTTTGTCTGACATATTACTGGCATTATAGCAGCGTATTACAGATGTGGCGAGCTTGTATTTTATCTGTTTTTGGGCTATACTAGTTCAAGCCTAATAAGCGTAGCTGCAACATCCCGAACCACGTCCATATAAGTACGTGCCCATCCGGAATACTGCAATCACTCTTTTGGCCAATACAACTAAACGCTTTTTTAAGCATGGAGAGAGTATGTCTGAAAGACTCCACAAATCAGATGTTTTGTCTGGTCAAATTTTACGTAAAGCTGCGGTTGTTGCAACATTAGCAGTTGCCAGCTTAGCTACAACGTCGTGTGAGGCGCTCGTTGAGACCGATACTGGAACATTTACTTGTTACACCGTCGGTGCAGAAGGTGGTGGGATAAATGGACCCGGTAAAATCACTGCGTCTGGAACAAAACCAATTCCTGGCGAGGTTGCTGCAGCAGATTTGAATGCCTACTATGGCAATCGGGCGACCGACTACGACGGGAATGGGAGAGTATCCGTTGCCGAGCGGAACCGATACATACGGGAACATCCTTTACGCTTAGTCGTACCGGGCGCTGGAGTTTTTCGTATTGAAGATACTGGGGGGAACTTTAAAAAGACTAAACGATTTGACCTAGCAATGTGGAGAAAAGATTGTAAGCAATTTGGAAGGAAAGTCTTAGACTACACAATTGTTGCATCTTAGCAACAGATCGTTACACTAGTAGTCATGGCGAATTTCTCATTTGATATTGTTAGCGATTACGACAAAGCCGAGCTTAATAACGTGTTCGACCAAACTGGTCGCGAAATAACAGCACGATATGACTTTAAGGGTACATCGGCTGCTGTTGATTGGCTCAACGAAGATAAGACCGGTTTTAAGATTACCGGAGACCATCAGTATCAACTCGATGCGATTGTTGAGATCGTTCGAAAAAAGCTTGCTGCTCGAGAACAAAGCCAGAAACTTCTTGATGTCAGTAAGGAGCCCGTCACTAGTAACCTTAAGATGACCTGGGAGATACCTTTCAAACAAGGACTAGATCAAGATAAAGCCAAGAAAGTTACTTCTGCAATTCGCGAAGACTTCCCGAAGGCTAAAACACAAATTCAAGGCCAAGAAGTTCGTGTCATGAGCGGCAGTAAGGACGAACTGCAAGGCATTATGCAGTTACTCCGAAGCAAAGAATTCGACTTCCCTTTAAGCTTTACGAACTTCAGGTAATACCATGACCAAGTTAGTATTCTTCGCACACAGCACAACCTACGATAACGAGGCCAAGAACGCCACTGGCTGGCTGCAGGGAGAGTTATCTCCAACTGGTCTGGAGCAAGCGAAGAAACTGCCAACGCTACTTACTGATACCACTTTTGAAGTAGTGTTTTGTTCGGATCTACACCGTGCCATCCAATCCGCTGAGCTTGGCTTTATCGATACGCACCCTATTCGACATGACTGGCGTCTGCGCGAAGCAAACTATGGTGACCTGGATGGGACGAACAAGTCATTCAAATCTGATATGACTAAGTTCATTGACGCTCCATACCCTGGTGGCGAATCATACAAAAACACGGAAGTTAGACTACGATCATTTCTGGATGATATCAAGAAATTCTTTCCAGACGGCTACATTGCAGTTATTGGGCACGAGGCAACACAGTTAGCCATTGAAGTTGTTATTAATAACAAGTCCTGGGAACAGGTTATCTCAGAAAACTGGCGCCCAAAAGGCGAATGGCAGCCTGGCTGGATCTACGAGTTCTAATCTAAAGCACTAGCACTGTTATACTGTTGGTATGGCGAGCGAACATAGTGAGTTAATAGCTGGTGCTAAGAAAGTTCTAAAGCAGAACGATCAGAAGCTATATACATCACCAGCCGGTGATATGTACCCACATCAATGGTTGTGGGACAGCTGTTTTACGGCCATCGGAATTCGACATTACGATGTTACGCGTGCTCAAACCGAACTTACCAGCTTACTACGTGGCCAATGGATAAATGGCATGTTACCAAACATGATATTCAAAGATACTGGTCTGTATGCGCAAGACGCCAACATATGGCGCAGCAATTTATCTGTGCTGGCACCAGACGAAGTTAAAACTTCTGGAATTACTCAACCACCAATGCTTGCTGAAGCCGTGGTCCGAGTCGGACAGAAATTATCAAAAGCAGAACGCCGAAGCTGGTACCAGACCATGTACCCAGCACTCGTTGATTACCATATTTGGCTTTATCGTGAACGTGATCCGAAGCAAAGTGGCTTTGTGTTGCAACTGCATCCGTATGAAACAGGCTTAGATAGTACACCTCCCTGGATCGAACAGCTTCATAAACATCACCGACCCTGGTGGGCAAAGACTATTGAGGCAACGAAACTTGTAAACCTTGTTAATTTCTTTAGGCGTGATACTCGGCATGTTACCCCGGGACAACGTATGGATAATATGGATGCCCTGTTATTTTACGACCTAATCCGTAGACTTCGGGCGAAGAGCTATGATGCCGAAGAGGTAATAAAACACACCTATCTTTCTATCGAAGATATAACGTATAACAGTATATTCGTCCGTGCTAATGAACTTCTCCAGGAGATCGCTGAGTGTATCAACAATCCATTGCCCGAAGAACTAAGTGACGCGATCAAGCATAGCAGACAGGTTTTTGAGCAGCTCTGGGACAGTTATAGCAATCAATATTATTCCAGGAACCATCGTTCAAAGAAGCTGATCAGGGTACCCAGTATCGGTACACTCATGCCGCTGTATGCCGGCTGCATTACCAAAGAGCGCGCCGAGCAACTTGTAAACATGCTCCGAGATGAAAACATGTTTGCCAGTGAGTTCCCTGTTCCAAGCGTTCCGGTTAAAGCGAAAGAGTTCCAACCAATGCGTTATTGGCAAGGTCCGACATGGATTAATACTAACTGGTTATTATGTGACGGTCTGGAAAGATATGGTTATCATGCCGAGGCCAAGCACATTCGTGAACAGTCGCTAAAGCTTGTGACAGAGCACGGATTTTATGAATATTTCTCACCCCTAGATGGGTCCCCGGCAGGTGCTAACGACTTTAGTTGGACAGCAGCGCTTGTTCTGGATTGGCTTGAGACTTAAGCTCTTCTTCAACAGACATTTGCGCGTAATCAAAAGCTGTATCAAGCACACCCATGGGATCAGACTCGAGTAGGTCTTCCCAGTCAGTTACAGCGTCCTCCTCATCTAGAGGATCGACTTTTTTGTCCATCAGACGCTTAATGTATGCATCGCGGTAGGCACTTACCACGCTCGTTCGAAGCTCGGTAAGGTCGGGGTCTACCGTGTGCCGCTCCTCAACTATAACCTGAACATCTTCTTGGTTAACCTGATGGAAATTTGCAAATTCTTCAAGCCCTTCATCAAGAGTGGCTAGATCTTCGCCAGCTAGTTCAAGTGCTGCCCAATCGTCGACCACATCTATATCAAGAGCATACATGCCATACAAGGCAACACAGTTAGCTATGACCTCTTCGGCCATTACAATAACTTCTGCCTCAGCAGGGTCTACGGGCATAGGGGTATCAAAAGTTGGTAAATGCTTCTCAAATTTCATCACAAAGTCTCGATTATAGTACTATTTACAACTCTTGTCCAGGGGGTTAATCGTCGATAGGTAAAGTCTGCACGGTCGTCTCTGCAGCCTGGTCTGACGCTTTATCGGCCAGCTGCTGAACCTTACCAAGTTTACGTTCAATAGTTCGACTCTTAGTGCTAGCACTATCAATAGTCTTTGTTGCTTGCACGAGCTTTTCACGGGTCTTATCTAAGAGGTCACCAAACTTACCAAATTCTCCCTTAATACCAGTAAGCAGTTCCCATACCTGCCCAGTTTGCTCTGCTATAGCTAGTGTTCTGAATCCAAGCTGATAACTGTTTAGGATTGCAGCAATGGTGGTAGGACCTGCAATAGTAACCCGGTATTCGGTCTGTAGCATTTCGAATAGACCAGGCTCACGAAGAATCTCAGCAAACATACCCTCTGTCGGCACATATAAGACAGCGAAGTCAGTGGTCCTTGGTGGTGCAATGTACTTTGTCTTGATAGACTTTGCCTCAAGCTTAACTCTGCTAACCATAGCTTTTTGTGCTGCTGCCGCAAGATCGAGCTGACCTTTTTCCTGAGCGACAACTAAGCGCTGATAATCTTCTAGCGGGAACTTGGCATCGATCGGCAGATAGATGAACCCGCGCTCAGAGCTCTTATCTGGTAGCTTGATGGCAAAGTCTACGACATCTGCAGTTTTAGAATTCACTCGAACCTGCTTTTCGTAATGATCTTTGATGAACACCTGCTCTAATAGGCTTTCTAGTTGCACTTCGCCCCAGGTGCCACGGGTTTTTACGTTAGTTAGAACTCGTTTAAAGTCACTAACATCACTTGCCAAGTTTTGCATCTCACCCAAGCCCTTATGGACAAGTTCGAGGCGTTCGCTGACCATCTTAAAGCTCTCGCTCAGACGTTTCTCGAGAGTGCTTTGGAGCTTCTCGTCGACTGTGCTGCGCATCTTTTCTAACTTCTCGGCATTATCTTTCTGGAGGCTTTCGAGCCGTGTTTCCACTGTCTTACGGATTGCTTCTAGTTTTTCATCATTCTTGTCTCGGAGTTGCTCCAGTCGCTTATCTATCGATTCACGGCTTTGGGTAAGACTGCCCATGAGTTCTTGGCGAAGATCTTTGTTCGCCGTTGCAAACTCATTACGGTTCCGCATAAACTCATCACGCATTGGGCCATCAAGTCCTGCACTCTTGCTCTGAGTACTGCGATAGGCAACCCACGCCAGCAAAGCAAGATTAACAAGACTTAAACCAATTACCACTCCGTTCATGCTTACAGTATAGCAACTATTCGGCGATGAAGCCGTGGGCAAGCAATATTGCAGCACCAACTAAGACGGCGCCGAGGACAACCAATGACACCTGCAAATCGATAAACTGCTGTTTCTTTCGAGACTTATTAATGCTCGGGATAATATCACTTGCAGCTACATAGATAAAGAATCCGGCAGTAGAACCAAGCAGAATAGCTAATGTGTTGCCACCATCTTGCCCTGTTGCATAGAAGAGGCCGGCGCCAATCGCAGTCACTATAACCGCTGCACCATGCATAGCAATAATCTTAATTCGATCTAGCCCTCGCTTTAGCAAATATCCTGAGTCGGCGATTTCTCTCGGTATCTCATGCAGCGCTACTGCAATAGTCGTAATTACTCCGGCGCTGAAACTAATCAGGAAAGCCCCCGCTATAGCTGCCCCATCAATGAAGTTATGCAGTAAGTTGCCAATTATTGCCAGCCTGGTCACTGGCTCAGGATGTGATTTTGCCGTCTCATATGGTTCATGCCCATGGTGATGGAACCAGTGTAGCCAACCTTCGAGTAGGAAGAAAAAGAGGATCCCACCGAGTGCAGCAGATAATACGACCATCGGCTCGAACTTCTCCACTCCCTCATGTAAAAAGTCCAAAAATGCTGCAGCTAGTAAAGCTCCAGCTGCAAATGGCGTAGCATGACGAGCTAGCACTGCAGTTGTTTTCTTATGGGTTAGTAATAGTGAGCTGGCGATAAAGACTAGCAGATCACCGGCAAGAGCGATTGCGAGCACAATAAGTAGTGATGTTTTCATGAGTTTTAGAATAGCGAAGCTTCTGTGACTTTGTAACTTTGTCGCATTTTGAGTATAATTGCGATATGTCAGTATCTAGCTTTGAGACCGAACTACGTAAACACGGTCAGCACGCAACCAAGCCTCGTCAGGCAGTATTTAGTGTACTTTCAAGCCAGCAGCCCTTGTCCATGAAAGAATTAGTGAACGCATGCAAAACGATCGACAGGTCGAGCGTATATCGTACAGTAGATCTGTTTGAGTCACTCGGATTTGTGCGCCGGATCCAACGTGGCTGGAAATATGAACTTGAACTAACTGACGTGTTCACAGAGCATCACCACCACTTACATTGTCTGTCTTGTGGCCGAACAGTTGATATTCATGACCATAAAGCACTCACCGATAGTATCAACCAACTTGCCCAACACTCTGGTTTCACGCCAACAAATCATGAGCTTGAGATCAGTGGCTATTGTGCTGAGTGTGCTGCAAGAAAATAACCTTCAAACCCCATATATACAAGGAACCCCAAGCACTGCTTAGGGTTCACAGGAAGCCTCACACTTCCAACATATAGCTTATGCCTAACATGGTATTGATGCAATAGATTTGTTGGGATGCAACATAACACGATTCATCCCACCCAAGGAGACTGTTCAACAGAGAAGAAATACCGTATAATACACACCTGTATTAACACCGTTAGGGTGTCGCCAAGTGGTAAGGCACTGGGTTCTGGTCCCAGCATTCGGGGGTTCGAATCCCTCCACCCTAGCCATATAGAACGCAGCAAGGCCCGCAGCTTGCCAGCACCCCTGTTTATGGGGTGTTTTTCGTTGGTTTGGTTACTCATATTTTGCCTCCTATTAATTGTTGGGTTTCTAAAACAT
>CAZTPC010000003.1:0-64092 GCA_964615565.1 uncultured Candidatus Saccharibacteria bacterium
GTACTCCAATTTCAAGTAGTAACGAAAGGGTTCTTCTAGCTTCTTCGCGTAGATATTTATCATGCTCTTCGGGATCTCTGGTGTTGATGACCACTCTGACATGACTCTTCTTGAGCTTCTCGAAGTGGGGCAAGAGGAAGTGGACTCTTTTGGTTGTCATATATGCGCTTTCAATAATTATTTCGCTATGGCATTTCTTTAGATCTCGAACGAATGCCTCGTAGAACTTATTTTCGTCGTAAAGCTTTGAGTCAGGTGAAATTGGCTGGATGCGTTGCAAAATACTACTGAGCATTGCCTACCTCTTGATCTTCCTTGAGCAGTTCTTTGACTTCTTCTATGTTAAAGTTAGGGTCATGCTCGGTGGAAAAGAAAGTTCCATAATCGGCCTCTTTGGCTAGCCAAAGTAAAAAGCCCAGTTTTAGGACTGAGCTTTTTTCTTTGTATTATTGCTTTTTTGTCCATTATTTGTTGTAATACTGCGATGCATTTGATAGTCGAGGTCGGCCCATACGACGAGCCAAGTCTACCTAAACACGGATTTGGTATAGAAGAAGATTACCTATATCTTGCGGTTGATAACGGCAGCAATGCCAAGGGTCGCGAGGTTAACGCTGAACAGGCTCAGTTCTTTTTAGAAGTGGCTCTCGACGCTGCTACAGACGTACCCGCTGTAGCGACAGCGGCTGATGCCCTGAACTTACCGATTGCCGATGGCATGGCTAGCGAAGTGATACTCAGTAATGTACTTGGCCAGAGTGACTTTTTTGGTACTCCAGAGAAAAAAGCTCCGATTATTTGTGAGGCTCACCGGGTCCTGCGCCCTGGTGGCTTGATTACCATCTATGAGAATATAACTCCACCCTTAAGTACTGGACTACTAACAATAGTTGAAGCTAGTGGGTTTGCCGTGACAGCGTTTCAGATGTCCAGGAGAGTATTCGCCTGGCCACGTTCTAGGCAGCTTGCCGCACTAGACAAGAGATATAGCAAGAAAGCCGTTGACGCGTTTCTTAGTGACGAATCAATGGGAGCCTTTAACTCAGGGTTCTTTGGCCACCGCTATTACATCCAAGCCAATAAGTCAGATTAACTACTATCAGACTGTTGCTGGTTCGACTCGAAATGCTTCAGCCAAAACCGTGTCGATAGTAGCTCTATCTGATGCCCATGTATAGATGGCACCCCTCAGACTATCTAGGGTCCACTTCCCCAAACCTAGTCGAACTTCATGCTCTTTACGATCAACAGGCTCTGGAACCCCAATGGACATTCCAGGTACTTCCATGCCCGGGAGTTCATGACCTGCATCATCAGATCGGAGCGGAGTAAACGGTGTTAGATCAACCCTTGAAGCTAAGAGTGTTGCATAGCCATTAACCATAGTCGTGCCAATGGCAACATACTTTCTGGCATGCGATTCTTGATCACCAGCTTGCTCTAGTGCAATTGGAGTCATTCTGTGTGGGCATATCCATAACACAGAACCAGATTCGACTTCACGAGTGAAGCCAAGATGAGGGAGTGCGTTGTATGCAGTCGCTTTCATATGCGGATTATACAACACTTATCCACAGAATCATACCTCATACTTAGAGAAATGAAGATCGCTGTTGTAACCTGTTATTACCAACCAGACTATGTACGAGCCGTGACCCTACGCAACGCTGTCTATGACAACCCAGATCATGAGTTAATTGTTATCAAGAATAAACACAAAGGCTTGCTGCGTTATCCTGAGGTACTGGCCAAACTTATAAAGGTTAGAGTTACTCAAAAACCTGACGCGTATCTGTTAACTTTTAGAGCTTACGAGATATTCCCTTTTGCCAATATACTCACCTGGCCAAAACCACTCATCTACGATGAGTTTTTAAACCCCTTGGAATGGTTAGATGAAGACCGCAAGGAATGGTGGGCAAAGCTCATTCCAAAAAGTCTACTTAGAGGCTTTTACAAGTTACTCATCAAGAGGCCAGCGGTTATATTAGCCGATACGGACGCTCATGCATCGTACAGCCAAAAGATCCTAGGGGTAACGTCTCAAAAGTTCGTTGGACTGCCCGTAGGCACAGACGAATCAGTATTTCATTCTGTCAAACCAACGAAAATGACAAGCACTTTTACAGTCTTCTACTATGCAACGATGATCCCGCTCCATGGGCTTAATGTAGTACTTGAAGCATTCGAACAGCTGAAAAACGAGCCGATCAAGCTAGTATTCTCTGGAGGCGATAGCGAAACCGTTGCTGCTGTTAACGCCAGCGTAGAGCGCGGTGCAAATATTGAACATCACCTCTGGATCCCTTACAAAGAACTCAAAACGTATGTTGCAAACACGCAGTTAACTCTTGGTGGGCCATTTGGCGACACTACACAGGCTCGCATGGTTGTTACCGGTAAAACGTACCAGTTCTTAGCGTGTAACGCGCCTGTTTTGGTTGGCGAAACAGAAGTTAAAACTAGTTTTAAAGATGGGATAAACTGCTTGAGTGTACCATTGGGGGACCCACTAGCGTTAGCAAACAAGATTACCTGGGCATATAAAAATCCAAAGAAGTTAGAAGCTATTCGGGTTGCCGGTCGTAAACTGTACGAAGACGAATTTGCACCCGCCTCACTCAGCCATCAATTAGGGAAGATTCTGGAACGACTTTAGTAAGCTTTTTGTGGCCATGCATAGCTAAGATCACAATAAAGACAATCCCTAGGAACACGACATAAATGCCACGATCGAGAATATTTGCAGCTACAATAGTTGATTCATTGATACCATGAATATCCCGAGAGAAGTAAAGGAATGACTCTCTGAAGCCAAGCGCGCCTGGAGTTAGCGATACAAACAAAGCAAAGTTTGCTGCCCCCGTATAGATAATAGCCTGTCCAAAGGATACTCCTGGGCTTAATGATCGCAGTTCGCTGAAGTAGATTACTGCGACGACCAATACTTGTAGGACGCTTAGTAGCATTAGTATGCCAATAGACTTAATAGGTAGTATCTGCGGAATTAACTTCTTTACAGTCGGAATCTTTAATACCTTAGGCATGCCAAGATACATACTAACCACCACGACACCAAACAGCGCCAGAATCCACCAGCCAAACACACCACTGAGTAGCATGAGTCCGCTAACCACTGCAAAGCACACATAGTACAAGAGACTAACCCCAATATACGCGGGCACATTGATCTTATATTTACGCTTTAGATATACAAGCCGAAAACCAGGTCCACTTTGCAGTGGGCCGAAGAAGTTCACAACATTGGAATACATAGTAAGTAGCAGGTTCTCTTTAGCCGGAATCTTTACTTTGCAAATATCCGTCATGACCTTGTACAGGAGCGTCAGAACCCCTGTCATGGCAGCGTACCCAAGAATAACTAGAAGGATAGTTACTGGCTTTGTTTTCTGTAGCTGCCACCATACATTAGGATTTGCCTTTATAAAACGGACAAATACAACAACTGTTAGTAAGATGATGCCCCATCCGGCAATAATTCGTAAGCGTTTCACTACAAATATTCTAGCATCTCAGCGGATTTATCGTTTAGCTGCGCTATACTAATGCTAATGTCAAAACTATCAATCTCATCTAAGATTCTTAGTGCAGTGCGCTCTGAAATCTTCTTTAAACTTACCATTGCCTACTTTGCGTTACAGGCAGGATGGCTGGCATTTACAGCACAGTACCCAATGGCCTACGACGAAGAGTTCCACTTTAATGTCATGCGTTTGTATGCCGAGAGGCTACACCCGTTCTGGACTGCAACACCTACCGGTAGTTCAACATATGGAGCGATATCCCGCGACCCTTCATATATGTATCACTTTGTTATGAGCTTCCCACTGCGGCTATTTGAGCAATTTGTCCATACCGAAAGGTACCAGATACTATTCTTGCGGTTCTGCAGCATTGCCTTCTTTATTGTAGGTCTATGGCTGTTCAGAAAAGTTCTTAGACGTGCAAACGTTTCTAAGGCACTTAGTAATGTTGTTATTGTGATGGTTGCAGCAACTCCTCTGGTTCCTTTCTTGGCCGCGCAAATGAACTACGACAACTTAATATTCCTTCTACTTCCAGCTGCAATACTTCAACTCCAGACTGTGCTAGCAAAACTCAAAGAGTCTCACAAACTTGATCTTCGAAGTTTCCTGTACTGGTGTCTCATTAGCATGTTCGCCAGCCTAGTAAAGTACGCCTTTTTACCGGTACTATTGGCAATGGGTCTAACTCTAGTCTTCTACTACTTCCGTCAGGGTCCTAAGACTTGGAAACTGCGATCAAAAAATATTAGGTCAGACTGGCAGAAAATAGGAACTAGAACAAGGATAGTCCTAGCGACACTTTTTGTTATCTTATTTGGTCTCTGCTTTGAACGCTACGGGGTTAATACAATCCGATACCATACCCCCGTACCTGAGTGTGACCAGGTCTTATCGATTAACGAATGTCTAGATTTTGGGCCATGGCGCCGGAACTACTACACCAGAAACAGTAAGCTTAGCGGCCAGCTCGTCCCAGAGAACATTACCTTTGGACAATTTGCGCTTCGTAAGTGGCTCAGCCAGACGACATACCATCTGTTCTACTCACTCGATGGACCAAGGGACGGCTACCAGCTTGCAAGAGCCTACCGAGTTAACCGTGAGTCCTCAGTGATCATATTTATTGCAGGCGTCGTCTTTTATGTAGCTCAGTTTACATATCTCAGAAAGCACTACAAACTAGGAGTGCTCTTACTACTCGCTCTTCTATATCTATTCGTACTGCTATTACAGAACTACTCGGACTTCCGCCACCTTGGGTACCCATTTGGAATCCAAGGCCGATACTTGATACCGATGTTGCCGATTATTTACAGCGTTATAGGCGTAAGTTATGCGGGAATACTCCGCAGACTTCCTCGTGCCAAGCTAGCATTAGGAGTTATTGCTATGATGGTCATAATTACACAAGCTGGTGGAGCCTCAACCTATATTCTTCGAAGTGACTCAACCTGGTACTGGGTTGGCGACAACAGTGTATTGCAGATGAATAATGCTGCTAAGCGTGTTATTCGGCCTTTCGTAATCGGTAATTAATTCTGTTCTCTCTTCCATGTACCAAGCGATTGTTGGTAGTTAGTGGCCGCGCCCAAGACCGTAACATCTTGCCCGACAATATATACATCTGCTCGGCCGTCCCGATCATGATCACCTACAATGTAGCTTGATCCGTGTCCTAATTCTTGAAGTGGCGCATGCCACTCTGCTAGCGGAGCACTAAACTTACTACTTCCATCTAGGATACGGATATCGACCTGGGACTGGTCAAATTTCATAGAGTATAGATCCAGGCTGCCATTCCCATCGTAATCTGCAAGTGAGTAATCTTGTTTGGCAGTATCTGTTGCTTGGCTTGTTTCCCAGTCGCCTATCTTCTCTGTATAGCCCTTGGAACCATCAAGGATAATGACCTCGTTCTTACGGCTAGCCGTGCCAGCTGACCGTACTATATATAAATCTAGCTGGCCGTCGGCATTAGCATCAGCGATCAAGAACGACAGCGAGACTTCCGTCATAAGTGACTGGCTGGTCTGCCAATGCTGTTGCCAGGCAGTGTTACCATCGTCGGCGCTCGTTCTACTTACTTCAATCTTGTCACTATTGGTCTTTTTATACTCCACAGCGTAAATGTTAACTTCGTCCTTTTGTGGGTCAACTGCCGGGATATAGCTTACGCCATCTGTGGCTGGGAGCACGGAGCTAGCTGTCGCGGTTAGTGGCTCCAGTGGGGCGACTACTTCCTTTGGCTTTACTGCTTCTGGTGAAGCCACAACTTCAGCTGAAACCTGCTGCTGGGCAACGGGAGCTAACTCTTGCTTGTCGGCAATATGTATATAGTTATTTGCCCGGACACGCGACTGACGACTAAAAACACCAGTGCCGGCTTTGTTGTATTGCTCTACATTCACAGAACCGTCAGGGTTAACGGCGACCACATACGCCACGTGGCCGTAATAACTCTCCCATTGAGCTATCGAGCCTATAGCAGGGGTAGAATCAACACGGTATCCACTCCTCTTGGCGGAGGCATCCCAGTTTTTTGCATCTCCCCAGCCTGGTATATTCACCGCGAACTCTTGGTTTATTCGCCACGCAACATACGATGTACAGTTTCGCACATCATATCGCCATGGGTCGCTTTCGAAATAGCGTACACCTAATTTACTGGTTGTATGGCCAGGACACGTTCCTGCGGCTTGCATCGCAGGCTGACAAGATCTATATCCCCAGTCGTAAGACGCGGACCTAACAAGAGTGGCGTCGGCCCACGGGTAACCTCCTGTATCTGTTGCTCCCAAGGAGTGAACCGGAATCAGCACACTACTTACCAGCATTGATACGGTTGCTACCGCACTTAGTATCTTGATTGTTGTCCTCATGCTTACCTCTGTTATTACGTATTGCAATCATCTCGAACCAAAATGTTTAGTGTCAAAAGTTTCAGAACTACTTCAGAATTGACAGTACGAAGATGCTTATGCTTGAATTACTCTAATGGCATTAAAATCTTCACCTTTGCGCGCACGGTTGCGCCGTCTGACAAATATTCATTATCTTCTCGCTGTGGCCTCTATAGGGCAGCTAGTTATCTTTGATGCAGGCAAGCTCATACCACCTGAGGTTGTTTTGCAACGATGGGTAGCAAGCGGGCTATTCGTAGGTCTCATAACGGTCATCTGGTATGTATCTCGTAATCGCTCAGGTCAGGAAGCTACACTAAAGAAACTACTCGCCGGACTCGTAGCCATCGATATCGCATTTGCTTCATTTGCTGTCTATACCCAGCGTGGTATGGCGAGTCGAGCAGTTGCGCTGTATGCAATTGCCATAATTGTAGCGGCGGCAATAAACAGGCGAAGTGCGCTCATTGCTAGTGCAATTCTAAGCGCCGCAGCATATATAACGACTTGTGTTTCATATTTTGTGCTTCATTTTAACGAGGGCTATAAACTAGAACTATATGGCGAAACTGGATTCTATGCGGTGTGCATGATCTTATTCGCCCTCACCCTTTGGGCTGTGGTTAAACCCGAGAAGTAACGTAAGATACTTAACTGTCATGTAGTGTCATTAGCTGTAATATTTAGTTACGGAGGTAAATTATGCCTGAATTTTTACAGAATAGAGACAGTTCAAAATCGGTTAACGCCGAAAAGATAGAAGCAAGACGGATATTGAACCAAGCTAGAGTTTCAGAGAAACGCGTTGGCAAGTTCATGTTCCAACTATTTGAAGATATGCGGATGAAACTTAGAACAGGTAAAGAAAGACGCGTCATCATGCAAGAGGAGCAACGCCTTAGATTAAGGAGCAAGTGGGAGAAACTGATTGGACGTAGTCCGTCGTGGTAAGCTCGTGGTAGGAGAATGCCAAGTAAAAAGCCCCGGCGATTGCCGGGGCTTTATTGTGTAGTTGAGGTATTAATCTTGCAGTCGTGCGGGGATGATCTTTGGGACGACCATGTCGGCCATCTCCTCTGATATTGCCTCTAGGTATTCTAGGTCGAGTCTGCCACCTGTAGGAATTACGAAGTTTTTTCGTGCAATCTTCATTTGTTTCATGCTCCTTTTTAGTTGGTAGTTTCAGTGTAGCTTATGGTTACTGAAGGTCAGCTGTAAGATACCTTACTTTAAGCCAGATTCCCAATACTTTACAAATTGTATTATTGGCTTAGTATACATAGTTATGGTTCAAACAACACAAGAACAATTCGAAGCAATCGTAAGTGAAGCCATCGATGCTATCCCCGAGAAATACTACCAACATATTGAAAACGTCGTATTCATGGTCGAAGACCAGCCATCACCTGAACAACGTAAAAAACTACAACTCCATGGAGGTCAAACATTGTTCGGATTATACGAAGGGATTCCCATAACCAAACGAAGCAGCGGTTACAATATGGTACTGCCTGACAAAATAACAATATTCAAATTACCCTGTGAATGGGCGTGCGAAACCTTAGAGGAGCTCCGCAAGCAAGTACATCAAACCGTTTGGCATGAGGTTGCTCACTACTACGGACTAGACCATTTACAGATTCACGAACTAGAGAGCTAGTCGTAGCGGTTTCCTTTTACCCGAAAGTGCTTAAAAATGAGCCCATCAAAGAGCAAGTGACTAAAATAGCCTGCAACCGCGGCACCGTAAATAAGTAATGCTGTAGCCAAGATACTGGATTTGTTAAGATACGGAACGAGAACAATTGGCAGCGGCACCAGAACCATAGCGATCTTACTATGCGTCCACCCACGATGACGACTCAGTACAGGCGTCATGGCTAGTAAACCAAAGTACGCGGCTGCCTCTAGTCGTCCGGAGGCAATTAATAACACATCTACAATAAAGCCAAGACCGTAGAAGATGTTCTGGCCCTTACTGTTAGTATCTATATCTGGCCATAGTGCAAACAGAACTGCTATCACATATAAACCAACAACTAGCTGCCAGTGGCTCACGATACCTGCTGTCTGGTAAAGGATACTTCCTGGGAATAGCTGCAGCACGCCTAGGTATGCCGTGTTGCACAATACTCCGCCAACAACGTGCCCCTTATAGTTGGCCACGAATCACCTGCCAGAATGTGTCAGCCCAAACTCTGTATGTGATGTTATTCGGATGAAAGAAATCAGCAGCATAGCCAAAAATAGTATTCCGTTTAGTAGTTGCGCTTTGAAGTCCAACAAAGTGTAGATCAGAGCGAGTGCTTACCAACCGTTTAATAATCTTCGATGCCTGCTCTGCATTCTTACGACGCAGGGGACGAGTCTGGAAGAACGGCATGTCACTTACGTATGTTCCTTTGGGCAGTAATCGTATAAGCTCGGTGTACTGAGAGGTGAACTTCTCTTCATCAAAATCTTTGACATCGTTACCACCAATTTCGATAGTGACTAGATTAGGTTTAAGGTTACCGATTTGAGGAATTTGCTTATCAACTACATCTTGCACTCGTGCACCGGAGACACTTAGGTTCACTACCTTGACCGACTTACCTGTTTGAGCCGCAACCCTATCAGCAATAAGACCAACATAGCCTTTTTGAGGTTGACTTGCTCCAAGGCCTTGGGCGGCGCTGTCTCCTAGGGCTAGGTATACAAAATCGCCAGCTTGCTTTGATCGCAGTTGCCAGTACATTTTATTGCCAGAGACTTGGTTAATAAGCAGGATGAGCATTACCCCTTCAGCGAAGACAAGAGCAGCCACAACAGTAAGCACATATAATGCGTATACTACTCTCATAAGGCGACCGATATCATACTTCTAAGAATAAAAAACATAACGATTAGGCCAAGTGCTCGTCGTAGGTAGTTAGTGCCTTGGAAAATCTCTAGCCATGACCAGGTGAATATCGAGCCAAATTGAACGGCTGCGAGCAACTGTTCAAATACAGGGGTAGGTGTTAGTGCTCCCGGTTCATGAATAATCCTAAGCAAAACAGAACACACCGCCCAGACTATGAGCGGTGTGTTTGGTTTCTGGAACAAAGTTATCTGTCCCTTTTTGTCCTTGAGGCAACGATCCAAAATGGTTTGATGCCCACTAGACATGTCTAAATACTATTTAGAATGACCCACTAGTCACTTGACCTTGGTCGCCACCGCTTAACTCAGTAGCGGCAGGGTCAGTTGGATCTGCAGCAGGAATATCAACCGCTGGAGCGTCAACTGGTGCTTCTACTGGATCGACTGTCGGTAGATCAGCCAAAGGATCAGTAATAGGATCTGCAGGAGCTGAAAGGTCAACCGGCTGTGCTGGTGCTGGTGCTTCTACAGGCTCTGTAGGTGTTACAACTGGATCTAGTGGTGCGGCAACAGGGTCTACTGCTGGTGCTGCAGCTGGATCAACAGCTGGTGGTGTTGTTTGGTCTTGTAATGGATCCATACTGGTTTCCCTCCACGTATGCTTCAAATTAATATCAGGTTCAGTATATCACGCTAGACGCTAAACAATGTGCCGCTGAAAGTGAGTTCGTCTAGTACCATTTGTTGCGCGTTAGATAACTCTTCTCGACCAAACGCTTCCAGATCTTTAATACAACGTTTTGACTGTTCAAGTAACTTCTTGTTTAGCTCAATTACTCTCGGATCGACTTGGAGAGCCCTATTGTTTAGTCCTAATAGGCTAAGCGTATCTAACCTTCGCACTCGCGATAATGCGACATATCCCATTCCAGGAATAAATGACTTACTCAGATCGATTTGTGCTGCATCCAGTGTCATGCCTTGGCTTTTATGAACCGTTATAGCCCATGCCAGTCGTAGTGGTAACTGGCTAATTTCGGCTATAACTTCTTCACCATCTTCAACTCGCCAGCTGGCCAGAACAGTATCAATTGTCTTGCCATTTGTTGTCTCGACCACCGGCATGCCGTCTCCGTCAAAATCTACAACAACTCCAAGCGTACCGTTAACGTACCCCTTGGCATAGTTGTTCTGCACGAACATAACGAGCGCGCCTTTCTTGAGTTTTAAATCTTCTGGGGCTAAGCAACTTGCTATCAAAGCTTTGGCAACGGCACGGTCTCCTTTATGGGTCATGGTGAACGTTGAGGACTTTCCTTCGAGTCGTTCGAGCTCCATGGTATTTATCGCATCTACATCGGTATTATGGGTATACAACTTTGTCGGAACAATATGTTTGCCTAGTACTGCATCTCGTCGACCCATGAGACGCTCGAGTGATTGCTCACTTACCTCGCCAGCGCGCATTTCGTTGAGTAACTGGCTTAGATGATCGTCATCATGTCGGTATTGATCAGTAAGGTAGCAAATCTGAATATCCATCTCTGCCCACGAAGCTGCCGCAGTAACGTACTCCGCACGTCCACCACGTGTTACCGGTGGAAGCTGGAATAGGTCGCCGCACAATACCACCTGGATACCCCCAAAAGGTTCGTCCTTGCCATGCATTTTGCGAAGTACAGCGTCTACCATATCTAGACGGTAATGATGTAGCATCGAGACCTCGTCAATGATGAGCACTTTAGCATCGGCGATCGCCTCCCGATATTCTCGATTCTTAAAAATCCCTTCTAGGTCAGTTGGTGTAAGAAATTCCTTAATTCCGATATGAGCCCACGAATGAATGGTCTTGCCGTTCATATGGGTGGCTGCAATACCCGTCGATGCCGTAATAGCAACTGAAACATGATTCTTCTTTAAGTATTTGATGTATTTATTAAGAACATATGTTTTTCCGCTACCAGCAGCCCCAGTCAAAAAGACATTTTTACCAAGTTTAAGAATATCCAGTGCCTGCTTTTGGGTCATAGTTACTACATTCTAGCAGTCACAGTAGTCATAAGCGTTGTAATAATATAGCATTCTGTCCGGCTGGCTGTGGTACGATATACCTAAGCATGAGTGGTTTAACTTCCTTACTCCTTAATTTAGCAATAGTCTTGGCGATCTATATGACTGGCTGGTTTTTTGTATCAGTTGTTCGTCGGCGAAATGACCTAGCCGACATAGCCTGGGGGCTTGGATTTGTTTTAGTAGCAATTGTTTCACAGCTGTTCAATAGTAATCCTGGCGACCTATCAAAATTGAGTGTTGCACTTACAACTGTCTGGGGCCTACGACTGTCAGTACATATCCTCCTTCGCAACCGTGGCAAGAACGAAGACTTCAGATATGCGAAATGGCGACACGACTGGGGTAAGTACTTCTACCTTCGAAGCTATTTACAGGTATTTATCCTACAGGGTTTCTTACTCTTCTTAGTATCTCTGCCAGTCATTCTGACTGCTGGTCGATCGACAGCTACAAATCTACAAGTCTGGGCACTTGCAGGTCTAGTAACTTGGCTAACCGGGTTCTTCTTTGAGGCAGTTGGCGATCTACAACTCAGTCAGTTCGTTAGCAACCCAAAGAATAAAGGTAAAATCATGACCTCCGGACTATGGAAATACACCCGCCATCCAAACTACTTTGGCGAGGTTACACAGTGGTGGGGTCTATGGCTGATTCTATGTGCATCTACTCTACCTACCAGTTACAAACTTATTGGCTTAATAGGCCCAATGACGATCACCACTCTCATTCTTTTCGTATCTGGCGTTCCACTTCTAGAAAAGAAATACGCAAAAAATGCCGATTATAAGAAATATGCTGCCAAAACCAGTAAGTTTATCCCGCGCGACCCTCGGTAGTTACCCCTTCTTAAACGTCAATCCTTATGTTATAATAGAGGCAAGTTAAGACCGCATTAGCGGTTCTTTTATTAAGGAATCGGTATTTATGAACCCAACAAAAATTCGCAACGTCGCTATTATTGCCCACGTGGACCACGGCAAGACTACTCTTGTTGATGGCCTCCTAAAACAATCTAATGTTTTCCGTGATAATCAGGCTGAGATGAACCAAGACTTGATCATGGACAGTAACGACCAAGAACGCGAACGCGGCATCACCATTACAGCCAAGATCACCGCTGTGAAGCACGAAGATTACCACATCAATATTATCGATACTCCAGGGCACGCCGACTTCGGTGGCGAAGTAGAGCGAACTCTCAATATGGCTGATGGCTGTCTACTTATTGTTGATGCCCAAGAAGGCCCAATGCCACAGACCAAGTTCGTGCTTACAAAAGCTCTTGCCCTTAACCTTAAGCCAATTGTTATTATCAACAAGATCGACAAACCTGGTAGCCGTATTCAAGAAGTTGAGGACGAACTAGCCGACCTATTCCTTGAACTTGCCGTGCATGAAGATCAACTGCATTACCCAATCTACTACGCAATTGGCCGTGAAGGTAAAGCCTGGAAAGAAATGCCAAGCGATCCAAACGGCGAAGGCGACCTTTCTGTTATCTTTGACAGTCTCATTAACGACGTACCAGCTCCGAGTGTTGAACCAGATCAACCGTTCCAGATGCTCGTCACCGCGCTTACTTGGGACAGTTTCCAGGGTAAGTATGCGGTTGGTCGCATCAACCGTGGACAGATCAAAGCTGGACAACAGATCAGTCTCTGCAAAAAAGATGGCAGTATTGTTAAAGCTAAGATTGATAAGATCTATAACCATCAAGGTCTAGCTAAGATCGAGATTCCTACCGCAATCGCTGGTGACATCGTCAGCGTGACCGGCTCAGGCGATGTACAAATTGGCGAAACGCTTGCTGACGCTGAAAACCCAGAAGCACTACCTGTACTAGAAGTTGAAGCACCGACTCTTAAGATCTACCTTGGTCCAAACACTTCTCCATTCAAAGGCAAAGAAGCAGAATTCAACACCAGTCGCCAGATTTTAGAACGTCTTAACAAAGAACTCGAAACAAACATCGGCTTACAAGTCGAACAAGATGGTATTGGCTTCCTTGTTGCAGGTCGTGGTGAACTACACCTTAGTGTGCTTATCGAAACCATGCGCCGCGAAGGCTTTGAATTTGAAGTTGGTCGTCCACAAGTCGTTACTCATCAAGAAGATGGCAAAACAATGGAGCCACTCGAAGAAGTTATTATCGAAGTTGGGGCTGAGCAAGTTGGTGCAGTTCAGGCAGAACTTGGCCAGCGACGCGCCAACCTAAAAGAGCAGTTCACTACCAATAAAGGCGTGACCAAGCTTATCTACGAAATGCCTACCCGAACACTCTTAGGGCTACGGAATGTTCTAATGACCGCTACCAAGGGTACGGCCATCATGAATAGCCTTATCATCGGCTACCAAGAGCTCGGCTCAGCCCTAGAGCAACAGCGTAATGGTGTACTTATCGCCTTCCAAACCGGTGCTACCACTGCATATGCCCTCCAAACCGTTGAAGAACGTGGAACGTGTTTTGTTGGCCCTGGTGTCCAGGTGTATGCCGGCCAAATTATCGGTCTTAATACTCGTGGTGATGACATGGAAATTAACGTTGCTAAAGAAAAGCACCTAACCAACATGCGCAGCAGTAGTAGCGACGGTGTTGTACAGCTAACTCCACCCGTCATCTTCAGTCTTGAGCAATGTCTAGATTTCCTAGAAAGCGATGAGCTGCTAGAAGTAACTCCAAAGAGCCTGCGTCTACGCAAGCGCGAACTCGATCCAAACAAGCGCAAACGCGCTAAGAGTAACGCCTAGAATCACTTTTGAGTTAGAATGTGGGTATGGATATATTCGCCCACCACACAGTTGCCCACTCGGTTGAGAGCAACGCAATTTACTACCTCATTGCCGTAATAATTCTTGGGGTAATACTAGCCGTAAGTCTAGGGAGGAATAAGTAATGACCGTTGACCTACTAGCCGAAGATAAAAAAGTCACCGCTACCGCTAAAGCTGTGCTCAAAGGTGATGATATCGATGGCCAAGCCACATTTACTGAATATGATGTTGATGGATGGAAATACGTACACATCAAGCTTACCGTTAAGAGCAAGCTTGCGGCCGGCAAACATGCAGTTCACATCCACGAGAAGGCTGCATGCGACTGTGAAGGCTTTAAATGTGCTGGCGGCCACTTCGATCCAGGCCCCAACGGTAACACCGACCCAGATGCGAATCATGGCTATCATGCTGGCGACCTGCCAAGCATTACTATCGATGAAGATGGCAACGGCGAATTACAGACCATCACTACCCGAGTCACTCTAAGCCCTGGTCCTGTGTCACTCCTCGGAAAAGAATCTGCGCCAGAAGGCACATCTATCATGATCCACGGTAATCACGATCCGTTCACACCTGGCGAAACAGGCTCCGGACACAGTGGTGGCCCACGAATGGCCTGCGGCAGTATTGTCCAAGACTAAGAAATAACACAAGCAGTTTGCTACAATAGTAGTAATGGCAGATGCACTGGTACTGGATGGGGTAACTAAACGCTACCCGAATGGACGCGGGATTAAGAACGTCAGTTTTAGTGTTCCCAAGGGGGAAATCTTTGGTTTCCTTGGCCCTAATGGTGCCGGCAAAACGACAACTATCCGCACGATCATGGACTTTATGCGACCCGATAAAGGGACGATAACTATTCTCGACCTCGATGCGCACGATTCTTCAGTTACGGCAAAGTATCGTATCGGATACGTACCAGCCGATAGACAGCTGTACCCAAACTGGACTGGCGAGAAGCACTTGGCCTTGTATCGATCTATGCGGCCCAAGAGCAAGCTAGATGTTTCAAAAAAACTGAATCTAGACATTCACACGCCGGTTAAACATCTCTCGACCGGTAACAAACAAAAGCTTGCTATCGCTCTAGCTCTCTGCGGACAACCAGACTTACTTATTATGGATGAGCCGACTGCCGGCCTTGATCCACTCTTACAGCAAGCCATATACGAGATATTGGCTAAATATAAGCAGGCGGGTGGCACTATATTCTTGTCTTCACACAATCTTGGAGAAGTTGAAAAGATCTGTGATCGGGTTGGGATTATAAAAGATGGTCGAATTGTTGCCGACCGAACCATGCAGGATATTCGGGATATGAATATTCACGAAGTTAGTGTTGTCTCCGACAAACCACTTGCACTTACATTAGCCAACGTCCAGGTGATTCACGAGACAACAAATCATACCTCACTCCGTGTAACTGGCGACCTTAACCCGTTACTATCCCAGCTAGCAAAGCACAAAGTTGCCGACCTAGAGATAACCCACGCCAGCCTCGAAGACATCTTTCTGGAGTTCTACTCATGAGCAGCATCATGAAGACTCTTATCGCAAAAGAACTCCGTGAACGTCGAACATCACTGATAGTCTACAGCCTTGTAGGTATCGGCTGCGTCTGGCTGTACGTATCAATCTTCCCATCTCTCCAAGGGCAAGCCAAGGAACTCAGCAAGGCGTATGCATCTATGCCAAAAGAAGTTCTCAAAGCATTTGGAGCCGAAGGCACAGGACTTAACACTGTAGAAAGTCTACTTGCCACTAAACAATTTGGGCTGGTTTGGCCAATCCTTGCAATACTTATCATGCTTAATCGATCAGCAAACTACCTCGCAGGTGAAATAGAGAACGGCACGCTTGGGACGCTCCTAACACAGCCCTTAAGCCGTTCCCGCATATACCTAGCGAAGTACCTATCAGGGGTATACACATTATTGATCTTCGTTATCTGTAGTGTCCTAATCAACATCCCAATCATTAGCGCCTACAAATTAGACTTCTCTGTGTCATACGAGCTACTATTCGCCATCGTCTGTACCTTGTTTGGCCTGGCTGTTCTCGGAGTTGGTATGCTTGTGTCTGCGCTCGCCACCGAGCGGAGCAAGGTCTATGGCATGATTGGTGGCGGAATAATGATAATGTTCATTCTCAACCTGGTATCTGGGCTAAAGCCCGCCCTCGACAATCTTAAGTACGGTTCCATCTTTTACTACTACAATGCTAATGACATTATCGTGAATCATCATATAAACCAGGTATCGATCGCACTATTTGCCGGTATCGCAATAACTGGGTTTATTGCCGGGCTGATCGCCTTTAATCGGCGAGATATCCGGATCTAGTCTTCGGAAAGCTTACTGTTTTGCTCGCGCCACTTGGCGATCTCGGCATGATTACCACTAAGCAACACATCTGGCACTTTCATCCCACGAAATTCTTCTGGTCGGGTGTACTGAGGAAACTCTAGAGTTTTACCATCACTGAAGCTTTCGATCTCTGTACTCTTCTCCCCACCGAGTACACCAGGGATAAGACGGATAACACTGTCGATGACTGTCATAGCAGGTAGTTCACCGCCGGTTAATACATAGTCGCCAACTGATACCTGACGGTCAACCACCGTAGTAATTCGTTCGTCGTAACCTTCGTAGCGGCCACAAATGATAATAAGCCCTTTGCCATCATCGGCAAGCTGCTGTGCTTTGGCTTGCACCCAGCGCTCGCCTCGAGCGGTCATCAGCAATACTAATGCGTCGGGGTCACTCTGCTTTGCAGATTCAACTGCAGCAAAGAGCGGTTCAGGTTTGAGCAGCATACCATCGCCACCACCATATGGGGTATCGTCTACGGTCTGGCGAGGGCCAAGGCCAAAGTCGCGAAGATTAATATAACTGATCTCAAGATGATTCTTGTCTTGAGCTTTCCACATCATGCTTGCATTCATAACGCCAGAGAACATCTCCGGGAAAAGCGTGATAACTTGTATTTTCATAGGTTAATTATAGCGTACTTCTTGCAATTGTTGTAAAAATGTTACCGGATATCTATTGCTTCAGGCTTAAATTTTCGACCCCAATACCATAATAGAATACCTCTATATCCCATAGCGCGAGCCTTTCGAACAGAACCATACACTAAAGCCTTCTTATTCAGCCTAGCCTGGTGGCCGGGAATTAGTTGGCAAACTTTTAGATGTAGCTCTAGATCTTCGTCTGTATCATCGATACTTGACCGTGGGAAGCCACCTACCTGGAGGTATAGCTGTGATTCGATAGCCATATTTAGACCAGGTATCATAAATAGCGGATACTGCTGACCGGGGCGCCGAAAGAAGATTCGAGGCGAAAATTCTACTAAGCGGATGAGCATCTTGCCGAGTACTTGATCATACCACTTTGAAATCGCTTCATCAGTTCTTGGCTGCAATCTACCCCCAACAATTCGGGCTCCAGTTCGAAAATCTTCCTTTAGTAGCTTTACCCAATCCTTACATGGTAAGGCATCTGCATCGGTGCGTGCGACTACCGTTGCACCATTTTTGATTGCGTATCGAAAGCCAGTATCAGAAGCAGCACCAGTCCCCTTTTGCTTCTCGTGGATCAACCGGATACGCAGATTGGGATGTTTCTTAATGTAATCTTTTACAATCTTGGGCGATCGATCGGTACTGACATTATCGACACAAACCAGAGTAAAGTCGGTGTCACTCTGTGCTTTTAGGGCATCAAGAGTACCCGTGATCAACTTCTCTTCATTATAAAAAGGGACGACAATCCAGAAGTTACTTTTTGTTTGTTTTTTGGCCATCGTTTTTGATTTTTTCATAGAAGTACTTAAACATCAATATTGTGACCACCAGCACACATAGGCCACTGATCAGGTGCACTACGCTTTCTACGCCTTGCGTACTTACACTGTCGCTGAGTAAATATCCAGCTGTAAACAAGGTTACCCCTTTAAGTATCGAGGTTGCGATGCTCATTGTTAGAAAGGTCGGCAACCTCATCTCAGAAACCCCTGCGAGCACAATGGCCGGCATAGCCAGGACATCTGACATCTTGGCAAAGAACAACGTCACCTTTCCATGCTTATCGTAATACCCCTTAACCACGGCTAGACGATGATGATTAATGCCAACATATTTGGCGTATTTGCTCTCGAGCACGGCACTACTAGATCTGCCGATCAAGTAATAGGTAATATCACTAACAATATCTGCGATCATCAAGACAGTTAACGCCACCGAAAAGTTCAAGCCTGTTGCAGGTAACGATAAGCCGGCACCGAGGGTGATTATGGATCCTTCCAGAAAATTCAGGACAAAAAGCATTAGATATCGGGATAGCGTGCCGCTCATTACACTTATGATATATCAAACCATGAGTTTTGATGTTATACCTAATTCCGGTGTACTATCATTGCAAGAGGTAATCGATTATCAAGAACCTACGTATCGGCTCAAACACAGTTGCATATATAGAAGCCGGCTCTGGTAAGCCAATGCTATTTTTACACAACGGCGGAAGCGGTCATTGGGTTTGGCAGCACCAGGTACAACACTTTGCCAAGGACTACCATGTTTTCGCTTTTGACATGCTGGGCTGTGGAGCATCGGATCGCCCAAATACAACCTATGATCTCGATTTTTATGCTCAGATGACAAATGACATCATGAAAAAACTCAATCTTCAGAACGTTATCTTAGTCGGTAACTGCGTAGGTGCTGCAGCATCGCTTGAGTACGCATCGCTAGATTCGTCTCGCGTTAAAGCGCTGATTCTATTTAATCTCTGTGGCGGCCACGATATGATGTCGCCACTGGTTCGCTGGGTGAGCACTCCAATGCCAAAGCCCTTGCAACATGTTCAGAAAAAGGCGCTCAAAGTATTTCGACGCATACCTGGTATGGTTGCGTCTGCTGTTCGTACGAATTTTGCAGGCAAGCCCAACCCTAAGGATCCTGTATTTATAGCTGAAACGATAGAGGCCAACAACCCAAAACAGTCCGATTCGCGACTTAACCTAATGAACGGATTATCGTCATTCAATAAGTTTAGTAGTAAGTTTGTTAGGCCTGAATCACTACCTCCTGTGTTAGTGTTTTGGGGTCAAGAGAACCGCGTCCTGCCTGTTTCTAAAGGGCTACGATTTTGTGAACGCCTTCAGCCCACAAAAACGCATACTATTAATGGCGCCGGCCATTTACTTATGGCAGAACAACCATCTTTAGTGAACGCTTATATCGAGACGTTCCTAAACGATTTAGTGATACAGCCAATTAATTCTTGATTAGATGTCGCTTAACCTTAAGGGTTGAGGTCCTGACAAAGTCATCATCTCTGATGTCCACTACTTGTATCTGTTCGTAGTCGGCCAGCTGCTGATTGACATGCTCCACATGGTCATTGGCTTGTCTGCTTAGTTTGACCCTCCGTACCTTACTGTTTGTATCTGCCAGTACAATGCTAGCGCAGACCTGAGGTCCACGCTTGGATGCAATGGTATGTACTACGACATCTCGAATTGATGAATGGCTGACTAGCAGTGCCTCGACCTCTTCTGGATATATCTTCTTACCATTGCTTGCCACGATCATATTTTTAAGACGACCAACAATCTTAAGACTGCCGTTTGGCTTGATGTATCCGAGATCGCCAGTGGCAAAACTTCCGTTGTTTAGTACTCGCCTAGTAGCTGCCGCATCCTTATAGTACCCAAGCATTACCTGGGGACCTTTAATAATCACCTCTCCCACGCCGTCTTCGCCCTTCTGGGCAATAGTAATGGTAGTTCCGGCAATAGGTGGACCTACCGAGTCAATGTCGTTATTGCCAAAATATGTGAGGGCAACAGCTGGCGAGCACTCGGTTAGACCATACCCCTGGAACAAACCAAATCCTAACCCGAGCATTTCGTTGGCGATTTTCTCGTTGAGTGGAGCCGCGCCGCTAAGGAATATTCTAACCCTGCCACCAAGTTCGTCGTGAATTGCTGCAAATAATCGCCTCCTTAGGGTGATGCTATGCTTGCCTAGTACACTCGTGGCAGTGACTAATAGCCGAACAGTGCGCTCTTTATTTTTAGCCCTGATACCTTTCCAAATCTTGGCGTGCAATGAATCAATAACCCTGGGCACACAGACGACAACTGTAGGCCTGACCGACTTGAACTCATCAGCAACATAACGGATACCCCGACTAAAGTGAATTGTACTACCAGAGTAAAGCGGTGCGAGGAATCCAGCATTACATTCAAACATATGATGCATGGGTAGAATCGAAAGAAATACGTCTTGGGAATTGATACCGAATGGCCGAACACCTCGCTGCATATCTAACATGATCGATCGTTGTGACAACATCACAATCTTAGATCTCGATGTAGTCCCAGATGTAAACAGCAGCGCAGCACACTGGTTTGGATTAATCTTGATCGTACGAGGTTTCTTGCTGCCTTGTCTAATAATATTAGAGCCGTCCGTAAGGTATGCTGCAAGAGTAGTGGCACCAGAACGACTACTCATAGATATACATGTTGTTTTGCTACTTTTTCGTTTAGCTGATGTCACTTTGGTTTTAACATCGCTAGAGTAGAACAAGATATCTAAATTGACCCTCTCGATGGAATCAGCTAGTTCTTTGGGGGTGAGTTCTTTGTCTAGCGGCACAACAGTTCCACCTCCGCACATAACCGCAAAGTACACAACCGCCCACTGATAGGAGTTCTTACCCATGATGCCGACTTTATGAACGATTCTTGAGCGTCCCATTAATCGTGCAGTAAGCGCAGCGACATCGCTTGCAAACTGAGCATAGGTAATCTCTGCGATGTCACCGTTGTTATCTGGTTGCCGGAATGCAACCCTGTCGCCGTACAGTTTTGCGCTACGACGTAATAGCGAAGGGATTGTTGTTAGTTCGGCCATTTCTTGAACACCAGACATGCATTATGCCCACCAAAACCAAACGAATTACTCATGACCAAATCTAACTCTTTCTTAATACCAGTATTTGTTACAACGTTAACCAAACACATCGGGTCGACATTTGTAACATTGATAGTTGCTGGTACAAAACCATTCTGGAGAGACAGCACTGAAGCGATTGCCTCAACTGCACCGCCTGCACCAAGCAAATGACCGGTCATTGATTTTGTTGAAGAGACTAACACCGGCGAATCACTGCCAAATACCCGTGTAATTGCCTTCGACTCGGTTGCATCGTTAAGGACAGTTGCTGTTCCGTGTGCGTTAATATACCCAACCTTATCAGCACTAACCCCAGCATCGTCCAGAGCTAATTGCATAGCTTGTCCGATTGTCACTCCTTCTTGCTCGGGAGTAGTAATACTGTAAGCGTCGCAGTTAGTCCCGTAGCCAACTACCTCGGCCAGGATCTGTGCACCCCTTGCTGTGGCATGCACTAGATCCTCGAGAATCACAATGCCCGCACCCTCACCCATAACCGTTCCACTTCGTTCAGTATCGAACGGTATACATGCACGCTCTGGGCCGTCACCTGTGTACATAGCACGCATTGCCGCAAACCCTGAGAGCGTCAAGGGAGTAATTGCTGCCTCGGCAGCACCAGCAATAATGACATCTTGATCGCCACGCTGTATTGCCTTGAAGGCCTCACCTATCGAGTTTGACCCGCTGGCACATGCGGTGACGATAGCCAGGTTTGGACCCTTTGCTTGGAAGTCGATGGCAATAGCTCCTGAAGCCAGGTTAACTAGCGTGTTTGGGATTAAATACGGCGAAACACGGGACGGCGCATTCCGATCAAAAGAGTCGTAACTTTCTTCTAGTGCCTCAATCCCGCCAATACTCGTGGAAACATATACACCAAACCTACTTGGAACTACATCGTCTTTCTGCAAACCACTGTTCTTGTATGCTTGTTTAGCAGCGATACGAGCAAACTGCATAAACCTAGAATTGTACCTGGCATCGTGTTTACCCAGGAATTCTACTGGGTCGAGATCACGCACTTCGGCAGCAATCTTTACTGGACAATTTGTAGTATCGAATGATGTGACATGACTAATACCGCTCTTGCCGGCTTTGAGTCCTTCCCAATAACTTTGCACATCATTACCAATTGGCGTAATGGCACCCATGCCAGTAATAACAACCCTACGCATTAGCTGCCTCAATCTTTTGTAGCATTGTGGCGATATCATCGTATTTCTCAACTACATGCGTCTCAGCCCGTAAACCTAATGCCTTGGCATTCTCTCGGGCATAAGCTGCAAGCGAGACTCCAGGTCCAATTGCGATAAAACGCGTTATTCCATCTCTGCACATATTTTCGATTGTCTTCTGTAACTGAACTGGACGATAGAACTGCGCAACCTCAATATCACCAATGCCTGTATGCCCGGTCTCGCCATCGACGTTATAGTATACCGGCAATTCTGGCGCTTTAAATACAAAGTTTTGCTTCTCGATCTCTGAAGCAAATAACTCGGCAGCAGGCCTAGCCAAGCTAGAGTGGAAGGCCCTGGAGGTCCCAAGTTTGACTGCCTGCACCCTTTTTCTCGCCGCACATTGCTCTATAACAGAATTTACTGCCTTGTTGTCTCCAGTGACTACAAGGCGTGTATCAGTAGAATATGTGGCTATCTGGCAGGCACCATACTGCTGGGCTTCACTGCAAATACTCTCTAAGGCTTCGGCATCCAGCCCAATGATAGATGCCATGCCCGAACCATCTGGAATAGCCTCAGCCATAATCCTACCTCGACTGGCCATAAGTGTGACACCAGATTGCACATCGAATGATCCTGCATAGCAAAGCGCTGCATACTCACCCAGGCTTAGACCAGCAACGGCATCGGCATGGATCCCGGCGCCCTCTAACGCCAGCGATACGGCCATGGAAGCCAAAAATAAGCTAGCTTGAACGTAACGCGTATCCGTTAGCTGCTCGCTACCTTCAAGACATAAAGTCCTGAGCGACATGCCATCATCAAACCGGAAATCAATCGAGTCCACAAGCTCTCGCACAGATTGATCGTTATCATAAAATGTCCGGAATGCTTCCGGGTCCAATGGCAAGCCCTGCCCAGGGAAAAGGATGGCAGTTTTTGCTTCACTCGCGCTCATGTTACTTGGAAGATACTGCTTTTTTGGATTCGAGGAGACTTACAATGTCACCAACGGTTTTTAAGTCGGCAAGCTCTTCGTCAGATATTTTGACATCGAACTTTCCTTCTATTTCGAATGACAAATTAACCGCTGCCATACTGTCAATATGAAGATCATTGCGTAGATTCGCCTCGGGAGTCACTTCTTCTTTATCTACATCAAACTCTTCGCTAATGATATCTTGAATTTCATCAAGCATGCTCTTACACCTCCATCACAAGAATATTTGCTGTTAATCCTGCTGCCGTCCCACACAGTAGCACTCTGTTTCCTGAAGTAATTATACCATTCTCAAGAAGTTTGCAGAGTACAAACGGAACAGAAACCGAAACCATGTTGCCATATTCTTTTACCCAGTTAATATAGCTGCCTTCAGGCGCGCCCATTTTGCTCATTATCATGTTGAGAACTCGACTAGCCTGATGAGGGATGATAACGTCCACATCCTTCATTCCTATACCAAACTCATTAGAAAAGTCTTTGACCATAGCCGGTAACCGCTGTGCTGCGATACGCAAAACTGCTCGACCATTCATATCGAACATATAGTCTTCTTTATTCTCTTCTGTGTAGAACTGTGGTCTCAGCCCAGTTAGCCCACCTCGTATTTCTGTAGTATGCACACCTTCAGACCAGGTACGCTGCATACTTGCTATAACTCCTTGATTTTCATTATCTGAAGAAGAAAGCACTATTGCAGCCGCCCCATCCGAAAAGAGTTCGTAGCTTTCTTTTTGCTTTGGGTTAAGGCCAAGTGATCCTACCTCACTTGATACGATTAGTACCTTCTTGTAACGGCCAGCATCTATCAGGTAGGAGGTCAGATCGACTGCAGTCAAAAAACTGGTACAAGTAGTATTAATGTCTAGAGCCGGTATCTCGGTGCCCTTTGCAATTTGCTCGTGAATCAAAGCTGCAGTGCATGGTAAGGGCTGAATCCCTACAGCACTAGCCGAAACAATACAATCGATATCAGTGATATCTAGACCGGCAACCTGCAAAGCATCCTTACAAGCAGCAACTGCCATAGAAAGCTGTGTTTCGTCGCCTGTCACCCGGTAGCGTGTGCCACCGTCGAATTGCACTGGATGAGAAGGAAGATACGTTCCCCAGCCTGTAATCTTACAGTTACGAACTTTCACTAAACTGCCTTTCTATACGTTTTAACTTACGTTTCATATCTAATGAATATGTTTCAAATGTAATGCGTGGCGATACAAATGACATCTTCTTGGCGAGATTCGCAAACTCGGCTGCGATAGCTTGTCGTACTGTCGCAGCTTGGGTATCAATCTGAACTACGATCGTATCGTGCGATGTTTGAGTCACCCTGTACTCTCCTATACCTTTAGTATATATCACACATCGGGCAATAATATCTGGGAAGACCTTAATAGTCCGTCCGGCTTTATCCTTAAATAAGAAGATGTCATCTTCGCGGCCTTCGATTCGATCAATTACTGTGGTAGTCATACCACAGGAACACTTCTTCTTGGACAGAACAAGGATATCGTTGAGCCTGTACCGAACAATAGGCTGTGTCTTCCGCCGAAAGTCTGTGATAATCGGTACGAACCGACGGTCGTCGATAAACTCTTTCTCAATATAGACAATATCTTCATTCAAGTGCAGCGATCCCTCATGACAGGTGTGTGCCAGGAATCCTTCAGTACACTGGTATGCCTGGTAGATGTACTTCTGACGAAAAACTCTCTTGAATCGTTTCTCGTCGCCAACCGATAATACCTCTGCTACCGATATAACCTTCTGAGCATGCAAGGATATAACTTTCTGTTCTACTGCATTTGCAATCAGCCCCAGAACAGACGGCGGAGCAATAAGTACTGTTGGTTCGTATTGCTCGAGTTCGCTAATGAGCTTTGTCATATCCTTATACATATCAAAATACCTAAAGGTGATGAACCGTGAATTAACAGATTCGTACAAGTTGTTGTTTGCCCGCAGGAAGAAGGCTACTCTATGACCGCTTATACTACCCTTTGGTAGAAACTTTGCCAGTACGGCTCCCGCCCAGGAAGCTCGCTCGTAATCACTCGCTACAAACAATCCTCGGTGGCCACTGGTACCTGACGAAAGTCCAACTGAAACGCCATTATAGGTAGGTGTAAAGTTACGAGTTCGTTCACTTTTAATTGCAATCGCCAGTGCCTTATCGCGTTTTAGGCCGCGAGTATTCATAGTATTAAAGCTAGCCAGCGAAGCAGCCTTATCCATTATTGGTAAGTCCTGAAGGTCACCAATACCCCGAATAAGCTGACGTTTTGCAAAGTACGGTGAATGTGTATGCAAATATGCAAAGTGTCTGCGGATCATTCTAGATTGCAACCGCTCTACGGATTTTCTAGTTCGCAACTTCTGTAGCCAACGTGTCTGGACAAAGTACCAAAGAGTTATTAGTTTTTCTTTCACAACAGCTGCCTTTTCCTGTAAGTGTCGTGACTAAAGCAAACAGCAACCCCTTTGGTTTGTAGCTTCTGTAGTGCAACTACAGTTTGTTTGTAATGGCTGTAATCGTGTTGTACTTGCTTAGCCACAAAGCGAAGATTATGTGAGTGCTCTAGTAAATCTTGGCCCCAGCTTGCATCTCCCGCCAACAGCATCTTGCCAGGGATGTAGGCGCCTAGATGGCCTTTGGTGTGACCTGGCAGGCCTACTACAAATAGACTCTTGTCTCCAAAGAGGTCGAAACCGCGTAATCCATCGGTTCGCACTTTCATATCGGTATCTTTTATGACCATAAACTGCTGCTCAACGTTTTTAGGCAGTAATCCCTTTAATAGTAGATCTTTAGTTCGAGGTTTTTGAAAGGTATCGTATGTATCCTTACCTATAATTACCTTAGCTTTCGGAAAGAACTTGACCCCGCCAATATGGTCTGGATGCATGTGTGACAAGATCACATACCGTATATCGGCAAGCTTGATGCCATCTTTCCGAAGCTGTGAGGCAATTTCGTCGCTCCTCTGCACGAACGTCGGGTTGAACCTACAGTAGACCTTACCAATTATGCCCTGCCTGTAGATATCAGTTGAGTATCCGGTATCAAATAATACGTAACCAAACCTTGGGTGCAGAATCAAAAAGACACCGGATGGGAATGTTCTTCTTTCCTTGGGATGGTCTCGGTAGACATGAGACAGCTGGTTTACGCAGTGACCACATCGATAATACGTTACGGTCAGCGGGTTAGAGTTTGTTTGCTGCGACATATTGGTGTATCCCCGTATCTAAACTCACTTTTGGTACATAACCTAAATCGCGCTTAGCCCTGGAAATGTCTAGTGTCTGAGAGTACCCAAGCGTGCAAACAGTGTAGCGTGTGATAGGTGGTTCTTTCGTAATCCTAAGAAGCCGGTAAATCAATTCGATGATAACAGCTACTCTATACACTACATGTACATTGCGATGGCGAAAACGAGGAGTTATACCAAGACCTTCGAACAGCTGCTTGACTATCGCTTTAAACGGGCGCGGTTCGCCATTGGTAATGTTGTAGGTCTTGCCCACTGCCCTTGGCGACTCTGCCGCAAGCCTGCAGGCCAACGCAACATTCTCGACACAAGTAAGATCTACTTTGTTGGTACCGTCACGAAAGAGCGGGATACCAAAAGATGCATTGGCAGCCAACAGGCGTGGCACAATACTGGTATCACCGACGCCAATGATACCTCTTGGGCGCAGGATAACAACTTCAATGTCTCTGGCGCAGCCCATGACTACTTGCTCGGCAGCAATCTTGCTACGTATATAGTTATTAAGGTTATTCCTTCTATCAACTTCTGGCTCTTTGATCTTGAGTCTGTCCCCGGTTCTAGAGTAAACACTTGGTGACGACACAAAGACTAACCGTTTAACGCCAATCGCGCGACAGAAGTCGACGACATGTTGTGTTCCTTGGACATTATCGGCGTAGAAATCTTTCCAGGAGCCCCAGACAGTTGATCGTGCGGCTGCGTGCACAACAATATCAATCTTGTCAGATACTTTACCCAAATTGGCGAGATCTCCGGCAAACGTCAGTATACCGGCTTTACGAAACTTCGAGAGCTTCTGTTTATTCCGACCTGCAGCGATAACACGGTAACCTTTTTTCGAAAACTCTTGGACAATATATTCACCCAAGAACCCGGTTGCGCCTGTTACGAGGACAGTCTTCATACTTGCCCTACAGCAATCTTGGCGTTCTGGTCGCTACAGAATACAGCCAGAGTATAATCGTTATCCTGAATTACTACATTATTAGTCTCTTCCAGTAGATCAGAGGTAGAGTACCGAGAAAACCCAAGGCCGAGCCCTTCGCCGACTAACTTTGAGTAGGCCTCTTTAATCACCCAGGCTCGGAGTGGATCCGCTCCTAATCGCATCTCTTGTGTAGTTAGTATCCTACTATGCAACTTTGCAGGGATCACTCTGGTTTGCTCAACATCCAGGCCTACATTTGAACTCGAGACTACACAGGCAATGTAATTGCCTGTATGTGCATATGAAAAGAAGTAACCATTTGTACGGTGATACGGTTTCCCTTTTGAAGTGACAAGAATATCGCTTGGGCTATACTTCTTATCTGTAAATGTCCAAAGCATCTGTGCCAATAGTGCATAGGCTAATTTTGTCTCCAGACGAACAGTACCATCGTAATGTCTTGGCACGGCAACTTTAGGCAGCTCTGCAAGTTCTGTAAGAGTAAGCACACATACATTTGTAAAAACACTTACTTCGGTAGTTGCAGGACTCATTAGGCCATATGGTAACACAGTTCTATTAGCGGCTCTTGTATAATACGGCCATGCACATTGCCATGTTCACGGATTACTACCTGCCGACACTCGGGGGCGTCCAAACGTCTATCAAAGCACAAAAAGAAGCACTGGAACTCGCTGGTCATACTGTTACCGTATTTTGCCCATTAACTAAACCAAGCACAGACCCAACTATCGTCAGACTTCCAACCTCTAGAAAGTTTAGTCCTGGTGGATACCCCTTTGTGTGGCCACCGCAAAAGGCAATTAAAACTGCTCGTGACGAGCTCATAAAACTGGGTGATATAGATATTGTCCACACCCATAGCGAGATGGGCGCAACAATCGCCGGCTTAGTTGCCGGTAAGGAGCTGGGAATACCTCTGGTTCAGACAATGCACGGCCGAATCGATGTATATACCAAACACCTACCAGCTCCGGTGCTGATGTCGCATATCTTAGAGAAACTACACAGTAAACACATACAACACCTTTCGATCGTCAAAAATGATAGTTCACACTACACCAAAACAGCTTTGGCACGACGTATGTGGAAGATCATGGTTAATCAGGCAAATTTTACCAATCATGTTATCGTCCCTTCCAAACATTTTGCCGACAAGTTACTAAAACAAGGTGTTACAACGCCTTTGTCCGTGCTCTCTAATGGCTTAGAGGATTCTGTTTTGCAGCAGCTAGTGCGCAGTAAACCAAGGAAACTAGCCAAGAATCAGAAGCTAAAGATACTTTGGTGCGGCCGCGTATCCCCAGAGAAGCGACCGATCGAGTTCTTGAAAGCCGTTCGGTTCCTAAAAAACGTAGAAGTTAGTATGTACGGCGACGGTGTGGACATGGCAAAGGTGAAGCGGTATATCGTACGCTACCACCTCGAGGATCGAGTAACCGTCTACGGTGGTGTGCCTCAAAAAGATATCTTGCGGGCAATGGCTAGTTGTCATCTATTCATTTCTACATCATACGACTTCGATAACCAACCCATGGTATTACTCGAGGCTATGGCTGCTGGCCTACCGGCAATGTTTTGTGACCCTGACATGACCGAGGTAGTCCCAGCTAAAGGATCGACCTTAACAAATTCCCCAGATGCGCAAGGTATTGCCGAGTCTATCGAAAAGTTACAGGATTCGCCTGAGCAGATCAGCCATATGAGTAAGGCTATGCTTAGTAGCAAGAAACAGGCCGCCCAACAAAGCTATACCACGCAGCTACTTCGGATCTACGCTACAGCTATCAAGCAATCTGCTTCGCCTCAGAAATAATATAGTCTGCCAGGAACTTGTATTGTTTGAGAGGTAAGTGATGCCCGCCGGCAAGATTAATAACCTTCATCTTGTCAGCTCGTAGTGACGTTAGCTCACTACCTGAGTAGTATTTATCGTCTTTGGAATAAATGACGCTAACAGGCATAGGCAATGAATGCAGGTCGCTCAACGGCTGATAACCGATGATTGTGTTACGCAGGCTTCGCAGAAATGATGCTCTAGTATGGGTAAAGTACTCATCAGCAATGTCAGCCATATTTGGCTTGGAACCATGTAGAAATCGAGGTACTTTCTTGCCGATCCGAGTACCTAGGCCAGCATGAACTGCTCGCCCAAGTGGACTAACATATGCCTTATGGAAGATCGACTGCGTGCCAAGTATCATTTTTTGGGCTTGTTTTTTATCGGTGAATGTAGGCATATTCACTAGCACAAGCCGAGAGACGAGTTCCGGGTGTGTCTTGGCAATCCTAGTTGCGATCATTGCGCCCATAGAATGCCCAACGAGAACTACAGGTCCTTCAAGATCGGCAAGCACATTGTGTACGATACTCTCGGCATGTTGGTCTACATCGTATAGCCCATCTTTGGGCTTTTGTGACAACCCGAAACCAAGTATGTCGGGAGTGATCACCTGTAGTGTCTTGGTAGGGAGCCGCTTAACAACGAGATCCCAATACTTATGGGACGTTTCAAAACCATGAAGGAAGACCACTGGTGTACCAGTTCCTTTCTGAACCGTATGAAGCATATAGTCCATTGTAACAAAAAGAACCCCGATTAAGGGGTTCCGTCTGTCACATAAAGCTCCCAATGATTCTGAGTTACAGGTCACTGGCTCGCAAGAGCTTGTTTTCTATTTCAATAAAAAACCTTTTTGTCTTTGTAAGACTAGGTAGAAGTTTACGCTTAGATGTCTAAGTCGTCAAGGTCTTCAAGTTCGCGGCGAGTTTTCTTAGCCATATCACTTGGCTCGTCGCTGACGTCATCCAACTCAGGTTCGCCCGCTTCAATGACTTCGTCATTAGCAGCCGCAACGGTTGTGGTGTCGTCTTGCGCGGTGTCGTCTGCTGAATCATCGGATGAAGTATTGTCGCTTGAATCATTTGCTTGGGCTGACTCTGGCTTACGAGCAGGTCGCTCGTAGTCTTCTGGGCCGTTGTCTACGATCTTAAGGTTATAACGAGCATCGTTCTTGGTTCCTAGTGCACGAAGCAGTGTGCGAAGGCTCTGTGCGGTTGCACCGCGCTTACCAATGATGCGACCGAGGTCTTCTGGGTCAACGGTGAGCTCTAGGAGCACGCCTTTCTCGTCGATTCGACGCTCGATAACAACTTGATCTGGATTCCCAACGAGGGATTTTACGATATATTCAACAAAGTCTTGGTCAATATTACTGCTCATGGCTGAACTCCTGTTTACTCTGACCTTTTCAGTATAGCAAACTGCCAAACAAAAAGTCCGGGATTGTCCCGGACTTTGAAAGATTCTTGCGATTTAAAAAGCTTAGGCTTCTTCTTTTTTCTCTTCTTCTACAGCTTCTTCAGCTGGAGCTTCGGTTACTTCTTCAGTAGTTTCTACTGTAGCTTCAGCTGCAGGTGCTTCTTCAGCAACGTCTGCCGGAGCTTCTTCTGCGACTTCTTCAGCCTTTTCTTCAGCTGGCTGGTTCTTGCGAAGCTTTTCAGCATTACGGATTGTGCGAGCACGATCGGTAGAAAGCGCTACCCATTCTGGGAGCTTAACACCTTCTTTTTGTAGTAGACGGGCAACACGGTCTGATGGTTGTGCTCCGTTACTTAGGTAAAAGCTAGCTTTTTCGGTGTCCACAGATACAGCCTTGGTATGTGGGTCGTAGTGACCGAGGTTGGCAACTACTTTACCACTGGTTGGGGTTAGGCGTGAGTCTTGAACAACAACGCGGAACATTGCATGTCCCTTACGTCCGGTTCGTTGCATTCGAATAGCTAGCATAGGTTTACGATCTTCTCTTTCTTGTATCCATTTAGATTTCTAAAATGACTTTGCTCTATTTTACAGATAACGACCTCTATTGTCAACTCTTGCCAATCCAGGCTACAATACCTGAAATGAAGGGCGACAAAACTACAAAAAACCTAGCCCGTGATAAAGCAGTGACACGAGGAGCTATCAAGCTGTTCTTTACAGCAATGCGCGCCAGGCGAGTAATATCGATTTGGAGCTATTTGGGGTACGTCGTAAATATTGTAAGTGGGGTTGTCGTTCCGTTTTACATTGCTTCGATAATTGAGAAGATAGCGTACCGTCAGTTCGATAGCGCAATGTCATTAATAATCTGGCTCAGTGTGATCCTTGCCGCGAACCTTGTTATACGAACTATCTGGAACACCGTTTTCGCCCTAAACGGAGTGGCGACATCGAACTATCTGTATAAAATTATGTTCGATAAGACTATTCACCAGGATTACGATTTTTTCTCTAGCCAGTACACTGGAGCCCTGTCATCTCACGTCCAGCGTATGTCAAATGCTGCAATTGACTTCCATAACTTATGGTATGAGACGCTCCCTGCGGTCGTCACGACCATTTTAGGTAGCACTATCGTTCTGTGTATTAAATCCCCGTTTCTTGGGCTGATAACGGCGCTCTGTGTCATTGTAATCACCATAATAACAACCATTGCAGCTAGCTTACGCCTGGGGCTGCGGCGGAAGTTCTCGGTTAGTGTAGGAATATTAGCTGGGCAGTTATCTGATTCTCTTAGTCACGCTGTCACCGTTAAGTCTTTAGCCAAGGAAAATTCCGAGGCTAAAAGGCTGGAGGGGTACGTTAATGATTGGTCAAAGAACCAGTTACTAATGTGGCATAGCTACACAGCCGCTGATAGCGTACGCACAGCTTTCCATAGCGTTATGTTCATAATTATCCTTGTCACATCGCTCTTGCTCTTTAGGGACGGCAAGATTGGCATCGCGACCATTACACTCGTGCAGCTATATACTATTCGCCTCTTGGATGCCACGGTTCAGGTAGCATCAATGATCAAGCGATATGAGAACCAGATGAGTGACGCGTATCAGATGATGCGGATACTCCAGAGACAGCCCGAGATTCAGGATCGGCCAGAAACAGTAAAACTGCCTAAAACCAACAAATATAATCTTGCGTTTAACGCTGTAAGTTTTGCATACGATACATCTTCCGAGAAGGTACTTAACGATTTCTCATTATCTATTCGCCCAGGTGAGCGCATTGGGGTGGTCGGCGCAAGTGGCGCCGGAAAGTCAACTCTAACCAAACTCATCCTTCGCTTTCACGATGTTACCGACGGGTCCATAACAATAAACGATATTGACATCCGTGATCTCTCTCAGAAAGATCTTCGGAGACTGGTTAGCTATGTACCACAAGAGCCATTGCTATTTCACCGTAGCATTCTAGAGAATATTTCGTACGCAAATGAGAACGCGCCCATTGAAGCAGTCAAGAAAGCCGCCGACATGGCAACCGTTTCGGCATTCACTAATAAACTACCCGAGGGATTAGACACTTTGGTTGGTGAGCGTGGTGTAAAGCTAAGCGGCGGGCAACGTCAACGGGTTGCTATTGCACGGGCAATTCTACATGATGCGCCAATATTAGTCTTGGATGAAGCTACCAGCGCCCTGGATAGCGAGACCGAGGTGCATATTCAAAAAGCCCTGTGGAGCCTCATGAAGGGCAAGACAGCCATTGTAATAGCCCACCGACTAAGCACAATCCAAAAGATGGACCGCATCATTGTAGTGGACGATGGTGTCCTGCTGGAGCAAGGCACCCATGATGAACTACTCACTCAAGACGGAATTTATGCAAGATTATGGAAGCACCAATCTGGCGGTTTCCTTGGTTCACTCTAATTATTTACGTGGCTGGCTAAGTGCTTCGTCAAGAAGCAAACTTACTTCGTTATATTGATCTAGAACGCGCTCAGTAGCTGGACCGGCTGGCGTATAAGTTGTGAACTGTGTGTTATTCACAGAAAATGTTGGACCAAGATCATTAAGTCTTTCGCCATTGTCGCTGTACATAGTGAAGGTGTTCCCAAGATCAAAGTCGTTTCCACTAAAATCATACTTGAAGTATGGGCCGCCTGAAGTTTGAGGATCATCAATAGTGTCGGTATAGAAGGAAAGTTTCTTGAATAAACCAGTAGAGCTACGTAGTAGTGAGAATTCCTTGGAAGTCATGCCGACTTTGTCTTCGAAAGTTAAACGAATTGTTTCATCACCTGTTTCTGGATCGACAGAGTTATTGACAGCCATGGTGCGACCATCTTCTAGTGTGTAGTCACCGCCAATGGCATTAGCAGATGTGATCTTACCTGCAATGTCGCCCATAAGGAATGGCATAGCACCACGAAGATCGCGCTCCATATGGTCTTGATCGTCGCCATATTCGTCGGAGTCGTCGCCATGCTCATCTACGTTTTTATCAAGTGTGTTTAGCGCTTGCTGTGTTGTGGCAAATTCTGTACCGCGCTCGCTCCAGTTGATGTACTTATCAAAGCCAAAAGCACCACCAACAACCACTGCAAAACCACCGACAGCGAGAACACTGCGTACGGCGAATCTGCGCCATTCGTTAGGGGTGTGCTGTGCATCACCCAACTGTAGAGTAGGGTCTGAATTCATAGACATATTTTACTACTTTAGACTGTTTTTGTCAATTACTCAGTTGTGTTATAGGTTGCAAGAGCAGCTTCGGCGGCTTTTTGCTGACCGGCTTGTTTACTTGGGCCAGTTCCCTGACCTTTGAGCTTACCAGCCACAAAAACACCTACCGTAAAGACTTTGTCGTGATCCGGGCCTTCTTCACTCAAGACCTTGTATACAGGAGTAGCGCCGTCGCGACTCTGAGCGGCCTCTTGGAAATGAGACTTTGGATCCATCCATGAACCTGTGGCTAGAATTTCGTCAAAAGTACAAATGAGGCTGTCGTGGATGAATTTGCTTGCAGCGTCATAACCTTGATCTAGGTATATAGCACCAACAACCGCTTCGTAGCAGTTTGCTAAAATCTGAGCACGTGCACGGTCGGTACCGCGCTTTTCGCCCCGGCTAAGACGCAGTAATGGCTCGAAGTCGTGCTTTGAGGCGGCAGCACTAATGCTCTCGGTGCGAACGAGTGCACTGCGCCAGTTGGTCAGTACGCCCTCTGGGTCTTTGTAGTTTCCGTACAAATAGCTGGTAACTACTAGTTCGAGCACGGCATCGCCAAGAAATTCGAGGCGTTCGTTGTGCTCGCTAGCGGTTTTACGGTGTTCGTTAACATACGAACGGTGCGTAAACGCCGTTACGAGTAGTTGGGTGTCCGAGAAAGTTACGTGTAGTTTATCGGTCGCGAAGGTCTTGTATGCAGAAAAATCCATAGGTTATAGCCCTAGTTTACCATCACGTATCTTCTTAAGTGCCAATAAAATAAGCTTTTGGATATCGTCGTATTCAATTTTGTCCAAGGCCTCTGAGGCTGGGAACCACTTAATTCCGTTCATCCAGTCTTCTGGAGTAATATCGTTTGTATCACCAAGTGCCTGAATTAGAAATATTTCCGTGGTCATAAGTACAAGACTGTTTGTTCGGCGGTAACGGAAGTTAATCTTACCTAACCAATTAAGTACCCGTACTTTCTTTAACCCAGTTTCTTCGCCAACTTCGCGCTCTGCGGTCTGTTTTGCTTCTTCGCCCTCTTCGATATGCCCTTTAGGGATAGTCCAGCGATCTTTGGCGTCCTGAATAAGCAAGATTTCAATCTCTTGCTTTTCACTACGACGAAATACCACACCGCCTGCGGTAGGCTCACGTACTACTTCGCTAATTGCAGGTCGTCGCTTTACGTACTTCTTAATATTCTGAAATGGTCGATTAAATGGACCCTTGGAAACACTCTTGGAAGGACTATTTGTAGTAGCACTGTCTGGAGTGTTAGCAGAATTGTTCGAAGAGTTATTCTGAGATCGTTTTAATGGGTTACTTGGTCGTTTCATGCGTTAGCTTTCTTTAAGTTCAAGCTTTCAGGCAACTGTAGTGTCTTATCTTCGATACTGCGAAGGATAGTCCCTAGCACACCATTGATAAACTTAGAGCTGTTCTCGCCTCCAAATGCTTTGGATAGCTCAACAGCTTCGTTAATGACTACCTTTGGTGGCACGTCATCTTCACTAAGCAGTTCGTACAGGCTCAACCTGAGAACCATGCGGTCCATACGGGCAATTTGGGCAATTGGCCATTCCGGCGCAACTGGCTGTAGGACTGCGTCTAGATCTTCGTAGAGTTTAGCAACTCCTTCGGAAAGACGCTTAATAAAATCAGTGTCATCTACGGTTTCGGCGTAACGGCGAACATTACGCTCTAGAATTTCGACAAGATCAACATTTTCATCCCCACAATCGCGGCGAAAGTCATACTCATAAAGAGTCTGGAGTGCCAGGATACGACCGAGGTGACGGTTTGATGCCATATTGTTAAATCCTATCTGCTACAGAGCTATCTCTGTAGACATAACCATTATAACCCAGATTAAATGTCCGAGACTATTTACTTAGTGTCTTGCCGCTCTCACGGCGAGTAGTAAAGATCTTTACCGGTGATTTACCGTTAACGACGCGTGCTAGTTTAAGAACTAGGTGGCTTCGTCGTGTGCCGGTTCGTCGGGGACTGGTTCGCTTCTTTGGTTTTCCCATAGAAAAACAGAACTCCTGTTAGATTAGTTAATAAGTTATGCTCAAGTATACTCTATTTCACCCCTATAAACAAGCTTCACTAGTTACTAGTCAGTTCTTTGTAAAAAACGACGTTGACGGGTTGTTTTTATTTGGGTAGCCTGGCTACATGCCAAGTAAGTCCGAGCTCGAGAGTTTAGGCACACCGCTGGAGAGTCCGAGAATGCCTACGCTTGTTAAGATTGGTCAGTGGTATGCGTACAGACATAACAGGACTATGCCCGCCAAAGCCACACCAGAAGATTACCGCAACTGGCATTGGCAAGGCGTGCGCGCAATCGCTAAATATTCGGCGATCATTGCATTATCCTTAACAACTGTCGTACTACCTTTACGCTGCGCAATGAATAGGGCCAAAGAGGAGTGCAAAGATTACACAATGCTCGACTTCGGAGAAACATCAGAGCAGGCATTTAGCCACACTGAGGACATACTAGTAACCCCCAAAGGCTACAAGATAAACGAGCTCTACAATGTCTTCGACGAAGGCGGAACGATACATACTTGCGTGTACGACACTATACAGAAGTTAGACAGCGTTGCAGCCGACTTCCGTACCGCAAGCGGCGATTACGACACTACTGCAGCAACAACTACACTACCAAGTTGACTAGTTTACCTGGGACAAAGATTTCTTTCTTGATTTCTTTTCCATCCAGGAAAGTAGCTACATGTTCATCCGACTTGGCAGCCGTAATAGCGTCTTCTTTACTAATGTCAGCTGCCACTTGCAGCTGAGCGCGTACCTTGCCGTTTACTTGGACTACAAGGGTAATTGTTTCATCAATCAGGTATTGATCTTCCCAAACTGGCCAGTGGTCTCGGTGGATTGAATCACTGTGACCCATCTGCTGCCATAGCTCATCGCTAATGTGCGGCGCGAATGGTGCAATCATCATAGTTACGAACTCGAGAGCCTGCTTCCATGCGTCTGAAGTACCAAACGGTAACTCAGTCTTAGCTAGGTAGAGCTTGTTTACGGCCTCCATACTTGCAGCAATAGCAGTATTGAAGCGGTTCTCTTCGATGTCTTCGGTAACCTTTCGAGCAGCTTTGTGGACAATTCCAAGCAGTTGCTTGGTTTGTGAATTTGATAGCTCTACAGGCTCGGACTCGTTGTATTCTTGGGTAATATTCCAAAGTCGTGACAAGAATCGGTGAGCACCAGGTACACCTTGTTCATCCCATCGGGCACCAAACTCTAGTGGAGCGGCAAACATTAGGTAAGTGCGTAATGCATCAGCACCGTAACCCTGCTCGATAATCTTGAGAGGGTCCGGACCGTTACCTAAAGTCTTACTAAAAGCGCTACCGTCCGCTGCGGTGACCTTACCGTTGTATAGCATTTGCTTAAACGGTTCTGGATTATTAAGTAAACCAATCTTAGTAAAGAAGCGGGTGAGGAAGCGAGCGTAGAGCAAGTGAGCAGTGGCGTGATCGGCGCCGTTATAGAAGTCGACAGCCATCCACTTATTTGCTATCTCTGTGTCGAAAACTTTTGAAGAGTCGTGAGGCGCTAAGTAACGTAGCATATACCACGCACTATCTACATAGGTATCCATGGTGTCGGTTTCTCTTTCGGCTGGGCCATCACAATTCGGACAAGTAGTCACTAACCAGTCTTTGGCTCGCGCTAAAGCACTACGACCATCACCACTTGGCTTAAAGTCGACCAGTTCCGGGAGAACTACTGGCAGATGTTCCTCGCCAAGCACAACCGGGCCACAATCAGGGCAGTTAACTACAGGGATTGGAGCTCCCCAGTAACGCTGACGACTGATACTCCAGTCGCGCATGCGATAGTTAATACGAACCGTAGCCAACTTCTTTTTTTCTAGATCGGCGACTATTTTCTCGCGTGCATCCGAGGTGCTCATGCGATTGTATTCACCCGATTCAATGAGTCGTCCTTCGCCACCATAGACGTAATCGCCTTCATTTACCCATTTAACGATATACTCAAGACCGCCTACGGGGCCAAGCTTGGCTAGATCCTGTTTATCCACCCAGACAAGCTCGAAATCTTCGTGTGATTCACGCTTAGTATCGACAGTTTTGTCAGACTTTAGTTCGAACTGCAGTACATCAACACGAATGTCGCGGTTCACGTCTTTGTGGGCGGCATAGAATACTGAATTAAGTGCAAACGGCATACGGCCAGTGAATTCTAGATCTACCAGTCCGGTTTCTTCACGGATTTCACGAAGTGCAGCGTCGACAAGGTCTTCACCCTCGTCGATACCACCCATTACCAAAGTCTGCCAATCGTGTTTGCGCCATTTAAGCGTAGCGTATTTACCTTCTTTATTCTTAATCACGCAGATAGCGGTGTTGCGTTCGGTGTTCTTCTTGCCTTCCTTCGGCGGATTGTCATCATCAAAAGTGTAGGCCTCGACAACTTCGATAATAGGCAGTTCAAACTTCTTGGCGAACTGAAAGTCACGATCATCATGACCAGGTACAGCCATGATGGCACCCGTGCCGTATCCGGATAGGACATAGTCAGCAATATAGATAGGAATTTCCTCGTTATTTACGGGGTTAATCGCGTAGGAGCCAATAAATACACCGGTCTTCTCTTTACTTGCCTGGCGCTCAACTTCGGTTTTTTTGGCAGTTTCTTTAACATAAGCCTCAACTTCATCCTTTTTGTCAGCTGCAGATAACTCTTTAACAAGAGAGTGGTCTGGAGCTAAGACCATGAAAGTAACGCCAAACAAGGTGTCTGGCCGAGTAGTAAACACTGTAAGCGATTCTTTAGATCCCTTAATTGCAAATTGCACTTCGGCGCCCTGGCTGCGGCCGATCCAGTTCTTCTGAGCTAACTTGACACTCTCAGTCCAGTCAAGCTCGTCGGTTGCCTCGAGTAATTCGTCTGCGTAATCTGTAATTTTGAAGAACCACTGTTTGACTTCTTTCTTCTCTACCTGCAGGTCATCTTTACCGTCATGACGCCAGCATTTGCCATCGATAACTTGCTCGTTTGCGAGTACTGTCTGACATTTGGTACACCACCACTGCCAGCGACTATCTTGATAAGCAAGCCCATTCTCATGCATCTTGGTAAAGATCCACTGCGTCCATTTGTAGTACTCTGGCTCACAGGTATTGATCTCTTTCTTCCAGTCGTCACTCCAACCCATGGCGCGGTATTTTATACGGTAGTCGGGGATAAGAACCCCCATACTCTCCTGGGGAGAAACACCGGCCTTGATGGCATAGTTTTCTGCTGGCAACCCAAATGAGTCCCAACCAACTGGATGATAGGCTTCGTAACCTTGTTGTCGCTTAAATCGTGACTTAATATCACTGATTGTAAAGTTCATGGCATGCCCAACGTGCAAGTTGCCACTTGGGTAGTTAAACATCCCAAAAGCAAGATGTTTTGGCTTATCGCTAGTAAGATCGGCCGTATAGACGTCTGTCTCTTGCCATATCTTTTGCCACTTTGGTTCAATCTCTTTTGGGTTATAGCGCTTCATAAGGGGTAATTATACCAGCTCTAAGCTGTTAGAGCGAAGTAGTCTGGATTAGGTGCCATGTGCAACACCGAATACGGTTTGCCAGGAAACTCAAGGACTACATTGAGCAATCCTTGGTCATGCAATATCCGAGCAGCATCGAGCGCAGCCTCCATGATTCGCTGGTCGTATTCGTCTGCATATTTGCCAACAAACGTTTGCTCAAGGTAACCATCGCGGCTAATACGTTGTCTCATAGATTCACCCGCATTAATCCTGTCTTGCCTTGCACCCGGATCGGTACACGAAACCCAACTTCCGTCAGGTTGTTGTACGTAATAACCGGAGTCATCAAAGTCAAAAGCTACACCGGCCATGTGCTTACTCTTAGGAGAGGCGAACCGCCCTTGCCGAACGAGTTCATTCTGATAATCCTCCGATCGCGTCATAGAAGTCATAGCCAAACGCAGTTCAGGCCTATCGATCCCATACTCTTCGGTTAGGACTTTTCTCCACAATCTCCCGTAGTCGTGTGCTGCGACCACGGAATGGAGCGCTAGGACTGGCCAGCAGCCTGGATACTCCAGATCAAACCGTGGGAGTCGTCGAATATTGTCATCGTTAACAAACTCCACTAATTCATCGTTAAAGATTGCAGTTGCAATATCGTATGGAGTCCGATACTTTACTGCGCCTTCGTACCACTCGGTTTCTCGAGCAAGTGCGTCAACTAACTCCTGGTTATTAGCTGCCTGACCAAGAGGTGCGATACTGGCGAATAGTTCAATCTCTGCTGTGGCAGTGGGCATATTAAAACTGTTTTAGGAAGTTTGTAGAAAAGGAAGTCTGTCGGGCTGAATCGCGGGTGTGCCGGGCAATACCAAAGTCGATCATCTTATCGACCAGATCAACGGCAGAATACCCTTTAGCTCTCCAGTTATGCGCGTACAAGCTACCTGGTAATGGGTTAACTTCGTTGAACATAACCTTCTTGGTTTTGCCGTCGATAAGCATATCGACACGAGCCATACCTTCGGCACCAATTGCTTTATAGACAGCAAGCCCCATTTGTTCGGCCTTATCGTATACGTCTTTCGGTAGCTCCGCTGGGATCTTGCTATAGCCCTGGGCACCTTGTTTGGCACCGGCGGACATTTTCTTGCCACCTTTCTTGCCACCGTTACCCATATACTTGGTCTCGAAGTCAAAGAAATCATCAGCGTTGAGGAGTGGTTGTTCTAGATATGCTGGGATTGGCTGCTCGTTGCCGATAATTGGCAGCGTAACTTCAATAAGGTTTGGTACTGCCTCTTCTACAATAACCTTGTTGTCATAGTGAGCGGCGACTTCGAGGGCGTTATTAAGATTCTCTGGCTTATCTACTTTAGTAATACCAATACTCGAGCCTAGTCGTGCTGGCTTAACAAATAATGGGTACGTAAGGGTATTAATCCGCTTTATTACTTCGGAGTGCTTCTGAAGAAGCTCATGTGAATAGAACCAAACCCAGGGTGTGGTTGCTATGCCTTCGCTAGCTGTAACTTGCTTACAAAGTACCTTATCCATGGCAACCGCACTGGCGGCGACACCACATCCAACATATGGCACATTAGCCATCTCGAAGATGCCCATTAGTTCACCATCTTCACCATGTGTGCCGTGCATAGCAGTAAAAGCAATATCAATCTTCTTGTACTGCTTACGCCCAGCAAATTGGCTGGACTTCACAAGTGTTAGCCCATTATCGAACAGAATGTGTGTCTTAGGTGCTTTGGTCATAAAGTCTTCTATCTCACCAGATTGAAACAGACTAATATCTTTGAGTTTTTGATCCCAAAACCAAGAGCCGTCTTTTGCAATGTAGACCGGTTCTACATGATATTTCTTGCTTAGCTCAAGCGGCTTAATGATGCTGGCTATTGCCGTAACAATAGACACATCGTGTTCGGCCGAGCGGCCTCCAAAAAATACTGCAACTGTCTTCATACAACTCCTTATTTGGGACGTTAATACACTGAGTATAGCATCGTCATTACAATTAGTACATACAATTAATGCAGTTTAATTGTAATTGTCCGTCCAGTCGTTCTGCATCAGCAGTACGTCACCAACAGCAATAACCTGACTCATGTTAGTGTAAAAGTTCAGTGGATCGTCTTCAATAATTAGTTCGCCTTTGTAGGCGTGTTGGTCCATACCGGTCTGAATCCAATCGGTGACGGAGTTCTTCATGAGTACAACCTTGTCAGGGTTAGCTTGGGCGATTAAGCGACCGACTTCTTTGTGCACTCGTTCTGACTCCGTACCTTGGTCTACCAGACCTGGCGTGACATAGATCTTCCGTTTAGCCTTGAGTTCAGTTAATAGCGCTAGGCCGGCACGTAGCCCCTCGAGATTGCCGTTGTAACTGTCGTCAATAATCCAACCGCCGGCTAGCATGCGAGGCTGCATACGGTGCTCAAATGGCTTAGTATTGGCAACGCCAGCTTTGATCTGCTCATCTGTAAGTCCAGCGTCGGCGGCAATTGCAACTACCATGGCCAACGTGCCGACAAGATGACGGCCAACAAGCTGCGTTTTTAGGGACAACTTTCGTTTTCCATGCGTCATAGTAAATGACATACCATCAACTTCAACCTTGATGCGACTTACCTTCCAGCCAAGCACACCATCAATGTTGTAAGAAATAAATGAACGATTAATGTAGGCTAACGCATCCGGGGATTCCTGGTTAACAAACACCTGTTTTACGGTCTTGCCGTCAGCTACAGAGAAAATGTCCTTGGCAGCTTGGTCGAGCGATTTGTATTTGTCTAGGTGAGCTGGAGCAATACCAGTTATAACTGCAATATCCGGCTCAGTAGTTGCAGTAAATCTTGCCACGTCACCTGGCTCACCCTCGCCGTATTCAATTACCACCACCTCTTCGTTGCCGGACAGCTTACGAGCAAATGCTGCATGCGAGCTGGCCACGTTCTTGTTTGCTGGCGTAGCAGCAACCTTCTTACCCTCGGAAAGCACAGTAAGTAGCAGCTCTTTTGCCGTAGTCTTGCCATAGCTACCTGCTACAGCAATAACGATCCCAGGGTGTTCTTTAAAGATCTTGCCTGAGGCCTTAATGAGCTTCTTTTGTTTTGGTGCAACAATGAGTTTTCGAGCGAAGATCATAGGGAGCAAAATCACATGACCCCAGATAATTGGGTAGCTTAAGAACACAAATCCTGCGATAAGCAGTTGTTGGTTAGAGCTGTTTTGCCATCCGTTATAAGCTAAGAAACCTGCAAGGATAATCTGTAGTGCAATACCGATTCGAAGTGCTAATAACAATAATCGCGCAGCTTTGGTTAACTCAAGCGTGCGGCGCTTTGCGACAGACTTATACCTAAAGTCGAGTGCTCGCCAGTACCAACCTAGGTATGCTTTTGTGTCGTACTCAGTAGACTGGAGCATATATATAAGAGACTTGGCATAGCTGGGTGCAAACGGAGTTAGTAAACCAAACACTATAAGAACTCCTTAATGTGCTTATACACTTCTTCAGTGTTTTCGGTTGGCAGCCAGTGTTCTCCGTCCGGGATAACGACCATGGTTGATCCACTGATGGCTTTGTGGAGAATTTGGCCAAACTTCAAAGGAGTTGATACGTCTTTGTCGCCGTATATAAGGAGGGTTGGAACACTCACCTCCACTGCTTCTTTACGAACATCGTCGGTCACAACTCTTTTGAAAGTCTCTTGTAGGTGTTCGGCAACTAGCATATCCGACCCAACTGTGGTGTATAACTTTCGCCTAAGACGTTTCTTGATGTGGGCCGGCAGCGGATAGGTAGCAAGCTTGGCAGTCTTGGTGGCATATCGGAGCAACCGCATGCGGCCTTTGTATTCACCTCTAATGCCTGCAGACGCTACAAGGATCAACTTGCCAGTCTTTAGCCCCTTAGATAGTGCGCGGATAGCTATAGAACCACCGGTAGAGTGCCCAATTACGACTACTGGCTTCACATTTGCATTCAGAAGGAACTGCCGGATAAGGTCGGCGTAATCATCGAGGCCCCAGACAGCGTCTGGAGCTTGAGTACCTCCAAAACCAGGTAAATCTACAGCCGTGACACGGAATGAGGCGGACAATAACTTCGCTAGTGGAGCCATACTCTTACTGGTGTCACCCCACCCATGCAAGATTAATACATCTTTACCATTACCAGTTTGAGAGAAGGTGGTCATCAGATTATCAACAACTGCCTGCATACGCCCGCCTACTGAACCGCTTGGATTTTTTGCTGTAAGTCGCTAAATGGAATAGTCTTTTCTGGGACTTCTACAGCTTGGTTGATACCGTAAGCGCTGTAGACTTCTTTTTGTTGTCCGTAGTTTACTTCGATAATCTGTCGAGATAATTTATCGACAACAATAGTGATGTTCACATCTGGCTGATCTTTGTACTGCGCAGGATCAAGAGTCTCGAAGCCACCGATGCCTGCAGACTTGGTGATCTCCTTGAGCATCTCAATGTACTTAGCAGGATTGACAGCTACAGAGAAGTCGATAGCTGATTTACCATTGATCTTCTTAGGTTTTGTGGAGGCATAGTTCACTTTGTAGACGCCCTTTGAGTTAATCAAGCTAATTATCTTCGAGCGATCAGTGGCGCTTAAGTTAGCGAATGGCACAAGACCTTGCATAGCCTGAGACAAATATTGTGGCTCACCATCTGAAAGACTGGACTTACCCCAGATACCTTCAACTGATTTATATGGTGAGTTAGCTGTCTTGGCACCCACATTAATCTTTAAATACTTGCTATAGTCAGCGGCCTGGGTGCCGATGGTCTCAGTCTCGACTGTCGCTTGACCGGTCTGAGAGGGTTGAACAAGCTTAATGTATGTCCTGGTCGCTATAGGCTGTAAAAAGTTTAGTTGCTCGATTCGCTCAAAGCCTTGCTGATCCGAAGAGGTGCTCGTCCGGGTAACGCTTGAGGTTGAGAGGTTGTTACGAAGCATGCCTTCGAATACACGCCTTGGGCTGTTATAGATCTTGGTCCACCACAGCCCACCGAAGACAATAAACAATATTAGACCGATGATTATGAGAACCGCTGGAGTATTGGTAACGATGAATGGTTTTGCTTCTGTCGCTTCGGTCTTTTTTGGCATAGCTCTATTGTACCGTACGTCGCTCGTAAACAAAGCGTAAGCTGGCTAGATTACGGTATTAATCTTTCGATTTTTGCACCAAGTACTGGCTGGTCGCCGTAAAGATTCATCACTTCACTGATAAGCGTCGTGATCGGCTTGCTATCGGCAGGCTTTTCGATTATTACAGGGCTATAGTCAAATGTTGCATCAATAGTCGCTGACATGCCTGAGCTTTTCTCATCTTTTGGATCGGTCTGGAATGCTACGCGTGCAATGGTTTTAGTCTTTTTATTAACCCAAAGTGTAAAAGAACTTTTGCCATCACCCGATAAGCTATCGCTCAGTTCATTTGTCACATCTTTATCCAAAGTAGCGCCTGAACCGCTAGAATCTGCACTCTTGTCGCACTCAGATACTTTCTTGAAAAGCGATGTCTTCTCAAGATCACTGCCATAGCTGTTAGCCTTCTTCTCGTCGATAGTTAGTTGGAATTTTGTGGCAGATTTACCATCAACACTATCGCTGGTCGAACTGTCGATGGCTACAAAAGGGTTCTTTTCATAGGCGTCTGCAAGTAGTTTGTAGTCTGAGTCATTAATACTTATGTCTGATTCAAGTACACAGTCGGCGTTAGCCTGCTTAAGGAGTGTACTGTCAACTTCGTACCACTGGTTAGCGACCTTTTTACTGAGATCGGTGATCATAGTGGCATATTGCTGATCGGCACTGTCACTTGATAGTCCGGCTGCTGATGAGATGATATCGGTGATATTACTAAGATCGCCGACTTTAACATATGCTGACTTGTCTACGTAGCGAGCCTCGCCAGTAAAGGTAAATCCGCTGACTGTCACGCTAGCATCAAGCCCTAAGGTCTTCTTATCCCTGTTAGACTTGGTCGTTATAGTCGATTTATAGGCTACAGAGTCTGCCTTACCTTCGGCTGTGATTTTTGCAGTGACGTTCTTTTGCGACGCTGTATTCTTGAATGCGGCTTTTAGAACGTTTTCTGGCTTGTTAGGTAGCATTACTCCAAAGTATGCGGCAGCTGATCCACCACCAAGAACAAAGACTCCTGCAAGTGCAATAAGCGCGATCTTTAGCTTTCCACTACCTTTTGATGCGGTGGCTGCAGATGTTTGGCTAAAAGATTGAGGCATTACACCGGGTTGACCTGGCACTGCACCTGGCACGTCGGCACCAAATACTTGCGGGCCAACAGAAGGAGAAGCAGGAGTAGCCATTGGCGCGACCATCCCTGGGTTAGTAGCTGGGTCAGTTGGTGGTGTGAATAGTGGTGAAGGTGTTGGCTGTCCTATTGGTGCTGCAGATATCTGCGAAAAATCAGCTGGAGCCGGTGGTGTGAATGGAGCGGCGGCTGGGTCAGAAGCTGGAGCCGGTGGAGTAAATGGATCTGGGACCGGGCCACCAGGTAATGGATTAGGTTGTTGAGGAGTTGGTGCTTGCGGATCCATGCAATTTCCTTTAGATGTACCTTCAAGGGTGCCTTGGTACTTATGGTTAACTTACCACCGATTATACAGTACTTGCCTAAACTACTGTAGACACTAGTAAAACTAGTGTTTTTACGGTAGAATCTATCTGTTAAAGCCATTTGGCAACATGGGGCCATAGCTCAGCTGATTAGAGCGCAGCGCTGGCAGCGCTGAGGTCCGGGGTTTGAATCCCCGTGGCTCCACCAATACTAAACTCCTGTGGGAGTTTTTTTTGTTATAGAATCTAGTAATGAATAGAGAACCCGTCCCCAGAGTTGGCCGAATATCTGTTGCACGCTTTGCAGCTGTGCTTTGCTTGTCTCTAGTTGGGGGTTTAAGCTTTTACGCCGCAGAGCAAGATGCAATTGAGTTCTCGAAGAGCACGCCTATGGTGAGCTCAATCGAGCTAATGAAGTTGGGTGAAGAAGTTGCTGCAGAGTTATTGGTGGCGGCGGTTTCACTTGGCGCAGCAGTTCGTGTTGCTACCGATCCTGATCGAAGATAAAAAATACTCCGTACAGGAGTATTTTTTATGTGTCGTGCGTGCCCACCCACGGCGGGTGATTTTTGTTTCACAGTTTTTGTTTTATAGGTACGCGCCGTAGAACGCACGATTACTTTAATCATAAGCGCTTAACCAGAGATGTCAAGAGTTTTAGCGGGTTAAGGAATCTGCTTGACGGTACAGTTAAATAGCCACCAGCCACAGTTTGCCTGTGCCTTCACGGTTGTCTTTGGGGATTCAGAAGTACCATTCGTGGCTACGATATCAAAACTGTACACCTTACCAATGGTAATACCTGACTGCGTAAAGTTAGCCGTGGACTGTGTCTTAGTCGTAGGAACCTGGCTATCGGGGGTAAAGGTGACTTTATAGCCGGTTGCCCCAGCTACAGCCGACCAGCGCATACCAATACCGTAGTTTAGGAATCCTTGATCTAGGCCGAATGATAGCCCAGTTGGCTTGGTGAGACTTGGTTGCGGTACAGGCACAGGAGTCGGAACTACTGCAGCTGCATTAACTACTACTGACTGACTAGTAGAAGTTGTTACGGCTGTAGGGCTAGCGTTGTCATAAGCCCTGGCAGCATAGGTAAAGGTACCTGCACCGTAACCATTTGCATCGTATCGACACGTGATGGTGTTGTAGCAGGTGTAGACAACGGCATTATTCTGCAGAATCTCGAGCTTAGTGATTGATCCGTCTGGGTCACTTGCGACTGCGTTTACCTTGAAAGCGGCATCAGCTACAGAGGTAGCAAGCGTGAGACTGCTTGATGTGGCAGTTACGCTGGCAGTTGGCACCTTGTTCGCTGGAGCTGGCGGAGGAGTTACAGGATCTGGCGTAGCGATTGCAACACTACTTTCGCTACCGTTTCGCCAGCTAACCGCACCACGACTAACAATCTGACCGGCATTAAGCCCAAGGGCGTTAGCGACATCCGCTGGCAAAGCCTCGCCACTATTTACTGCACCAGAACCGCTAACTAGTTTAAAGTCACCTTTAGAAGCATCCTTAAAAATAGTACCTATTGCTTTACCGTCGATAAGAACACTATTAGCTTCTCGGCCTGTTTGACTCCTTAGCGTCGTATCAAGCGTTGTGTATCCGTAGTTAGCGTTAGTGCCAACCCACAGCAAAATATTCTTTGGTAGCCCTGCTGAACTCCTGAAGTAAAGGTTGTAATCCATCCCCTTCACCGTCTGCCCAACATTAGTACGGTTCATCCAAAGCCGAAGTAGCGGCGAATAGGCAGTTGAACGTGGGCCGGATGCGCTAATATTATTCTTTATTTCAATATTTGCAGAAGCGATGCGAGACGTATCTGGGTCGTCGTAGCTGAAGATGTTCTCTACACCGTTATTATAGCTGGTATTATTATAGATTTTTATTTGCTGGCCACTGGCTTTTACCCCGGCCTGACCATTGTTATATGCAACGTTTGAAGCGAGGATACCACCGTAGCTGATTTCGTAGTAGATTCCGTTAATTAAGTTACCACGAGACATGTTGCCGGTAATTGCTACATTTTGACAAGCTAGATCGCACCAAAAACCGGTACCATAGTTGTCCTGAAAGAGATTATTCTTAACGGTCGCATTAGTAAGTCGGGCAAATTTGGCACCAGCAAACGAGCCATACGTTCCTTCCCACTGTGCTTTTTCAGTGTTGTTGTTATAAAAGATATTATTTTCGAGATTCGTGCCGTCGGTGTAATTTCCAGATAGTCCCGAGGTGCCGTTGCTTGCGAACAAACTATTCTTGATGACGAGACCGGTAGATTTATCACTACTTGAACCGGTGACAAATAAGCCACTTCCACCTGACTGCGTAAAGACCATACTATCGAATTCTATTCCCTTTGCGCCGTTGCTAACTTCGATCTGTCCTGGCTTAGAGGTAAAGACAATCTTTGATGCAAAGCGACGTACCCCAATCCCACGGAGCTTGCTGCCAGCTACTTTATCTTGGTAATACTGAATTGCTTGCTGCCTAGTAGAGCCTTCTACCATCTTGCCACTTGGGTTATCACCGATGAACACCTGGTTAGTATCGCGATTTACATAAAATGTTCCGCCTTTAACTTCTGCTTTGGTCATAACTTGCTTAAGTTGTGTGCCCCCTACGAAGAACATATCTGGCAAGAAAGATGCTGGGTTTTCAGGAGTAACCAATACCTGTGAACCTTCACCGCCAGGCGTATAGCAACTGTAGTTAACTGCAGCGTCAGGGTTGCTCGCATCTGAAGGAGTTGCATTTTTTGGACACATTGCATTGGCTGCGGTCCAGCCGTCTTTTCGCCAGGCAGTACCATCTTGCACCCAACCGGTTACTTCGTCCGAGCCATCTAGCCATACTTCTTCATTAGGGTATGCCTGAATGGTAAGTGCTTTGGTGACAGTCGCGGGAGATTCACGGTATATTCCGGCTCGGAGCACGATGGTATTGCCGGCAACCGCCTTGCTTCGGATTGCGTAAGTAAGGGTTTTAAGCGGTAAGTCTTTTGAACCTCTTGTACTGCTATCTACTCCGTCGGGCGAAACAAAGATAGCGTTTGCCGGGTAGTCAAACTGCGTTTTAATAATGTTCACCGTGACAGCTGAAGGATCTGCAGCGCTTGAGAAAGCTAAGAAAGAAACACCAATAGCAATAAATAACGCTGCAATAACTAAAACAGTACGTTTACTGAGGTTAATAGTTGATGAGACTGCTTGAACGGTTTTTACTCGGTTTTTTTGAGAGAATGGTTTTTTTGTTTGTTTTTTCATACTTAAGCATAAGTATATCACGAGATAAGCGTAACCAATTCGGCCTCATCAATCTGTTTTGTACCAAGCTTAGCGGCCTTTGCGAGCTTGCTAGCTCCAACATTTGCACCTACTACTAAATAATCCGTATCTTTGCCAACACTGCTTTGGAATGTACCACCAAGTGCACGGATTCTGTCGGCTGCTTGGTCGCGACCCATGGTTTGGAGTGTACCAGTCACAACAAAACTCTTACCGCTCAAGGGACCGCCTGTTTTAGTTACCGATTCAGGCTCGACACCAAACTCGGCAAACTTTTCTAGAAGACGCTGATTGAGTGGATCTTCGAACCAAGCCACAACTGCCTCGCCCACAACCTCACCAACTCCTTCGACAGCAGATAACTCGTCGATGGTTGCCTTTTGAATCTTATCCAGTGAGTGGAAGTGATTTGCTAGATCGATAGCCGTTTGAGTGCCAACATGACGAATTCCGAGACCGAATACAAACCGTGCCAGCGGCGGTCGCTTCTTGTCCTGGATAGCCGCGATTAGCTTGTTGGCACTGATCTCGGCAAAACGATCAAGTGCCAGTACTTGCCCTACGCTTAGGTTGTATATATCTGCCTGGTCGGCGATAAGTTTGGATTCTAGAAGTGCAACGACGTTCTTTTCGCCTAAGCCCTCGATATCTAATGCACCCTTACTGGCGAAGTGTTCGATATGCTTCTGTGATCGAGCCGGGCAAGCAATGTTTGGACAACGCCATACAGCTTCGTCAGCTTTTGCCTTGGTAAGTCCGGTGTTGCATTCTGGGCAGTTTTTAGGCATTACAAACTTTTTCTCACTACCATCACGTAAAGTAACAAGCGGCTCCACAACTTCTGGAATGATGTCGCCGGCCTTATGAATAATAACCGTATCACCAACACGGATGTCTTTGCGGTGTACTTCGCTCTCGTTATGAAGGGTAGCCATCTGTACTGTACTACCTGCAACAACTACAGGTTCTAACATTGCAACCGGCGTAGCAGCACCAGTGCGCCCGATGGAGACAAAGATATCTTTAACCTTAGTGGTGGATTGTTCGGCTGGATACTTATAAGCGACTGCGGCACGGGGAGCCTTGCCAACCACTCCAAGCCGCTCGTAGACTCCTCTATCGTTTATCTTCACTACCAAGCCATCCGTGTTAAACGGCAGTTTGGTTCGTTTGTCCTCCCAAGAGTCAGCGAACTTCATAACTTTATCGATAGAATCAACCACGGTTGCCTGCGTATTAGCCCTGAAGCCAAGACCGCGAAGCGTTTCGTAAGCAAAGCTATGGCTCGGGATGTCGCTCGGGGTATCTCGTTGTAAATCGTAAGCATGAAATGTGAGAGGTCGATCAGCAACTAGCTTTGGATCGAGCTGGCGAACCGTACCGGCAGCTGTGTTGCGTGGGTTAGCAAATAACGGTAAGCCGGCTTTTTGACGTGCGGCGTTGAGTGTATCAAAGTCTTTTTTGTACATTACAATCTCGCCACGAACTTCTGTTCTGCCATGACTAAAAAGTTCTAGTCCCTTGCCCGTTCGGAGGCGTAGCGGCACGGAGTCGAGGGTTCGAACATTGGTAGTCACATCTTCGCCGACAAAACCGTCTCCACGTGTTATAGCCTGGAGTAACTGGCCTTCTTGATACACAAGTGCACAAGCCAATCCATCCATCTTGATATCCATAAAGTATCCATATTGGCTAGGATTGCTTACTAGTTTTTCAGTACGTGTCTCCCAGGCTACTAGCTCTTCTTGGCCAAAAACATCATTGAGGCTCAGCATTCGAGCGCTATGATTTGCTCGTTTGAACTTGGCAAGTGGAGCCCCAGCTACACGTTGAGTAGGAGAATCAGGAGTAATTAGGTCTGGGTATTCTGTCTCGAGCTGCGTTAACTCATGCTTGAGACTATCAGCTGCCGCCTCGCTCATAGTTGATTGATCTAGAACGTGGTAGTGGTATCGGTAGTCATTGATGAGTTCACGTAGCTTTTCTATGCGCGCCTCAGCCTGTGACCTATCGAGCGTTCTCACTTAAGTAGCCCATAGTAGAGGTTGTACATATAAACGGTTGGCACCACCACACTGAATGCCGAGAGCAAAAGGAAGACCGACTCTGCAATAGCTGGCAGCCAGAGCAAGAATGGCAACATAATGATTGCGGCGATTAGTAGCATTCCAAAAATCATAGCTACAAACCGAGAGGCTACTGCCCATCTGCGATGCAATACTAAGTTACGCGCACTACGCAATGCTCGGCGGGGAGTCATGTCTGGTAACGCTACGATAAATAGAGCAAAGATAGATGAGGTCACCATATACAGCGATAGTGTAATTAAAAGAATAACTAGAATTGTCCACAGTATTATTTCAAAGGCCGCAGTTGCTACGCCGCCAGTAACGATGGATGAGTATAGCCAGACGCCAGCGGCGGCCGGTATGAATTGCAAGCCAATAACTAAAAGTACCATTACGAACGGAATAAGTGGGTACATACCTTTGTAAAAGGCATCTCTAACCCGTATTCTCGCCTTGATGTTTTGTTGTCGGGCAGCCCAGACAGTTGCCAACGCAACAATGATAGAAATAACTGATTGATAAGCGTTAGTATTTGTCGTCGCAGACTCACTACCGGAGTTACTAACCAGCTGACCAAAAAGTGAGAACGCCATAATAGCCTTACCAGATGCACCTTTATAAAACTCTGCTAGGTACTCTTTGGCTCCAACAAGATCCAGGTCGGTTCCGAAACCCCGAACTAAGATGGCCATAAGGCCTAGGTATATGAGAGCGATGCCGCCGAATAACCATGGCTGTTCTTTGATAACTTTGAACGTCTGCTTCCAGAGCGCCCGAACTTTTGGCGGTGCAGGCTGTGATGCTTTTATTCGTTTATGCAGCTTAAAGCTTTGGTACACCGGCTTCTTGAGCATGCGTGGCTTTGCTCCAAACTCAGGTTGCTTAGATGGCTTTGTGGGTGTTTTTGCGGGCAGTTTTGCTGAAGCCTTCTTTGAAGCAACTTTCTTTGAAGGGGTCTTCTTTTTGGCGGCGGGCATTAGGCTTTCTCCATTTGTCGCAGGCGCTTAATTCGATCCTCAACTGGAGGATGCGTACTAAAGAGATTACTTAGTGTCTTGCCTTTGAGTGGGTTAGCAAAAAACAAATGTGCAGTGCTGGTGTTTTGCTTGCGAAGTACGCTGCCTTCGGCGGCAATCTTTTCGAGTGCACTTGCGAGGCCTTCTGGGTAGCGAGTCGTCATAGCGCCGGTAGCATCGGCTAGATACTCTCGCTGCCGAGAAACTGCAGCCTGAATAAGTGCTGCCACAATTGGCGACAGAATAATAGCGAGTACACCAACAGCCATAAAGATTGGGTTAGCCGCTGGGCCATCATCGTCATTACCGCCGCCCCAGAACCACATGCGGATTACAAAGTCGCTAATCAGGCTAATCACCGATGCCAGAGCAAAAGCTACTAAACTAACACGGATATCGTAGTTCTTTACATGCCCCATCTCGTGCGCCATAACACCTTGCAGTTCACTGTCGTCCATGACGTCGAGCAAGCCTCTGGTAGCGCACACTACTGCATGGTTTGGATCACGACCAGTGGCAAAGGCGTTTAGTGCCTTATCTTCCATAACATAGACTTTGGGCATTGGCATACCATTGGTAATCGATAAGTTTTCTACGGTGCGATATAGCCTCGGCTCGTCCTTTTTGGTGACTTCTTTAGCACCGTTAACGGCCAGCGCAAGCTTACTGCCGGCAAAGTATGAGAAAACTACATACAAGAGTGCTGCAAAAACAGCGTATGGCGCAAAGCTTTTATCACCTAGATAAAAACCAGCGAAGTATGCGATAAGCGAAGCGAAGGCAGCAAAGGCCACCATAATCACTACGCTTTTTCGTTTATTCTCAGCAATCTGATCGTACATACTCGGGCAAGATCTCGTTTGTTGGGTCTATTAAAACTTAACTTCTGTTGGGTTTTGAACTTTCGCGTTCTCAGCTTCGTCTAGCTCGTAGAACTCTCGCTTCTTAAATCCAAGCATACCGGCAAAAATGTTGGTTGGGAATGTCTGAACCTTGATGTTTAGATCGCGAGCAGAACCATTGTAGAATCGGCGAGCAGCTTGGATCTTATCTTCGGTGTCGGTTAGTTCAGCCTGGAGTTGTGCAAAGTTTTCGTTTGCTTTGAGCTGTGGGTACGCTTCGGCGACAGCGAACAGGCTCTTTAGAGCACCGGTGAATTGGTTGTCAGCGGCAGCTGTTTCTTCTACGCCAGTTGCGCCCATGATTGCAGCACGAGCCTTGGTAACGTTCTCGAAGACTTCTTTTTCGTGCTTAGCATAACCTTTTACGGTCTCTACCAGGTTAGGAATAAGGTCGGCACGACGCTTAAGCTGAACAGTAATGTCGCTCCAAGCTTCGTCGACACGCACGTTAGAACGAACCAAGCCGTTGTACATTCCAGCAACAATTGCTCCAAGAACTGCGATGACGGCGATAACGATAATAATAGGCATCTTCTACTCCCTAAAAGTTAACACTTTAATTACCCTCTAATTATAGCACTTTGTACCCTTGAAATAACAAAACTATCCAATGGATAGTTAGTATGGTGGGCGAGGAGGGACTTGAACCCTCAAGGTTTTTGAGACCAACGGATTTTAAGTCCGTCGCGTATACCAATTCCGCCACTCGCCCGGAATAATAAAATGGAGGTGCGTACGGGTAACGCTCCCGTCTACCAGGTTTTGCAGACCTGTGCCTAACTTCTCGGCCAACGCACCATTTCGCGGGTATTATACGTCAGATGGCCTCTATTGAGTAGTCTAATAAACTGGATTGCGGCGTTTGAACTCTGCAAGACCCTGCCAAGGATCGGTACCAGTAATTTCGAGTTGGATGGCATCGAGTCCAAGTGCTCGAAGCCGTTGTCGGGGCGCACGTGACCGCAGGTATGGGACGCGAGACACCGTCCATGCACCGTGTCGTATTGGAACATGTGTGATGGTTACCAACCCACTAGTAAGGTTTGTCACCGCAACCGCACCCTCAATGGCAATTGCTCCAGAGTGCTTTGAGACACCATGTCTGTCTGTAGGGAGAAGCGTGCCACCGAATCTATCTAGTCGTAGTGCAACTAGGTCTACTGCGCTCAGATCTTCGAAATCGTACTCGTCCTGTTCTGGATCAGGCAAGCTATGGCTAACTATGCCGGCATTATGTGGAGATGGAAGTACGCCAAAAGCGATATCACCTACAATATCTGCAGCAAAAGGAACCCGATCCACGGATGCGTCAATGACGACTCCTGGCTCTGAAGCCATAGGCCGATAGTAGGAACTGGGCGACTCAGGCACGCGACCAAATTCAGCAGTAGCAAGCATATATAACTCCTTCCAAGTAGATATTTATTTTCTAAGGCGAGCTAATAGATTAACATTATCGCTAATGCTTGTCAATAGATTAGGTCGCAGACACGCTGCTTTTATTACGCTAGTGATATACTTATGATTAATTATGATCTACGTCGGCATCGTTCTACTCGCTATCGCCGCGGCACTCTACCTATTCTGGAAAGTAGTGTTTCTGCGCAACCCCCGAAGATTTCCACCTAAGGGTAACAACGTTATCGCGCCGGCAGATGGTGTTGTAATTGAGGTCTTCGAGTTCGTAGGCGAAGAAGTCAAACTATTCAAAGGTAACCGTCGCCTACTCGGGCTAATTAATACCCTAACTAAAGATGTAGCCAAGGAGGGCTATATTGTGTCGGTCTTTATGTCACCCATGGATGTACATATCAACCGAGCACCAATTACTGGCGAAGTAGTAAGTGTTACGCACAGCAATGGTAAGTTCCTGGCTGTTAACACGTTTGAAGCCGGACTAGTGAACGAGAAGGCCGAGACTGTCATCAAGGGTGCAATTACTGTAAAGATGATTCAGATAGCCGGTTTTTTGGCGCGACGAGTTGTGACCAATGTAGCCCCGGGCGACAAAGTACAAGCTGGAGAAGAGGTTGGCCTGATCAATCTTGGTTCGCAAGTTACTATGATATTGCCAAAATCTGTCACGCTAAAAATTAAGAAAGGCGACCGTACAGTTGCCGGGGAGACTATTCTTGCAAAAATCAATTAGGCGCATCATGAAGTTGCCCGACTATATAACGTGTCTAAATCTTATCTCTGGATTATTATCGATCTACTCGGCTATCCATCATTATTTTGGCTGGGCAGCATTGCTTCTACTAGCTGGCGTGTTCTTTGATGCCATCGATGGCTTTGTGGCTCGACGTCTCAAGATAGAATCGAAGTTCGGTGCCGAACTAGACTCCTTATCGGATCTCGTAACCTTTGGTGTTGCTCCAATGGTTTTGGTTACTGCCTATTACAACACTCCTTGGTTGTCGTTGCTAGCCATCCTAATCCCGGTCTGTGGTGCGCTGCGCCTTGCACGACACAACATTAATCGACATCTCACTAAGGGTTACTTAATTGGCCTACCAATCACCATGAGCGGTGTGGTCATGCCACTGTTGATCGTCTTCTCGGCAAGCGTACATATTGCTGCAGTCACAATTGTAGCTCTGTCACTGTTTTACGTCAGTACACGTCGTGTAAACAAGCTTCTGCACTAGCCTACTGGACTTCTGCTGGGATCGGTAGACCCAGCTTCTGACGATATTCCATCAAATATTCTATGGTATCGCGTTCTTGGTTGTAAGCATCTTGGACTTGCCGCCCTACTGCGTCAAACATTGGTAAATACGGGGTGTAGGTCCCAGCACTGCTTGGTGAAGAAACACTATTGTTTGCTACACGATCACGGATAGTGTCGAGATCGACGCCAACCTGACATCCAATACTGAATCGAGGCCCTAGTTCTGATCCATAGATTGTCACCACCCGGTTCTTTGATCCAAAATGACCAATGTGCATAATCGTGCGCTGACTAGGTACGATTGCGCCAGGCCCCAACTCAACTTCATTATGCAAGTCTACTCCCAAGCCAATTGTTGACATAGGGCTTACTTTACGTGCATCTGATGAGTGTCGATTAACGTAATCTGGACAGATTTTTGCACCGTGCATAAACAAAGTTGCATGTCCTACTACTACACCTGCACCAACGGTTACTCTTTCTAGTACATGTACGTCCCAGCTCAACTCTGCCGCACTATTAACAACACTCATGGCGCCAACAGAGCTGTTAGGCCCAACAGAAGCACCTTTCATGATTGTCGCTGTATCATGAATTGAAGCAGTTGGATGAACATTTGATTCGGGGTGAACTCTACCCATAGGCGAATTATTATATAATTTTTTTGTGTTATGCACAATTCTCTAAGTCGTTTTCTATACTGTAGATTTTAATTACGTAATTAATTGCTTATACGTTTTTGACTTGGTATTCTCGTAGGTATGGCACGACCTGACAATGATCAAACCGGAATCCGAAAACTAAATATGGTAGGCGGCAAGTCATTTGCCGTGAGCCTGCCCGTAGACGTTATTAAGCAACTAGGTTGGACAAAAGGCACGACCCTAATGGTGCGGCGTCAGGGCGATAAAGTAATTATCGAGAAAGTGAGCGAATAGATGTGTGGAATTATGGGCTATATCGGTGGGCGAACAGCTAAGGATATTATCTACACCGGCCTCAAACAGCAAGAGTATCGTGGCTACGACTCTGCCGGTATCGCTGTGGTAGATAAAAAGGTATCTATTACTAAGGTGCTGGGCGATACTAGCGGACTTGACCTCGCCAAATTATCAGACAAAGCGACTGCCGGGATTGGACACACTCGCTGGGCTACTCATGGCCAACCGTCAGTCGCTAACGCACACCCGCACGTCTTTGGCGACATTGTTATGGTACATAACGGCATTATCGAAAACTTCGAAGAACTCAAGAAAACGATCAAGGAATCCGAGCTAAAGAGCCAGACCGATAGCGAGGTTTTGGCTGCGGTAATTGATAGACAGTATCAAAAGAGTCATGACCTGTTGACAGCAATCCAGGCTGCTCTTGCCGAAACAAAAGGCACCTTTGGGATATTAGCCATGGCCAAGTCTGATCCTAATACCATCATCGCCGCTCGGCGAGGTAGCCCGGTAGTTATTGGCGTAGACGACGACCAATATTATATTGCCAGCGATCCAGGTGCGATTATTGACCATACAGATAAAGTTGTATATCTAGCTGACGATCAGGTCGCCCGTATCACCACAACAGGACTCGAGATATTTGACGTACGGATGCAAGCGCAAAACGTTTCAGTAACCCAGCTAGATGAGATGGACCACAAAGCCAGTCTTGGCTCGTACAAAAGCTATCTAGAGAAAGAAATCTTCGAGCAACCAGAAGCGCTGCGCAATACCATGCGGGGCCGGGTCGGCGAAGACGGATCGATTGTACTAGGCGGACCAAATATCACTCTAGAAGAAATGCAAAGTATCCGCGACATCCTGATTATTGGCTGTGGAAGCGCCTATTATGCCGGCTACTACGCTAAGTATCGACTAGAGGAAATGCTCGGCGTCCATGTTAGCGTAGAGCATGCAAGTGAGTTCCGCTATCGCTTTGGAGCATATGATCCCGAACGTACACTGGCCATATTTATGAGTCAGTCTGGCGAGACAGCCGACACACTAGCTTCGCTTCAAGAAGCCAAACGACGACGTATGATGACCATGGGTATTGTAAATGCGGTTGGCTCGTCTGTTGCTCGTGAGGTGGATCATGGTGGAATCTACTTGCATGCCGGCGTCGAAACTTCTGTAGCCAGCACTAAAGCATTCACCAGCATGGTTGTTGCGTTACTGATGTTCGGCGCGTTCATAGCCAACAAGCTGGGACAAAATCAGATGATTATGCGCCAGCTCGCTAAAGAGCTCCGAGCCTTACCAGAAGAAGTAGAGGCTACGCTTAGTCTTCGGGGACAGATTGTTAAGCTAGCCGCAGAACTATATGACAAGCACGACTGGTTCTACCTAGGACGAGGCGAACTGTACCCGACTGCTCAAGAGGGTGCACTCAAGTTGTCTGAAGTAGCCTATGCACATGCCCAAGCCTTCCCTTCTGGCGAGATGAAACATGGGCCAATCTCGTTAATCGATAAGAATCATATTTCAGTACTTCTATTGCCAGAAGATGAGTTACTGTATGAAAAAGGTTTATCTAGCCTACAAGAAATCAAGGCTCGATCTGGCAAAGTCTTAACCCTATCTACTCGACCAAAACCAAATGGCAGCGACTACCACTTACAAGTAGCACACCTTGGGCAGAATACTGATGGGCTAATCATGAATACCTGTTTGCAGCTTTTGGCTCTCGAGATTGCCAGCAAAAATGGTCGCAATATTGATAAACCTCGTAACCTAGCAAAATCTGTAACGGTGGAGTAAATACATGGCACGAACAATAACGGGCGCCTTGCCGCCCCCTGAGATTATTGGTGAGTTTTCGCAAAAAGGAGCCATTGGCTGCAATCGCATGTCAGGCGGAAGCGTATGCGAGACCTTTACGGTCCAAGTCGACAACTCTGAACGGATGATTGTGCAAAAGATTGGGCCAATGATCAACCCAAGGACCACCGAAGATTATGCCGTAGTTGCCGATCATCTAGCAACGCGAGGCTGGGAGGTAGCTATACCAATCGTTAGTCGCCTCGGCGAACTAACCGTAGAAGATGCGACTGGAGCCCATTGGCGCGCAGCGACATTCATTCAATCTGATGGTAAAAGCCCACCGGTGGGCATCTCGACCGGTATAGCGCTCGGTCGATTCTTGGGCGAGCTAGATCATGATCTAGCAGAACTAGACTTTGTACCAGAACATTCAATCCCCGGTTTACGTGATCAAGATACGTATATTGCTCAGCTTCTGGAAGTTATCCCAGGAATGCCGCCTAGTGATGCAGAACTTGCTATGAATGTTATCGAGATGCTTCGTGGCGAAGAGCCGATCCAGGGCAGAGCTCAACCAATCCACAATGACACCAAGCTTGGAAACATCTTGTTCCGCCACAAATCACCACAGGCCATAATTGACTGGGACAACCTAATATCGGCGCCGGCTCTGTATGATCTTGGTGACATGCTACGATCGATAACCGGAGAAATAAGAGAAAGTGACCCCGAGAGGTTTGGGCCAGTATCACTACTCCCGATAATCGAGGCCTACCGACGCCAGTTTGCACCAGATGAAGCCACTGGCGACTTTTTCTATGAAGCCTTGAGCGCTACACGCGTAATCTGCCTAGAGCTATCAGTCAGGTACCTAATCGATAGTGTCCGCGGTGATTATTTCCAATGGGATTCCTCTACGTATCCTGACTTTGTAACCCAGAACCAATACCGCGCGCTTCGGCAACTCAATAACTACCTTGCGCTCACCTAGCCATATCTGGGAGAAACAAGCATAAGAGGGTATACTGGGAAGTAATATCACAAAAACTAAAAGAGAAAACCAAAGAGCAGTAACATGGCACAAAAAACTGTTAAGCAAAACTCGAGCACGGCCAAGGTTTTTGGCGCAACAAACGTAAAGTCCAACGGCGAGTTTAATACTACTAAAAAACTCCGAGCAATCTTGATTGCATTGGTTATTTGTCTTTTGGGTGCAGCGGCGCTTGTGTATAGCCAGGCAGCGACCAGCCCACAAGTCCTCACTGGCTCAGCGCCAGACGGCTACAGCCTTAAGTGGTCAGACGAATTCACCGGATCGGCGATTGACGCTACGAAGTGGAATGTTCCAACAACCAACTTTGGTACCGGCAACCTAGAAGATCAGTGTTACCTGCCAGCAAATGCCACAGTGATTAACGGCAATGCCGAACTTACCGCTCGCCGCGTAACCCCAACCAAAACTTGTGGTACAAACCCGGATGGCAATGGTAATTACCATTTCACCTCAGCCATGCTGAGCACGCGAAGTGAAGGTAACTCTCCACTGAAATATGAATTTAAAAAGGGCTACGTCGAAGCAAACATCAAGATGCCTGCCGGCAACCCATTCTGGTTAGGCTTCTGGCTAGTTGGTGGTTCGAATGCTCCTGGCTGGCCTGAGTATGGCGAGATGGACATTACTGAGCTTATTAGTATGCGCCCGGATGTAACCAATGGTACCTATCACTATAAAGGTACCGATGGCACCAGCCATCTACACACTGCCTTCAGCAACCGGTTCAATATGGACCTGAAAACTACCAATACTTGCTACATGTGTAGCGCAAACTTTGGCAAACAAGATAACAACGCAACCACCATGACAACGGGTGCCATGCAAAACTACCACCGCTACGGCTTACTTTGGGAAGATAGTAAAGTCACTTGGTACCTCGATGGATACCCATTCCGCAGTCTTGCTTCGGACGGAACAATTACCGAATATTATGGTGCGAATGCAACTGCAAAAGTGGTGACAAATTCAGATGGTTCGCCTCGCAAGGCTCAAGCCTTCGACGCAAAGACCTTTGGCTATAACCACACTATTCTGCTAACCAACTCAGTCGGCGGTAACTTCCCTAAGAGTTACGGCTACACAGGAGGAGAAAATGTTGATGGCACTTACAATAATGGAAACCTAAACCGTCTAAAGACTATCGGTGAATCTGCGAGCACGCTTATCGACTATGTCCGAGTCTACCAGTTTACTGGCGCAACAACACCAACCAACACAGCCCCTGCCGTAGGCCTAACCAGCCCAACTAACGGGCAATCTTATACTGGCGCACCTGCAAGCGTTACCCTAGCAGCCAATGCATCTGATGCTGACGGCATTAAAAGTGTTGAGTTCTTTGACGGAACAACATCACTCGGCACCGCAACAACCGCACCGTACACACTAACAGTAAGTGCTATAGCCGGAAGTCACAGCTATACCGCCAAAGCCGCTGACAACAATGTCGCTGTTCTATCTAGTACGTCTAGCCCTGTGAGCGTTACGGTAACTGCCGTCCCACCTACCACCGGCATTCTGAATACGCCGACCAACATCAAGGCTATGCCTGGTGATGGTCAAGTAACCCTGACATGGGCTGCTGTAGCCGGTGCCGATAACTACACTGTACGATGGGGTACAGGTGGCAACTATCCAGCCGAAAACTACTCGAACGCCAGCGGGCGATCAAACCCAACCACCAATAGTTACGTCATTCCCTCCTTGGTGAACGGCACGACGTACAACTTCTCTGTCCGTTCAAAAGATAACACCGGCAAGCTTACCCAGAGTGCTTATAGCACCGATCCAGTGACTGCCGTTCCTGTAGCCCCCGCCGTACCGCTCGCCGTTACACCAAGCAACGTAGTATTCAAGCCTTACATCAACTGGAGTGAGCTATTCGCTGGCACAGCTTGTAAGATGACTATCTCATGGACGGCCTCACCAACCGCAGGAGTAAGCTACGAAGTGGTCATTAACGGCCGAACTCTTAGCCCAACAACTACAACCAAGGTAACACTCAATGTTACCAGCGGAGCTAAGTACAATGCCTCAGTCCGTGCAATTAATTCCGAAGGTAAACCATCGGCAGGCGCTGCTACTGGTAGCAAAACACCTACATGCAATCTATGGACCGGCCAAGCCAACTAAAAACTGGGATATACTTACACTATGAAGTTACTAGATGACAGCAAAACACATAAGCTGCCTGCTGACATGACTAAGGCGCTACAAGCAAACCCTAAAGCAGGACTTGCATGGAACAGTATTACTCCCCTTGCTCGAAATGAATGGATTTGCTGGACCACTACAGTAAAGACGGCCGATACTCGTACCAACCATGTCGCTCGTACCGTCAAAGAGTTAGCTGAAGGAAAGCGTCGCCCGTGCTGCTGGATTGGCTGCGTTCATCGTGCAGATAAAGCGATGAGTGCCTCCCAGAAGTTTATACTGGGTCGGAAGAAGTAGGTGGTTCTTCGGGGAATAGTTCGGCAAACATGCCGCCACTAAAGCTATCGCGTACGACATACAATGGGCTCATTCCATCTGCGAGTTCGGGGATTTCGCGGAGTATCCCTTGTTCCCTTGCATAGACTAACCCGGCAAGCGCACTCTGCTGGTCACCCATCTCAAACCCAACTGTCCATAGCGTGCCGCCGACTGAATTTAGTTCATCACCGTAGCAGGACTCAACCGCGCGAGTAGCGAGCTCTTTAATACGAACTAGGCTTTCGCCCTCTACCCAAAATAAGTCCGTGACTGAATTTTCTGCCGGAAAACCTGCAACATTAATACCGTTACGCACAACTGCTGCCTCGACCTCCTCGGGCAAAAAACCATTCGTGACGAAGTCACCCGCCAGCGCACATTCGTATTCCAACATGTATTCGGCGGGGCTTCGAAATTGTCGGTCTGACATAAGCCCATTGAGGAATATAGGCATTATCCGCTCTGGGAATTTGTACGGGTTTTCGGGTGTGTATATAGCCATAAGGTAAACCATATAATAACATTTATTGCTAATTTATACAACTTACGTAAGGCATTCAAAGCTAGTGCCAAAACCGTTAGCCGTACAGTACTATTTGCCATCGGCGAAAAGCTGAGTGATATTGAGAACCCTAGCCGCAAAGTCCGTGCAGCCAAATGGCTGACCCGCGCGATCGCAACCTCTATCTAGCCCAAGCTATCGATTATCTTTTGAATACGTCGTAGTCGCGTATCTTCTGCTTTTGCTTCTGCAACGAGTCGAGCATATTCCTTACGTTTAGAGTATATAAGGTCATGGAATACCTGGCTTAGTTTGACATTTTCTAACGCTGCGGCGAGTTCCTCTGGAACTTCTACCTCACGGTAACCGTCATCAAGCTCTAGTGTAACAATGATGGTATCACCTGCTTTTGCGCCCGTTGCTTCGCGGTCTCGAGTTGGAAAAACCACCATACATACGCCGTCTACAGCCGTAGCCGTACTTTGGTAGGTGTGCCCGTTAATAGTTACCTTTAGTGGGGCACGTTTGTTGCCGCCAATCTCTGCTAAGTTCTGCTCTGGGATTTCGATGGAAGCATGGTTTCCGAACCCTAACACAACTGTCTTATACGAAGTCTTCATGCGGCTATCCTAGTTAGGATGTCATCGGCAACCGTATTGATTGGTTTTGTGGCATCGATTACTACCGAGCCAATACTCTCGGCGTATCCAACAATACCTTGGTTCCACTCGAGTTGCCGAGCCAAGTCTTCTGGCTCTTTGCCAAAGTCACTGTTGGTTCTGGTTAGAAGGCGATGTTTTAGTGTTTTGTCGTCTACTACCAGAGTAAAACGATAATCAAAGACGTCCTTGATCTTATTCTGATTCATGGAACCACCACAAATGAATACTGTTTTGTCAGCTGATTCACTCGCCAATGTCCGGATCTTATCTAAATCCCAGATCCAATTCAACTGATGATGTGTTTCTGTTGGTTCGCCGGTTTCCGGGTCGCCCCAGTAGCCAAACGCTTCGTCAGCATCAAAGGTTGTGTAACCGCGTTTAGCGAGCTCTCCAGCTATAGTAGTTTTGCCTGTTCCAGACAGACCATCGATTTGAATAAACATAGGTTAATGATAACAGATCGGCAACACCTGCATTGACTTTTACATGTTTTTGTGGTACTATTATGCAATGTTACAGAGGCGTTTTGAAGAATTACCA
>CAZTPC010000004.1:0-36532 GCA_964615565.1 uncultured Candidatus Saccharibacteria bacterium
TTGAGGTGTTTTTGGTTTTGAGTACCAACAAACGAAGTTCCCTGCAGGGCTTTGAGCTCTTCTATGAGGAACTGGCTTCTTCGAAGCTTATGAGTCGAATCCGTAGATTACGTTCTTCCTAAAGTGTAGCTTTAGGCCAGAATAGTTAAAGGCATATCTGTTGCGATCAACAGGTGTGCCTTTTTACATAGTTATACCCACTTAACCACAACCTTTTCCACTGGATAATTCTCTTGCCGTATGTCAATATATTGTCATGGTATGTATATATTGTGGTAACCCTACAAAAGTCACTAACAGCCGTCCCCAGAAGCGCTCCAATGGCGTGTGGAGGAGACGTGAGTGTCTAGAATGCTCTGCAGTTGTCACTAGCTTAGAAAAGATTGACCTAGAGACAGCTGTGACGGTTGCAGCCAGGGGCAAACTAAAACCTTTCTCACATGACACCTTATTTGTAAGTGTCTACGAATCCCTACGACACAGGCCCGACGCCGTGTCTGATGCAACGCAGCTAACCGACACCGTTATTACATTACTCACCAAGCAAGTAGTTGATGGCTCTATTGATAGAGCCCTAATCATTAAGGTTACTGGCACAGTGCTGGAACGGTTTGATAACGCCGCAGCGTCTCACTACAGGGCGTTCCACAAATAACCACGCTTGGGTAGCTCTATATAACTGTACGATTGTCGGTGGTCTTTGCGGCTTTATCGGTTACGTCGAATTTATCGAGGTACCAGCCAAACATGAGACGGGTCTGGGCGTTAATAGCAGCCGATGCATTGAACAGAATAGTAGTAAACGGCAATAGCACCCATTGGAGGACCATAAAGACTGTACGATGCTTCTTGTAGCGCGCTGGCTTGGGAGGAAGCATCTTGAGGCTTAGATAAAGCGTAGCAAGGATGCCGACCATAGCTAGGGTCTGGATATTACCTGCAATAATTGGCAATTGGTTAGAAGAGAAATCCCTTGGGTGAACCAAGCTAGGTACGTAACCGGCACCAGCAAGAATTAGCGGCGCAGTCGCCCAGCTAATATGTCCTTCGAATAACCTAGAGAGCTTGGTAATAAGATCCCATTTTGGAACCTTGTTCTCCGTAAAGAAGCCTTTTTCTACTACGTAGGCGATATCGGACGCACCCCAGGCCCAGCGTCGAAGCTGGATAAACTGTGACTTAATGGTCTTCATGTAAGAAGATGAGAAAACCGCATCCTGGTGGATTGGTAGGTACATTGGGTACACCTCGTGTTGTCCATCGAAGCGGAAGTAGGTTCGCCAGTAATGGTGACCGTCCTCTACTACTGTTCTCACGCTCCAGAAGTCTGTCGCGATTAGTGCAGCCATACCTTGTGAATGTGACGAGAAGTTGCGCAGTACATGTGGACGAGTTGAAACAACCGTATTCCAGAATGTATTCCCTGTAGCAATAACGCGCATGGGCGCCGGTGCATCCCAGATGTTATTCGTAAACACCACCGTCGGCTGGAACGAAGCATATAGTGGATTAGGGCAAATAACATATAGGTACGTGAGTTCAGCAAAGTAGCTCTTGTCCGGACGGTTATCGGCGTCTAGCGTCGTTACTACTACATGATTTGGGTCGATCTTCTTCTTTTTTAGGTACTCTTCAAACTTGCGTGCAGCATAAGTAATATTACCTCCCTTACCCCTAACTTCATCTGGGTTAAGCGGATGCTTATACGTAAGTGTATCGGCGAACTTATCGCCGTACTCTTTGGCAAGCTCTAACACAGGCTTCTCTGCCTTGGCACCGTCCCGACCTTCATACGCTAATACAAGAATTACCTTTTTCATGTCATAGTTCGAGTCGATAACTGATTGAATGGTTGGTTCCAGGATCTCCCTAGTCTCGTTATATGTCGCGATAAAGACTGCATGAATGACGTCATCCGGCTTTATATCCTTAACCCGGGCTAAGTTCTCTTGATGCCAACTTGGTGCCTTCCTATCTTTTGCAATCTTACCGGCTTGAAGATCGGCCACCATACCCTGCCAATCCAACTTCTTGAATTCCTCCATTTTATGCAGCCCCTGGAAGTTGCGTGCCAACATGGCCACCGATTTAACAAACCAAAGTAAGATATACAGGATAGTAATAAACACAAAGATATGGGGCGCAAAGAAACTAATTACAAACGGCAGAATGAAAATACTCCAGGTCACTATCCCTGGAAGCATTTCGAAAAACCGATAACGATGACTGCGGTCTTTCTCGTAAGGGATTTCAATATCTTGTACGCGCATTGTTAACTCAGCATCAACAGTGCGTTACTAACGATGACGGTGAGAACACTAAGCAATGTCCCAAAGCCTAATATTGCTAAGGCGTAACTTCTGTGGCGACCAAATATCTTAGCGCTCAGAGCTACCCCGAGACCAAATGTAACTAACCCAAAGAAGATAAATGCCAGGAAGTCGGACTGTTTACCTGCTGTATAGGCACTAATACCCAGGTTTGGTCGGTATTGGGTTATGTAATTACCACCCTGTCCGCTACTGAGCTTTAGAAGTATTAGCACAGTGCCAAGGAGTACGAGAAAACCATTAATGGTTAAGAGTAAGAGAACAATTCGATCATGAAGGTACTTTTGTGATATTTCCATATGGTATAAATTGTAGCACTTATTTGAGTACTTAGCTGGTGCGGACGGAGGGAGTCGAACCCTCGTCTCAACCTTGGGAAGGTTACATATTAGCCGTTATACGACGCCCGCATGAGAGACAAGCTTGCTTTCTAAGGTAATTGGAGCCACCTAGCAGGATCGAACTGCTGACCTACGCGTTACGAGTGCGTCGCTCTACCAACTGAGCTAAGGTGGCCTAATGCTTAGGGATTATATCAAATACAGTTGCTTTTTACCCCTTAAATTGCTATTATTTAGCCTGTCATTTTGTTACGGCTAGGAGTTAGCCAATACGCATGATATACGCGGGCCCGTGGTGTAGCTGGCCTAACACGCCTCCCTGTCACGGAGGAGATCGCCGGTTCGAATCCGGTCGGGCCCGCCAGATACGTATCTTGACATACTACCATTTATGTGGTAGTATTTTTATGTAAACGAAAAACAAAAAAATGGTCGCCAAACAAGAACTAGCCCCTACAACCGTACCTATGGAAGAAATAGCTCCTCAGCCTGCAAGCCTGGAGCTAGAGGGTTTTCCTCAGCAGAGTATAAAAGAAGTCGGTCATGCGGCAATAGCTAACGAAATCCAAGACCCGGAGCAGCCCGTGGAAGTACTGATAGGGAGATATGACCACCTAACCACTCCTCTATCTGGCGATCTCGACACGTTAAAGCGTGACCTTGAACTTGGTAACGGACCAGACAGTAGCTCGTATCTTGAGTCAGTTGCCTGGCAAGCCGAGCAAGATTTGCCTAACGCCAGAGTAGCCATCAACATACCAATTAACGCATTACCACGTTTTCTAAAAACAGGAAGTTACATACCCGCAACAGAAAGCGGTGTTGGTACTTCGTCTGGCCGAGCCGAACAGGAACTAAAACGTGGCTACAGAACTGCCGATGAACAGCCACTTGTTTATGGATACTTAACTACGACAGACGCTTCTACTGTTGAGCAGCCGGAGGTATTTGGCTATGGCGGTGTAATCGTTCGGTTAACTCCTGAAAAAACAGCCGATTCAACCTTCACAAGCTCGGACAGCATGGATATGGGCATGACTAAAGATAGCTTGCGAAGCCTAAATGACGCCTTGCTAATTGAGGAGTCGAGACGACTTCGGGCTCAGACTGGGGCAATTGGTAGCAAAACACGTTATGTTGAATCTCAAATCCACGGTGGTGTGGCTACTCCAAACATCGAGTCTTTGTCGGTACCATTGGATGTCAGTGAGAAAACGACAGGTGAAGCTTTGGCCGAAACAATTGCTATGCTCGAGACTGAACTACCTAACGCTGAACGAATTGTGCGCATAGACGCCACCGACAGCCTAGAGAATGCGGCCAGGGTTCTTGAGTTAGCCCAGCAATATCCTGGCACTAAAATTGAACTCGTGGTTCGGTCAAGTACCGTAGGTGGCGACACCGACCCACGACAGACCCCTTTTATTGGCAATAAAGACGGTAGTCGTCCTGAGCTTGCAGTAGCTCATGACCGTATGGAAACAAGGTTTAGTGACCTCTCGGCCAAGCTGACCAGTTTTGCACAAAAAAATGGACTTAGTGCGTTACCAGATAATATCAGCGTCCAAAAAGGTGTCTATGATAGAAGCTTCTCTGCCAGAAAAGAAAGTCATGACCCAGCTGGCTTGATCAACAAGCAAGTTGCGTAAGATTGAAATAGTTCCAGACTTCTTCCGCTATGGCCCGCCAAACTATGAACACTTCGTAAAGAAGTGTTTTTTGTTATTATTAGCCCATGACACATGAGGACGAGCGTACTAACCAAGCACCAATTACAGACCCAGCGAGGAACTCCCCTGGATTGAGAGAAGATCACACTTCAGAACATGTGCCCTTAACGGGCTCCTTTGTTGAGCATGATCCAGAAGACGATGAGCTACTACTCGGACTCGACGGCGAACCCGATAATGACTGGCTCCGCGAAGCACAAATGTCTAGTTGGTTTGTAGACCCTATAGGTACCGCAGCCGTGCGAGAAGCTGACGGGCTCCCTCCTGTGGACGAGGATGATTATGCTCGATGGTTGGCTGAACAATCGCCAGAAAAACTACATTTTCTTGGTTTAGCTCGGGAGCAACAAACAAGAACAGTTAGGCTTGGGGAGCAGGTTCGTAAGGCTTTACTAACATCTGTACCTGAGCTGTATGAAGCTCGCTTGCCCCAAAAACTAGAGGCTAAACTAGACGGAATAAATTACGCGATTGGCTTTAACCAAACCATGGCCAGTACTGCGGAAGAGGCAGCCGCTTACTTGCATGAAACCCGGGGGATCGACTTTACCAACTATTCCCTAGCCCATCGATTTCTTATGTACGACCAATCGATGCATGATGACGCCGGCACACTTGGCCAGGACAGTTCCAGCGGAATAGCACGTGCGATTGAGAGCGGGTACTTTGGCAATCCTGAGATCGGGCGCTTTGTTGCTGTCTTCCCAGAAACAGATACTGAAGCCCGGGGAGCTACAGGCGACCGACTAGCAAACGCAGTAAGCCTAGATGAAACGATACTCCCCGATGATGCAATCGTACGCTATGAGGATGAACGCGGTCAGCACACCTCATTAAACTCCAAATACGTGGCTGGATTTATAGATGAAACTGGTTCCTTTTGGTATAACAATAGTTTCCTTGTATCCGACCAAGCGGTGCTATCTCCTCTTACATAATTAGGAGAACCTTAACGGATGGGACAACAAGTCAAGAAATTGACAATAACTGTCTTTTATGCTAATATTTATTCAAGATACACAAAGACAAAAACATTACAGATTAGGAATAAGAAGTTATGCAAAAAGACCTACCAATCGATCAAACCCCGCAAGATACACAGCCTACCTACCCTACTGGTCTCGGTGGTAATGCCGCCCTACCCCTTGGTGAACAGCTATACCTGCAAAAGGTTGATTTCCTTGAGGGTGTGCTTCAGCAACAAACAGGAGCTGACCTATCAGCACAACGTGGGACACTTATAAATGCCTTGGGCGGTCACCGTGAGGTTGAGCGAGCTGATGTGTGGGAAGCGGTCAAAAAAAATGAAGCAAGTCGTGCTCATCGAGAAGTAGACACAATTCTCATTGAAGAATCTGCAAATATCGCAAAGCCTTCTGAGGATAGAGATATCTTTGATACTATTGCAGCGCAAGTTGCCGTTGATATGCGAGGCACAACTGAACCCGGTAAACTAGCCCACGCCCCTGATACCGTCGACTTCAGTACAGGTGGCGAACTAGGCAGCCTCATTGAAACAGATGAGCTAGACGACCCAGTCGTATTGGCTAAAGCAACCAAGGCCATTCGCTTGCTCGTAGTTGATGGTCTGTACAAAGTAAACAGATGGGGCAACGCTGATCAGCTTAATACAGCGTTAAGACTGATCGAGACTTACACAGAATGGGTACCTGACTTTAATCCAAATGAAGCCGGACTAGGCGAGGCTAAGGCAAGTCTTACTATGTCGCTAGCCGCCATTCAGGTAGACCAGGATAGTAAGCCTAACTACCAATACGCGAAGCCTGAGCGAGCATATCTAGTTGCCCAAACTGCAGGTGGGCTGAAACAAATACGCCGTACAGACGCACACATGTTCTTACGTTATCGGGACTTTGAACTACCGGAAGAAGAGACTGAATCGGATGATTCAGAATCAAGTTGAGCAATTAAGTAGATACTTCAGAAAGATAAAAACAAAAAATGACAAACGGCACTACCCCACCAATCCAAAAAATAAACCTAATGGGTGACCAAGATCGAGTTCCACATGGTGGTGAGGCTGCCATTGCCAGCGAACTTGTTAATCACTTTGCAGAAATCACACAGCTAGCCGATGCAGAACTTCGTCGTGACTATCTAGGACACCTGCCAAAAGAAGACTTTATTACAGAAGTTCAAACTGTTAACGCGATTATACGCGGACAAGAAACCGGGAGCATACAGCCCTTCGATAATGAGAGTACAGTATTGGCTACACATGACGTACCGCGAAAAGCCGACCAAGAGGAATTAATGGGAGACATCTGGGAAGGTGTGCAAAAAATCCTAACCGACCCAGAGCTTGATGCCGAGAAAGCGCTTGAATACGCTGGCGCCCTTACTGGTCTAGGAATCTTATATATCCACCCTTTTGATGACTCCAACGGACGTACATCGCGAACATTCGCACGAGTAATCCGTGAAGGAACGGACGATGGTCTGTCTGCTGATCTAGAAAACTCACTGAGTGAAGATGGGGCAAGTTATGAACGGCTCAACAACCTCATGTTTGGTGGCTATATTAATGACGCCGTGCCAAGTTACTCGAGTATGCAGGAGGGTCGTGACTTCCCTGAATTCATGAGTAATGTTAGACGAGTAAACTATAACCCTAGTGATGAGCCACTAGTCCTTGCTTATGACGAGGTCGCCAAAGACCAGGGGGTGATAGACAACTTCAGGAAATCGAACTTCGCTTACTATACAATGGCGACCTTCATGAAGAATATTGACCAAGAGGGCTATGAGCAAATCAAGAGCCATATCGGCGATGATGGTGTCTTAGAGTTTGGTGCTGCACTTGAAGAACTAGCGCAAGGCGAACGGGCGATAGAATACATGTCGCAGCTTCGTGATGCAGACCAATATGTGCGGGCCCTGTTTGTTAAGCGCTTTGTTGAGGCCATGACTGATGGTGCCAGCGCCACTTTGCGCCGAGAGGAAACAGCAATGATTGAACGTTCAGCAGCCAAAGAAGAAGCAACTTCTCCGTCAGATAGACTTGGGAAGCTACTCCTTGCTCAGTCCGTAGAACGCCCTGATAGCGGTCGTGAAATAGTAGTCAGGGATTTGATAGTTGCCAGCCACCAAGCCTACAGTAAACAGCGTCGAACCGAAGCTGCTTAGGGTAAATATGCCTGAGACTTCACCTACGAACAATACGAGTAATAAGGGAGGACGACTAACCGGCTTCTTGCGTAGACTAGGTGGCCACGAAAAACGCGAGCCTCAAGCTGTGAGTACTAATGAGGTCGGGGCGCTATCTTTGGCTGCTGCAACTACACCTGAATACCCTTACCTGGATGATAGCGAAGAGGTTGCTAAGTGGAAAGCTAAGATTGAAGCCGAAGGCGACCAGGTCAGCTGGGTGACAGGCCGCAACTTTAAAGATCGTAGATTAGTTGCAGGTATAAAGCAGTTCTCTGCTGTTCGGGGTATCGACCCGTACAACTATGTGCGTCATTCTAACAAGCTATCAATAATTACACATGACCAAAAGTTTAACGGATTAACAGTCCCTGGGGACATGGTAGTGATGCCAGAAAGCGACGACAACCTGCATCACACCGGGAGACGACGGCACGAAGAGCACGGTGGTCGACTGCACCTTGAGTACCTAGACGAGCTTGGAATCGATCCAAACTTTGTCTTATATTTTAGGGTTACCCAGCCGGCACTGAACGGACCTAAACCTGAGTACTACTGGACATCTGACCTACGAGAAGTAACTCAGGGCCTCAATGCAGAAGGGTCAGGCAATGGATATCCAGAAATCTTGGTTTCTACTCTTGCAGACATCTCCACAAATGGAGGCTTGATGCTCGATGTTAACGATGATGCAGGCATCGCTGTCCGGCAGATCGGACTTGGCAGCTTTGACCAACAGAATGCTTTGTTCACCTTCCCTAGATACGGTGAGCCCGGCGGCAGTAACTAGTACATAGACAAAATGCCAGTTTTGTGGTATTATCACTTTTAATGGCGTTTTCAAATAAGTTAATGACTGAGTTTATGGTCCCCCGTACACCTGAAGTTACAGAGAGACTTGAGGGTTTCTTTGGGGAGCTAGGCTGGCAGGTCCGACCCGATACAGATGAGCCACCATTTGTTTATGTGCAGCCTATCCCTGGCGATACGCCTACTTTTGGTTATTGGCACACCGAGAACGCAGGCAAAATTGCACGCTTTGAAGACCACCAGAGCGATCAGCCGAGCGCCTTCGCTCGTGGGCTAAGGCTACCAGAACTTAATGATCTTGTTGAAGTCTGTTTAATCGTGCCCACAGACGAAGACACGAATAAGTTATGGGACCAAGGAGGCAAACTCTTAAGGGCTCACGCGCACATCCCCCTAAGACCCCATGCTGGCGCAGATGAATTCCGTTTTAGTGATCCATTTAATTACTCAATACGCATAACTGCTAACCCTGGTTACCAGTTGAGATCTTCAAAGTAGAAAGCGGATCCGTGCCTGCTCCTATTACCATCGCCGAAGTACCAAACATAGCATTCTGTACGCCCATCTTTCAAGATGCTGCGACCCTGCTATCCGACGAAGCATTTGCTGGGCATGTAAACCCGGAGAGGGTACGTATTGGGATTGAGGCTAGTCACCTTGTTATTGCAATGGCACATAACGGAGACCTGGTTGGCGCAGGCGTACTTCGGCCTACAAGCGATACTACGGCGGCAATCACCTGTGTAGCTGTATCTCCTGATAAGCGTAGAGATGGTCTAGGGACAAGAATCATTTCAAAGCTAGAAGATATCGCCGTTGCTTCTCAGGTAGCAACGATCCTGGTTATGCCAACAAATACTGATGCCCGAAGACTATGCGAACGGCTCGGCTATACTTCACCGCACGATAACGTGCGGTACCTAGAAAAATCTCTGTAACTTTTAAACTTGTAGTTTGCAGGCACACCGACGTAGATCATAATGTTACCTATGATTGATTCAGACACACCTCCAAATGAACCGCATAATAATATTGTAGATAACAGTGAACGCGTTGCTGCAGGGCTAGCAACCCCTCTTCCTGATGGCTTTAGCTACGCAAAAGCGGATGATTTCCCTTTCACTGCCATTGAGGATCTGTTTCGGACCGCGTATACAGATGAACAAGTTTGGAATATGTACCTCCCAACCCGCGACGAAGATCTGAGTAAGGCGGGCTTACGAGAGGCTGACATTGCAATCAGTTTTGAAGGTCGCTTGGTAGCCTTCGCAAACATTATCTCACGCGAGGGACGAGGCGAGATGGGAGACCTAGTAGTACACCCTGCAGCTCAACATCAAAAACTTGCCCAGACGCTAACCCTTGAAAGACTAGCGATCGCCGAGCAACAAGGAATTACCTCACTTTTTATACCGCCAATCACAGACCAAAATACACTTGGTCCGTTCTATATAGAGAATGGTTTTACGCAAAACCCAGATGGTTCATTTAGCCGTGGGCCTGATCCTCGACCAGTTCTATACCAGCCTGAAGAACAATAGCTGAACACATATATTACTCAGCTCTAACAGGTTAGAACTTAATATAAAGGCTAGCTTTGTGCTGGTCCTTATAGTCGTTTAGGTACGAGCTAATATCTTGGTAGTTTACAACAATATGCGCTGCACGAATCTTATCGCCCTGAGCTTCGACGTTCTTTACTATCTCAAGGCTATAGCCTGAATTAATTACGTCTGATACCTGCCCTGGCTGTAAGCTAAATAATATCGATGAGGCCTGTGCGGTGATCTCACGATTTGATCGATCGATAACCGTTGGGTATTCCCCACCGTTATCCTTGGAGGCCGGGTCTTCTGAATATTTCTTGGCTACGGCTGCAAAGTCCGCCCCGCCAGAGAGCTCTGCTTTAGCTGCAGCAGCCTTTTTAGCTACAGACTCATCTAATTTGGGAAGTAACTTCTGAGCTAAAAGCTGTTGCTTCAAGCTACGCTGAAAATCAGATACAGACCAACCCCAATATTCCTTAAGAACATCTTCGAATACTTTGTCACTCTCGCCTAGCCTGTTCTGCGTACGCACTATTTGGATCTCGTCAGCGACTTCCTTATCGCTGACACTCACCTTATACTGCTTCGCCAGCTGCTTAACATAGGCATCGTTAACAACTTTGTCTAACGCACGCTTCTTAAACTCAGCAAGTTGCTGCTGGCCAGATTCTGAGTTGAAGTCTAGTTTCTGCTGGTTCTGGTAATAATGGATGTAATGTCGGAGTTCAAAGAGATAGTTTTCGTACGCCACAAAGTTATCCCCGGCTCTAGCCACTGGGAAAGGAACAACTTGGGTAACACCGTATATAAATGACGTATGAGACTTAACCTTATATAAAGATATGAGAGTAAAGCTAAAGAACGCTACGAAGGCTACAAAGAATAGTGACAGAGTTGTTAGTACAATCTTATGTTTAGAGTGCTGAAGAGGATATATATACTTACGCGCGCTCGACAACACCTCCTCGCGGTGTTCAGCAACTGTCTCGTTGGTAATGCGAGGTGCTTGAGACGCAGCATCTGCTGCGCTCTGTTTCTTGTGGGCTCGTTTTTCTTTGATTTTACGTAGGACTTTTTTCATGCTTCTTCCTCTTGTAGTTCTGCCTCTTCGGGACTTATTTCTTCAGCTACAATCCCCTGTTCACGTAGGATGTTGGCTAGCTTGCGGATTACTTTCGCTGGATGATGCACTTCATGCACAACCATATCGCCCATATAGGTTTGTATAACTATTGTACCAAAACCAAGCAGTGTTGCCTGTATACCTCTGACTTCGTAGTTCGTCGATTGAATCTTTGCCAACCCAAGGTCTACGACACTTCGGTGGAATAACCCCTTCTGTGTAATTTGGATGAATCGTTGGTCGGTGATAATAAATACGCTATAGTACCAAGCTATCCATGAGGGCAGGATCAGCAGAAATCCAAGTATGAACCCTGCGGCCAAACCCCCAAAGAAGAATCCAAACCCTAGCGAGGGTCGGATTGCAGCCGGCAGAACGCCAATAAGCGGTCCGAGGCAAGCCATAACCAAGCCCTTGCGCATAACAATTGGGTGTTTGCGAAATACAAATAGTACTTCTTCGTCATCGAACTGATCTTCAAAATACTTCTGAGGTGCCGGTTTTTCTTTTTTAGGCATAAGCACAGTATACCCTAGTCCACCTCTATGGAATAGTAGATCAAACAGGGGTAATTATGGTAGTCTACTATGGATAACTGACGATGTCCCCATAGTTCAATGGATAGAATACCTCCGTCCTAAGGAGTAGATAGCGGTTCGAATCCGTTTGGGGATACCAGTTATTTTTTCTTTGCGAACGTAAATGTTTCGTGAACAGTTTCGTAGGCGAATAGTTCGCTCTCGCTAAACCAGTGTTTGATCTCAGCGGTAGCTTCTTCGACGTTACCAGATGCATGGATAAGGTTAGGCACACCAACCTCGTTCTCGTCGGCATGACCAAAGCCCATGTGAGCATAATCTCCGCGGATAGTACCAGGAAGCGCCTTCTGAGGCTCTGTATCGCCTACCATCTTGCGAACTAGAGATACTGAGCTAAGACCTTCTAATACAACAGCGATCACTGGGCCACGCTGCATAAGGTCTAGTGTGAGCTTAAAGGGTTTCTCACCGCGTCGAGAGACCATCTTACTGATCCCCTCGTAGTGGTGATAGTAGTGGTCTTCGTCGGGTTGGAGCATTTTGGTAGCTATAATCTTTAACCCTGCTCGTTCAAAACGAGTTATGATCTCGCCAACGATGCCACGCTGCACTGCGTCTGGTTTAAGAATAATGAGGGTTCGCTCCATAAAGCTCCTTTGTTAACGTTTTTGTGGATTTCAAAGGTATTTTAACAGATTGAGAACGGTATGTATATCGTTAGTGCCTAGGCATTGTACTCTAGGGTATATAGAATAGACACTATGCTTGTAAGTAAGGTAAAGACAGACTTTTTAGAATACCTGGAGATCGAACAAAACCGATCCCAGAAGACTATTTCTAATTACGATCATTACTTAACCAGACTTTTGGACTACGCAGGAGACATCCAAGTATCACAGATAACCCCTGAGCTCATCCGCAAGTGGAGACTTTGGCTTAACCGGCTTGGAACCAACACGAGCGATGAACTTCAAAAGACAACCCAAAACTATCATCTTATTGCTCTCCGTAGTTTTCTAAAGTTCTGCGCAAAACGCGATATCCCCGCCCTGAGTGCTGATAAGATCGAACTGGCCAAGACGACACGCAAGCAGGTAACCTTCTTAACCCCAGAAGAAGTAGAACGATTGTTTAAAGCCTGCAACATATCAAATATCATCGGTTTGCGTGACCGAGCCATACTAGAGCTTCTGTTTAGTAGTGGCCTACGTGTCTCTGAGCTCGTTGGTTTGGACCGCGATCATATTAACTTGAAGCGACGTGAGTTCACGGTCAGAGGTAAAGGCCAGAAAGACAGGCCGATATTCATCAGTGCAGCCGCAGCGGATTGGCTGGGACAGTACCTAGCTCGACGAGAGGACAATGTGAAACCACTGTTTGTACGATACAGCGGCCAAAAGAAGATAGATATGAGTGGCAACTATCACAGACTCACTGCCAGAAGCGTCCAACGAATGGTTGCCAAGACCGCCCTGCTCGCCGGCATTACAAAGCACGTATCTCCACATACCCTCCGCCACAGCTTTGCCACTGATCTACTGATGAATGGCGCCGATATCCGAAGTGTTCAAAGCATGCTTGGCCATAGTAATATTGCCACTACCCAGATTTATACCCACATCACCGACCCCCATCTCAAAGAGGTTCACGAGAAGTTTCATCACCGCACCGAAGATTAAGTAGCCCAACTAGCTAGGGAGTGCACTCAGAGTCATCACCGAAACCAGGGATTGCAGGAGTACTACCTTGGGCTGGACGCGCTGGGTAGACCTCGAGTCGCTTACATATGTTTTGGACGCTATTGATCGCATAGGTAGGATAGCGGTAATCTGTATCACCTGCTGACTTGTGAACACGTACACGCTTTAGGACGTCGCCAGCCCGACCAGTTGAGTCGATGACATACTGGCCATCTTCGAATGAAACTTGTCGGTTAAGCGTGTCTAACGCGGATATTGTAACCTTGGAGTTACTGTAAATAGATGTCATCCGAATATAGTAGTGTTTGTCAGAAACTGCAGCAGGGATAATAATCCTGGCCTTACACTTTCTTGGAGTATTACTAGCAGAACACTTGATACGCTGTATGTTACCGCCAACACCACCGGCGTTGCCTTGATAGTTTACCGAGGATGGATCGCTCGCTTGGACACCGGGGTACAAGAATACTGTGAACATTCTATTGGCTAAGTTATCTCGACTCAAACCACCGTCAGCAGGAATAAGGTCTACTCGGAGTACCCCTGCCTCTCTATCGCCCCATTGACCACTCCCATTTCCAGCAGCAGGTAGCGCGATGTTGTTCGAACCATCATAGAAGTACCCTGATCCACCGTTATCATCCTTGTTCCAGCTAACATCGAGGCTAGAGAGTGCTTGGGGCTGGAACGGATTCACGCTCGTATTTACTGGGTTAAGTGGCACAACTGTGGATTGATCTACTTCGACGGCTCCATACTCTAGACGACTTGGCGTACGATCTATCAGCAAGCAGGTATATGACACGCTGGCAGAGGAATCAAGATCTTTAGAGGTGTTGAAGACACCAGGGTCACAAGTAGTCTTATTGTCTGTGAGCGTCCCGTCGTCGATCTTCCGCATTGCATCGTTAATACCTGATTCTGCCGCATAAAATGCCTGGGTGCTTAATTGTTTGTCGAAAGCTTCCCGTTGCTCACGGCGTGCAAGCTGAGCAAAGCCCACTACGATTAACGAGAGCACGGCCATTATTATCATCGTAACAATAATTGATACGATTCCGTCTTCTGAATTTGATAACCTCTTAGTCATAATACTTATCCTTTATTATAAACGCCGTACTACCTCGGTGTACAGCCCTGAAACGGCACAAAATTCATTACCTGTCTCTGCTTTACAGCGTAAACTGTTTATATCAAAGCCGGCTTGCCCAAAATCATTTCCATCTTGGTCCTCTATAAGGTCTTGATCGCCACTAACAACCTGAACTCTAACCTGATATACACCGCCGTTGTTGGACACATCTAGTCGGCTAAGCCACATGTTTGTGTTCATAAGTTCCCTAGGAGTTTGACCTGCAACAACATTATGGTTTCCGTCGATGGTGGTTGAGCGCATTGCATACGAAGTCTGGAGCGCACTTGGGGTACCATCAACTAGAACTCGTCCAAGTACATACTCATAGCGCCTGTCACCAATATCAACCATCGAGGACCCACCATTGTAGTTAACTAGAGGTGGTGCTGTTGATTGTATGTCTTGACCTCCGTACTGGATGGCCTGAGTGATGTCATCCGATATAGTTCGTGCGACAGACTGAGTACGACTGGTGACGACACCTTTATAGTAGATGCTACCGATACGAATTAGGCCTGCTGTACACAACAGCAAAATAACAGTGAAAAGCGTTGTAGCGATCATAAGTTCCAAAATAGTAAATCCAGATTGGTCTTGATGCTTGATCATGGCTCTAGCCTATAGTTATATGTGACATCCTGCCTGTCGCCGCCACCAATTCTGTCCCACCGCGCGTGTATTACAAACGAACCTTCATTATCAGTGCGCATCACACTTACGTAATACCCTACCTCTGCTGCTGTAGTCATCCGACACTCAGCAGCGTAGTCTGAATCGTCATCCGTCGACACAGGAGTTGGAAGCGCCCCGGTACTAGTAGCCTGGGTGACCAGATTCTGGCAGTACGCTTTATTGAGCGGCAAAGCATTCGCTGTTGAGGTACGAGACTTTAGGGACTCAATTGCTGACGATGCCAACTTCTGCGCCTCACTTCGTTCTTGTGCAGCTCTAATTTGCATTGAACTCTTGTTGGCAATGGTGAATGCCCCAACCAATACAACACTTACAACAGCTACAGCGATCAGAACCTCGACGATAGTATCACCTGATTGAGACCGATTACGGAATTGGGTTAATCGCATCGCAATCTCCTGGCTGAATATCTAACCTAGTTGTACCTCTGCGCCCGTTGCCACCGATTGTAATCAGCCCACGTTGCTCAGTACTACCACTATCAAAACAAACTTGTATTCCACTGTCCGGGTTCCGTTGTGCGCTAAACAATCCACCAAAATTTTGATCAAACTGTAGAATAAAATCGTCTCGGGTCGTAGCATTAACTGTTGCAGCCACATCAACAGTCTGGGCTCCTGAAGCAATATCACCATTGTTATCTGCTGCAGCTAAACTACCCATAAATGCGATGCCTGAGGTGGACTTCCAAATACTTCCTTCCTTGTATGCAATAAACCCTAGCCTTAGACCATCCTTAAGCATCTTGCCCTCGGTTGTCCGGGGATACTGTGTAGTGTAGTTTAGTGCTGCAATTGGTTCGATAATCTGTGGGTTTGCTTCGCTCATGTTCATTACTTCTCTGGCCGGCGCCCCAGATTGGCGACGCCCTACTACGTTATGGTAGAAGTAGTCTGCGCCATCAGTAAACTGCACAACCCGCCCGAGATACACACAACTTCCGTCGGTAGGCACTCCTCCTGGAGCGACAACAGCAAACGTAGGCTTAGCATTAGGGCCAGTGAGTGCACTGCACTTTCGATCAGTCGGTATAGTTGTTGCAAAATATCCGTTAGAAACGTTCAAGGACACAGATCCGAGTTGAGTGTTAATATCGTTAATCGACTGCTGAAACTGTGTTCTGTTCTGAGAACGTCCTAGAAGCCCTATAGCACTAATCAGCAAAGCCCCGGTAACGGCCAAGACAATCATTACCTCTACAATAGTAAATCCACTCGTATTTTCTACGTGGTGTCGCCCACATTTCATATCGTTAGTATACCATAAGCATATTCGATATACCCCTATAAACCGGCCACTCGTAGGTACCAGTGAATCATATCTGCGCCTGCAAGTTTAGTAATAATCGTTGCCAGCACCAGGAATGGTCCGAACGGTAGTTGCTGCTTAATTGTTAATTTTTTAAAACTGAGTGCCGGGAGCGCAGCAAGCACACCAAGAAGCGATGCCAGAAAGAGGAGCAGAAAGCTTTGATCTGGGCGGCCCAGTATTAGCCCAAGTAGTGCACCAAGCTTCACATCCCCTCCCCCTATCCATTTACCCTTTGATATTTGAAAGATTACCCAAAAGATACCACCAGCAATAGCTGTCGAAAGTAGTAGGTTCACCACAACAACAGTATCTAGAGCACCCTGAATCCCATATGCAGTCAGTTCGAGAGCCACCGCAAGTGCTAACGGTAGCAGCATCTTATTAGGTAGTATGTACCAACGGATATCGTACACAGAAAGAGCAATCAAGCACGTTAGCTGAAATAGCCATAGACCTAGCGTAATTAGTGGCCAGGCGCCAGTAATCGGCCCCCATGACAGATACGAAATCACGAACAGCAGTGTAGTAAGTAATTCTACTGCAGGATACTGCCAAGATATCTTTGCCTTGCAGTACCTACACTTGCCACGAAGCGAAAGCCAGCTCAACAACGGCACGAGGTCGATCGGAGATAGTTCGTGCCCACAGTCGACACACATGGACCTACCATGGAGCAATGAATACTTTGACTTGGTCTTAACAGACCTAGCATTCTGCTGCTTATACACCCGCCATACCCACGCATTAATAAAGCTCCCGAGACACAGCCCCAGTACAATGATAATTAACATAAGCATAGTAGTATGCTATCACATAAAAACAGCCCTTTCGGGCTGTTTTTATCTTGCTCTTGGAGTCTACTAGACTTCTTGGCAAACTGGAGTTGGCGCGCCACCTGCTTCTAGCAGATATTGGACAGCCATTCGTCGTACCTGTGTGTTGGCGGTAGTACCACCAGCTACAGTTGTGCTACATGTGGCGCCTGTCACCACTTGGATGCTACCAAGGTTGACGTTGTTAGCACCAGCTGGGATTGCAGCTTGTGTACCAGTTGCAGTTGTAAAGCTGTTAGCACCGATGGTTGTACCAGCAGCAACTAATGTGTATTGCCCTAGGTTACCAGCACTGTTAATAACTGCGGTCTGGTTGGCGTTACCTGTACCAGGAGTGAACAGAACACCGTTGTTGTTAGTCACCCACTCGTTTAGCGCAGTTGTGATACGGCCAGCGTCGTTACGACGTTGTGTATTACGGCTGTTTCGCTGTAGTGCAGGCACTGCAAGGAATACGATCAACATGATCAAGCCAGCAATAGCCAACACAATCAAGACTTCGATAATAGTGAAGCCTTCGTTACGTTTTTTAATTTTTTGTAGCATGTATGTATGCCCCCTACATTTAGTTACATTGTTATGATGCTATCAATATATGATGCTCATGGTTAAATTGCAAGTGTTTTTGGGACTTCTACTTGATGAAGTTTTGCCCAGCGAGGCTATATATTGGCAATAGTACTGCAGCGACAATAATGAAGGCAAAGACACCAAGCACAACCATTAGAACTGGTTCGATAATACTAGAGACGTTACGAATCTGTGTGTCCACCTCTTTCTCGTAATAGTCTGCAATCTTCTCAAGCATGGCTTCCATAGCTCCAGATTGTTCACCAATTCGAAGCATATTTGGTACGAGCTCAAGGAAATTAGGATCCCCGTCTAGCGAATCGGACAAAGCTTTACCACCCTTAACCTTCTCTGATGCTTTCTTTAGAGAATCTTCTACATGGACGTTGCTAATGGCATCTCCGGTAATCTGTAGCATCTGAAGAAGCGGCACGCCGCTACTTACCAGTGTTGCTCCAGTGCGGGCAAATCGCGCCATATATAACTTCATAAACAGCGGTCCGATTGGCCAGGCCTTCATCTTTACACTATCAAAGAACTTCTTACCTTCATCGGTGGTTGCCCAACGGCTTCCAATGAATAAAACCCCGGCCATTACAGTCAGTGCAATATACCAATACTTTGTCAGGAAGTGCGAGAGTGCAAGAAGTATTCTGGTGACGAGCGGAAGCGATGCACCAGGAAGATCCTGATATAACACCTCAACTTGTGGCAAGACCTTAACGACCATGAACCCCACAACGAGCCCCATGACTGCCAAAACAACCGCTGGGTAGATCATTGCGCCACGTACTTTGCTGAGGATTTCGGCATCTTTCTCTTGTTGGTTTGCGAGTCGCTCTAATGCCTTGTCGAGTGTACCGGATGCTTCACCGGCAGCCACCATACTCACAAATACCTTGTTAAAAGCAGTCGGATGATGGCCGAGAGAAACCGAAAGCGCAGAACCCCCTTCTACGTCGGAGATAACTTGAGTAACGACAACTTTGAGAGTTTTATTCTGAGTCTGATTAGCAACGTTTCGAAGACTCTGTACAAGTGGCAGACCGGCATTAATAAGCGTGGATAACTGTCTCGAGAATAGCACCTTGTCGGCAGTCTTAATTCGGTTAGTAAATTTACTAATCCCGCTATTCTCTAGGCTAACTTGCTTAATACTTAAAGGGGCCATACCCTTATCGCGGATAAGCTTGGCGGCTGCTTGCTCACTGTCAGCAGATACAGTTGAATGGACTTTATTCCCATCTGCACTGTTTCGGGCTGTGTACTCAAACGTCAACATATTAACTTCTCATTAACCTATCTAGCTCTTCGAGGTCAACTGCATAGTTGCGGGCTTCTTCGTACGTAATAGTTCCGTTATGAATGAGTGTAACCAATGTTTTATCCATAGACTGCATTCCAAACTCTGCCCCAGTCTGGATAACTGCCTCTAGCTGATGGCTCTTGCCTTCACGAATGATGTTTCGAACTGCTGGAGTTGCTACGAGTATTTCAGCAGATGCGATACGACCACCGCCAATTGATGGGATAAGTCGTTGAGAGCAGATAGCCATAAGGATATTGGCCAGTTGTGAGCGAATCTGAGGCTGCTGGTGAGGCGGGAATACATCGATCATACGGTCGATAGATTGTGCAGCTGAGTTGGTGTGCAGCGTTGCAAAGACCAGGTGACCTGTTTCGGCAATAGTAATGGCCGAGCTAATGGTTTCGAGGTCACGCATTTCTCCAATGAGTACGACATCTGGGTCCTGTCGCAAGCTAGAGCGGAGAGCTGCAGAGAAAGAATACGTATCATAGTGAACTTCACGCTGGACAATGACAGATTTGATGGACTTGTGCGTAAATTCGATTGGGTCTTCGATGGTCACAATATGCGTTGCACGCTCGTGGTTAATCTTGTTAACCAAGGCTGCGAGTGATGTAGACTTGCCTGAACCTGTTGGACCAGTGACTAATACGAGGCCGCGTGGGTAGTCAGCAAATTTATTCACAATCGGTGGCAAGCCAAGTTGCTCGATACTTAGAATCTCGTTAGGGATAAGACGAAGTGCCGCAGCTAAGTTACCTCGTTCGTGGAAGGCGTTTACACGGAAACGTCCAAGGTCGCCAAAGGCGAATGAAAAGTCGAACTCTTTATCTTTGAGAAGGATCTGCTTTTGATCTTCGTCCAGGATTGCGAATACAAGCGCCTCGAGAGTTTCTTCGGTAAGCGGTTCGGTACCGTTTACTGGCATCAGTGCGCCATCAACACGGAGCATAGGTGGCAAGCCAACTTGCAGGTGAAGATCAGAAGCCTTCTTCTTGATGACTTCTTCTAATAGTATTTCGATTCGTGGTTGCATGTATTCCCTACCCCTTTTAGTCTGCCGACTTATGCGCTGTCTGTGGCTGCTACCCGATTAACTTCGTTTAACGTAGTCTGACCTGTTAGTGCCTTGAGATATCCGTCTTCTCGCATGGTAACCATACCTTCGGCGCGAGCCTGTTTTTGGATCTCTGCACTGGTCGAACGCTTGAGGATAAGATTCTGGATGGCTTCGCTAATCTCGAAGACTTCGTATAGTCCCATCCGCCCCTTATATCCACCAGGCGTTTCGGGAGCATCATTGCCCTTGAACAAAGTATAAGCGTTTTGGGTGGCCAGAGGCAAGTTATCGTAACCTAAATCTTGCCCAGCCTTCACTAAATCGGCTGCCGTTTGAGGGAGTAATGCACCGAGTGTTGCCTTTACCGCCACGGTTTCGGCCTGGTCTGACTGATATGTGGTCTTCTGCTCGCTTGTTCGTCTAACAAGGCGCTGACCAATAACTGTGTGTACCGTACTCGCAATCAGGAATGGCTCAATACCCATGTCAAGCAAACGCGGGAGAATTCCAGCTGCCGAGTTGGTGTGGAGCGTACTAAACACGAGGTGTCCCGTTAGCGCTGCTTGCACCGCCAATTGGGCAGTTTCTTTATCACGAATTTCTCCAACCATCACAACGTCAGGGTCCTGACGAAGAATAGATCGCAGTCCATTTGCGAAGGTTAGTCCAACCTCTGCATTAACTTGGATCTGGTTGATGCCGGCCATCTTGTACTCGACCGGGTCCTCGAGGGTAACAATGTTGATAGTGTCGCTCTTAATCTCATTGAGCAGAGCGTAGAGTGAGGTCGACTTACCTGATCCAGTAGGACCACTTGTTAAGATCATCCCGTTTGGCTGATCTAGAGCCTTCTTAATGGTTCGTAGTGCCCTACCGTGGTAGCCCATGTCGGACAGGTTGAGGCTCGTACCACTCTTATCGAGCAAACGAATAACCACTTGCTCGCCCCATACCACCGGGCTGATAGCAATACGAAGGTCGATGGCATGGTTCTCTACCATAATTGTAAAGCTACCATCCTGAGGAATGCGGTGTTCATCGATCTTTAGGTTGGACAAAATCTTAATACGCGAAACTAGTGGCGCTTCGGTACTCTTTGGAAGCTTCATGATCTCACGAAGCACACCATCGATTCGAGCGCGGATCTTCAGCACTTTCTCTAGCGGTTCAATATGGATGTCGCTCGCCCGGTTTTTGGCGGCGTACTCTAGGATGGTCGAAAGCGCTTTGCTAATTGGGGAGTCTTGAACAATAGTCTGTACTGAGTTCTTATCCGAATCGGCCTTCTTATCTGCCTCGTCTTGACCAGCCGCAGCTTCAGCGGTTGCCTTAAGGTCGACCATTCGGTTATCGAGCCGCTCACTATATTGCTTGAGAATTCGCTTAATACCTTCTTCGCTCGCTGAGTACACCTTAAGTGGGCGGCCGATCTTATTAGCCAAGAAGTCAGCAGCCTGGACGTTATCGGCATCGAGCATAGCTACGACTAAACGGTGCTGCATCTCTCCAAGCGGTACTGCCATATACCGCTCGGCAATCTCCTGAGGGAGCAAGGCTAGAACATCGGCATCGATTCGTGCGTCACTGAGATTCACGTATGGTACGTTAGCAATTTTGGCATTTGTTCGCGTTAGGTCTTCGTTGGTAACAATACCATCACTCACTAACAGGCTCAGCATCGGGGTGTTTTGAGCTTCGGCCTTTACGCGTAATTGCTCAAGTGCCTCGTCGGTAATAAGGCCTTGTTCTATGAGGTCTTCTTCGACTTGTTTTTGAGCGGTTGAGGAAAGAACGCTCATAATCTAATTTTACTGAGCTCCGTTACTGAATGGGGTTCCGTTGCCAGGGTTATCCCCGATCTGGATAAGCTTAGTTGGGTTAATTGCATTCTTATTGAAGTACTTGTTATCACTTGTCGGCACACTAAACTCAGCAGATATCGGCTCGACTATCTCTGCTTCTTGTTTCTTGTTCTGTGCTGGGGTAATGAGATAGTTTGATGCAATCACCGAGAAAACTGCTGTCACGATACCCACGACAACAAAGAGGGCTATATCTTTTTGTTTCACTTCACTACCTCTTTCTTAATGCTCAAGGTCTTCTCTGGCTGGAAGTATGTCTTCACCTCAAGTGACAGATCCATCTCAGAGTTTCCACCCGATAGAGTCATGCGCTGAATATTGAATGGTCGAATTGATTTCTCGAAAACAGACACAAGATCTTGTGCTGAGGCGTATGAGCCAGTTACGCTAATCTGGAATGGCACCTCTACAGGAACAGGGTCACCACTCTCTGTAGCTGCGGCCTGCGCGACCTCATCGTCTGTACCAGAGATAGTCCCTTGAATCTTGCGGTCGTTAAGAATCTTTTCTAGACTGGATGCGAGCGCTGGGAAGTCATACTTACTTGGCAGTGCATCAAGAACAAGTTTTGCGTTATCACCATCCTGGTCACCAGTACCACTAGGATTGCCATCAAGCATGTTAGTGCTGGCACCAACAAAATCTTTATAGGCAGTAACAAGTCCTTGGACCGATTTTACGTTCTCATTTAACTGATCACGTGCAGCTGCCTTTTTGGTAATCACTCTTGCCTGATAGCCCCTCTGAGCCCACAACGCCTTAGAAGATACGAGTGAGAAAACAGTAACGAAGACTGCTCCTGCCACAACAGCAACGATAGTTGCCTGAGCCTTATCGATCTGCATTTTCTTGGTAACTAATTGTACTTTTGCCATTGTCGCGTCCTACTGTTGTTTTGTTTCTGGCAATGCCTTAAATAGGTCAGTTGGCTTTTCTGTTTCTGACCTGTTCGAAATAATCTTCGGTACAGCCAGCTTAACATCGGACCTACTGTCAAAAATTACTGGTTTAAAGGTCAGCATAATCTGATATGTCGCTTCTTTTTCTGTTTTCGAGAAACTCGACAACACTACACCAGTGAACGGCTTATTGTCCTTGGCCCCTGTCCCATCGTCATACGTTGTGAACTTGAGGGTATCGACAAACTTGTTAATAGTTCCGAGACTGTCAGAAGTCCCTGATAGTGTAAGCTTTGATTCTGGATAGTTTAGCTCTACGTTACCAATAGCAACTTGTGAAGGAGTAAGCTGCGTTAGATATGTGAACAAGCGGCTTGTGACAGGCTTTTGATCATGAAGATCAGGTAAGCTTTTGAGTTGATTCTGAATGGTCAAGATCTTATCTAGATCTTCGGTGTTCTTTAGTGTTTTAGTACTATCTGCGATGTCATTATTGAGCCCTTTGATCTGCGCTTTCTGAAAAACAAATACGGTAAGGAATAGCATAGTAAAGATAAATAAGGATGCTCCAGCTGCTAGCAAAGAGATAACGATAACCGAGTGTTTTTGTCGTTTAGCCTTTAGGTATTCCTGTTTTACTTCTGGGAGAAGGTTAAATTGGATCATGCGTCACGCTCCGCAAGCCCTGCAGCTACACCAAAGTGATTTGAAGCCGCTAGAAGTTCGGCCTGTCGATCTGCTGGGAATGAAACATTCCTCCAGGCGTTACCTATCTCTACATTAAGACCAAACTTGTTTGCCACGTAGAGTGGAAATTCTGGCAAAGCTGATGCCCCACCGGTCATGATTATTCGTTCGATCTTTGCCTCTGGGTATCGAGCCTGGAAGAATTTGATAGTCTTTTCCATCTCAGTAACCAAGATATCGATGGTACCAATAATTGCATTGTAGATCTGACCCTCTAACTTGTCCTTGCTGAGGCCAAACTTGTTAACAAACTGCTGTGCCTGTTTTTCGTCGATACTTAAGTTCTGGATTGCAGCTCGAATGATTGCTTCGCTACCAGTTGGGATTGCGCGGGCTAAGTGAGGTGCGCCGTTCATAGTAACAACGATGTCTGTAGCTTTATTGCCGATATCTACCACCATCTGTGGTGCGGCGGTGTTAAACGGTATCACTGCCCTACTAAGTGCAATGTGGTCTGGCTCAAAAGCAATAACGTTAAGCCCGATGGACTCTAGCATGTCGAGACGTCCTTCGATGAAGTCATTAGTTACGCTAGTAAGAAGTACTTCTACTTTTGATTTATCTTTTGGTGAATCTCCGAGAACCGCCCAGTCGATTTTTGAGTCGCCTATAGGCGTTGGAATAAGTGAGTCTGCCTGATACTGAATAGTCTTGGAGATCTCAGCGTCACTTAGATGATCGATATCTACAACTGTAGTGAAGACACGCTGTGATGGTAGCCCAACAGCCACGTTCTTGGTGGTAACTTTTGCTTGGGTAATAAGGTTCTTAATGGCTGCTGCTAATTTCTGCTGGTCAGCCTGAGCGTCACTTAAAGCAATGGTTGTATCAAGCGGCACGTATGCGTACTTGACTAGGGCCTTTGACTTCCCAGAGTTATGGAGCTCAACAAGACGAACAGCGGTAGTCCCGATGTCGAGGCCAAAGAATTCGGATACCCCACTCAGTATGCTCATATTACCCTTGAGTATAGCATAAGAACTATCTGTTGATGCAAGTATTTTGGCATGTTTTGTCTACAAAACTGGAGGTAGTACTTCAAGATTCTGGTTATCAGATCCACCACTGCGTGATTCACGGGCAATTTGCGGCGACGTGATATACATCTCTGGGCTAAAGTTAATCACTTCTGCAGCGTTACTCCCACTAGGGGTACTCTCGCCTGCTCCGGCATCACGAAGGGAGCGCGTCCCCACGCGGTCCAAGTACACACGAACGGCCTGTAACCCACCATTAATCGTCAGCTTGTTACTACAGTTTGTATACCGGTCTACAGGATTAAATCGATGGGAAGCCGTTGCAGCCGCACAGGTAAACATTGAGCCTGTAGGCGTCCCCCCGCCAGGTTGGGTAATGAACATCCCATCAAGCCGTGTTACAGCTGGATCGACATATATGTTGCCTCTGACTATTAGATAGAACGATGGGATAGAGTCAAGATTTGACCAGCCACTATCCGGAGCGTATTCGATATTGCTCCTAATAGTCACATCACCGTCTACATATATTGCCGATTTAACACCTAGCCCAACCGAGACTGCATTCGTGCCGTTGCCTATCGTCAGTGGACCTTGGTGCTTAATCTTGCCATCGGTAAGACTCGTAATTGTCGCAAGCGTACTAACCGTTGCGATTGAATCGTCGTCAACATGAGCATAGTAGTCGTAGAGACAGTGTTGGGACACACCAGATGACCCGTTTGTACCAACATTGGAGAATGTCAGATCTGAAGGTGGTAATGGCTTAGTAAGCGTACGAAGACGAGCCGTGTTAAAGCCAGTCACCGCCCCTAGCGCACTTGCAGCGAATTGAACACCCGATCCACCAGAACCGGCATTTGTGAAAGTTAGGATCTTACTAGCAGCGGTACAGTTACTGCCGTAGCCGCCTCCAGCAAAGACGTCATTTCCATAGAAAGTTACATACGGTTTGTTACGAATTACAGCACAGACGTTCTTCTTCTCTGCTGTTGCTTGCAATACTCGAGTTATCACATCGGTATTAATATCGGTTCTCGCTGCACCAGGCGTTGCGACGTAATCTGCACAGACGCGGTCACCAGTTGTTAAGCCTGATATATCCACAGTAGCGTTTCCATTGTCACAAGTATACGAAGGGCGTAGGTATTGGTTACTACTCTCACCAACACCGGTAATATTGTAATCCGCACCAGAAAGTGGGCGAATATAGTACTTACAACTTATTGCAACGTCTTTCATCCCCATGCCTGCTGGTACAGAGAATGTCGCGCTAAACTTAACCTTATTTGGGTTCTCGTTATCGGCTACAGTATCTTTAAGAAGTGTTGGTACTGTCTCTGTAATTGTTACCTGATTTTCGTTAAATGGGCACCTAGGTATAAAACCAGCAACGGCATTTGCCCAGCCGTTACCACCATTTTTTGTAGCCGTAACCGTCCAGTTGAGTCCGTTATTATTTACAAGTGATATACCTGCTGCAGGCCATGGGCTGATCGACTGACCGCCTCCTACTGGTCCGATATTTACGGTAGTGGAGCCTCCACCAGGGTTACTTAAGTCAATCTTGTAGCTAAATGAGCTTGTCTGATTATCTAGGTCGGTAGCTAGCATATTAAAGTAGTCACAGGTAGCATCAACTGAGACTTGTGGAGGCCGGGGTCCACAGGCCGGGATGGTGCGATGGGTAATCTCATATGACCCAGCGTTCGCAGCGTAGAGGTATACTTCATGCGATCTGCCGTCTCGTATGTTATACCCAGGCATCTGGCTCGGATTAAAGCTAAACCCATGGTTATCCCCTACTCCATAGCCTGCAAAGGCCGCTCCGACATCAGGCCGAGATTGATTAGCCCAAATACCAGGTATGCCAAAGCCACCGCCTCCTACTGGCACATCAAAGTAGGCGTGTATCTCAACAGGGTTGGTAATACCAATACCGCTATCATAGATCCAGCCGGCAATCTGATCACAGTTTGCCACATCCAGATTTGAGCCTCTTTGTGGTGTTGGGTTACTTGGTTGTTTCTGTGTGTAGTAAAAGTTTATATAGATCGTTCCTACATTGTTGATATTACCAGTACTCCATACTGGCCACCCCGCATACCCAGTTGTTAGTCCTTCAGCGGTAGTTTGACCTCCGTAGTCATACCTATTTGGGTCAGCGTAACTAACCACCGACCATGATGGAGCAGGACCTAGGCAGTTGTCTAATATCAGCGAGCTCGAAGACCTGTTGCCCTCAAAGGCATTACCGCAGTTATGATCTTTTCGATACTGGTTGACAGTTGTTCCGCCCGGAATCTCAGCAAAAGCCGTAAGGTCATACGACTTAATAACAAAAGCGACACCATGCGTATTACAACTTGCCGCTTGCGCATGCTGCAGACCCGGAGTGGTAAGGTTAATAATTGCGGCATTCGCCAACATATTGAAGGCATCTGAGGGGCTTAGATCGTATGCAAACAACTTAGATTTAGCGTTGCTTTTCTTGTATTGAGCTAGGAAGTCATCCCAGTTCTTGTAGGTTCCGCCGTGAATCTTCTCGAGACGAACAATAGTGTAGTTACCGGTTTTAGAAGCAAAAACTGGTGTATGCTGACCATTTTTTGTTAACTTTGCGATTTCGTCACTGGTGTTCTTAAGGTTATCAACTTTTACACCGTAGTACTCGGTGTTATTAAGGTCGTTAAGTGCACTGGCGCCGACAATAAAGTTCTCACGATAGTCTACTGATGACACTAAACCATCGAAGTACTGCTGGTAATTCTGATCGTCATCTGTTTTATCGTCGAGATAGTTAACATTCGCTTTAGAAGCGATCTGTTCTTTAGAGACATTATTACTGACGAGTGGCATAAACGTCTTATTAAGTGAGTCTATGGATTGCTGGCGCAAGGCTTTTACCTGCTCTACTGATTTGCCATCATAGTATGGTGCGTCGAAGCTAATGTTGATAAACGTGAGGTCCCGCTGTGCCAGGATTAGAGGTGTAAGATGCTTTTGGTAGGTGTTATTTTCTGCGCGGACGCGTTGCATTGTTTTAGAAGCTTCAGTTCCAAAACGCCTCTGCTTGCCAAGGACTTTGATGATTGCATCCTGGGACGTGTCCTTACGCTTCTTCATTTCTGCCTTATATGATGCATTGAGCACAAGATCGTCAGTTGCGACTTTTTTGAGGTCTTTACCGAAATCTACTTTTGGCTGTTCTTTCTTGTAGTCTTTCAAACCCTGTTCGTAAACGGCGATATCTTTACGAGTGATGCTAGTGCCGTCGATTACGTACATTGGCTTAAAGTATGAGTACAAAATGTAACCAAGGCCTGCAAGAATAATTAAGAGCGCAACAATACCAACCTTTTTAAGACGGCCAGAATTTTTACGTTTGTCTAACTTACTTAGATCAAACGCCTGAGCAACACCCTTGTTTGAATCAGCGCCTTCCATTTGGTGCTTATTATACTTATGCTTGCACTCAAAAACAACTTACAAGATTGGGGGAAGACCGGTAAACGAATCGTATCTCGTTTGATCGGTTTCACTGCCAGGGGCTGGCTGCGGAGCTGCGATATAGATATCGGGGGTAAGATTAAATACTTCTGCACCGAGGCTGCCTGCCGCAGTTCTTTCGTTTATGCCTGCATCCTTAAGAGAGTTTACAGCTCGCAGGAAGCGTACCTTTTGGGCAATGAATGCTCCATTGATACGTAATTGATTTTTACAGTCATCGGCAAGTTGGTTGGTAGCCACAGCTGTATCCGCCCCAGGTGTAACGCAGGTAATAATTGTTCCCCCATTCGCACCAGTTGGCTGAGAGACGTATAGGCCATCGATCTGAGTCACATCTGATTCTATATAGATATCACCTTTTACGTAAACTCGAAGCGATGGGATATCGTCTACCGTTGCCCAACTAGTGTTGGCTAGTGTAGCGTTACTTGTTATACGAAGGTCCCCATCGATATATAAGCTAACTCGATTATTACCAGTCACCTGTCCTGAGAGCGTAATAGTATTTGTATTCCGATACTTGTATGACCCACTGGTTAGCGTATTAAGATTAATAACCGTTGAAGTATCTGGTGTTATCGCAGCTCCATCAGCAAAGTAATCCTCTACACAGTTCTGACCGCCGAATTGACCAGCCAGAGGACCAGCATTCGCGAATGTCAGGCCCTTGGGCGCTGTTGGTACTGCTCCACGCAACCTTGCGGAGTTAAAGCCAGTGATAGTGCCTAGAGCAGTGGCGGCAAATTCTACTCCTGATCCACCAAGGCCGACATTAGTATTGGCTTTAATATCAGCAGTTTGCGCACAGTTCCCGCCAATGAACGCTCCTCCAGCTTTAATATCTGCTCCGTATACAGACAGGTATGGAACTCGTACAACTTTGATCAGCCCATTACACGTCTGCGGGGTGTTGGTTGCTCCTACTACATCTACAGTATACGTAACGGGATATATGCCGGCCGTCGCAATGGACAAGTTATTTATTATGCCTGAGCCAGCTCCGCCCGACCAAGGGATAGAAACGTTGGAAGCGGCAGACTGATTGTTAATGCCGATTGAAGGCACACTGATGCTAATTGAGTATGTAGTATTGTCCGTCTGCCCTGCTCCGCCACCTAGTGTAAAGCTTGTACCAAGATTAAAGTTTTGTCCTTCTTCTAGTCTAGCCGGAGCAGTTGATGCAGTCCCACATGTAATCTGAGGATATGTCACTTGCTGCTTCCAGGAGACTTTCATGGTGACGTCCATGCATCGACTGTTGTCGGTTATTGTTCCGAATCGGTTACCTGTTTTATAGAACTGACACATTGCATTACTGATTGTCCATGAGCCAGTGTCTGACGCCTGATTCCAGTTAGGAATCTGGTAGGTCATTGGAATAACGGCCGAATTTGCGCTAGTTGGTTGGTTATCGGTCTTTCGGACGCCCGAGAAACCTTGTGTAACGCATCGATCGTCAGTACCCGGCAAGCCGAATAAGCCTGCGCTACATGTCAATCCGTTTCCATCGCCTTGGTATGGAGGATTGCCAACATACTTAACGCAGTCGGTAACCCAACCACCACCTGTAGTTGCACCGTAAGTTCCTGACAAAGGGCAAACTTCAGCACCGATGCTATAGATTGCATATGCTCTCGTTTGGGTGCCGTTGCAACTCGCCCAGGTTACATTGATGTTATACGACATTAGCCCTGTGGCGAGATCAATCGAGATGTCTGAAGGGTAAGCGGAAAAGTCTACAGGTGTACCAGCGTCACATATTGTCCTATGTCCCGAAGGAGAGTGTGTCTCACCATCAAATATCTTAGCCGCATGTGCTCGCCCGCTAGATAGTGCAAAGACCGTAACAAACGAGAGTAGAGCGAACAAAAAAGTGTGACGCTTGCTCATTGTGTTGCCCCTGATTTAGCCTTCTGGACTAGCGCATCCGCCCTAGCCTTGATTTCGTCACGACCCTTTTGGTCTATACCGTAACTATTATCATTTATCTTTACACCGTTCTGGCCAGCAGACTCAATCATATACAAGGTGCTGTAGACTTGAGAAAAGTTACCTGTCTTATCTGCATAAATAAGTGTGAAGTACGCCTTATCGACAGTGTCTTTTGTCCAGCTCTTATAGCCAGTGGTGCTTACCTCTTTTGACGTTCTTGTGAAATCAGAACTGTATTGTTCGGCTAGATTACTTTTGGAGGTTACTTTTGTCACACCGCTAAGGTCTTTGCCGGTACTAACTGGTTTTGATGATGGTGTCCGGAGAAGCAGCCAGAAAATACCAACAAGTATAATGATGGCCAAACTGGCAATTTTAACTTTTTTGCGGGTACTATTCTGCGAAGCGTAGTAAGGGCGAGGCGCATTCTTTTTTCGCTTCATACCAAGAAGCGACTTCTTCATCGAGGTAACTTCTACCTCATGCCCACCCATATTGCTTGTGCTCATATCCTAAAATTATACGTTCTAGGTCTGGCATTCGCAAATAACAGCCACTGAAAGATGTAATATCTAGCTCTGTAAAGAAAATCCCACTTCAATACATATTTATTAACTAGATGGAAGGATGTTCTTTATCACACCGTCACTATCTTTTACATAAATTCCCGTTACCTTATCGGCGGTAATCCAGCCTGCTTCGGCAGCTGCTTTATCCGCTTCAATGACCGCTCGCCCGCCTGTGTGCATCATTTTGTCACTATCACCGGCGTGCCAAAAAACCTTATCACCCCAACGATGGCTTTGCTCACCTTGAGCGGTATGTCTGTTGCGCACTATTCCACTCATTGCTAGATCTTCTACTGCGTCCATACCAACTTGTCTGTAAACACTTTCATCAGACATAGAGATCTCACCGCCAGCAACAAAAAAACCGCTACCAATACTATTTGGATTTTCTACACCCGTACTTACCACATGTTGGTCGGAAACAGCGCCTAGATCTTCACGAAAACCGGCTTGAACTGTAAGCCCTCCAAGGTGCGCCATCTCTATATCATTGATACGGGTCTCTGCACCTTTTTGTTGTTCGGACTGTGGAAATTGTTCGCTCATTTTTATTTTTGCTTTACTTCGCTCATAGTAATGTATTTTTGCAATTTTGTCAAGTTCTGTCTCTTTTGTATGGTATGATTAACTGATTAATATGAAAGAACAGGTTACATGCTAAGTATTGGGATAGTAGGCTTGCCTAATGTAGGTAAGTCGACGTTATTTAACGCACTAACAGACAACGAAGTATTAGCGGCAAACTATCCGTTTGCGACGATCGAGCCAAACACTGGTATTGTTCCCGTCCCTGACCCACGTCTAAACGAGCTAGCCAAGCTGTATAGCTGTCAGAAGATTGTTCCTGCCACCGTTACCTTTGTGGATATTGCTGGGCTTGTTGCTGGAGCCAGCCAGGGTGAAGGATTGGGCAACCAGTTCCTTAGTCATATTCGTTCTACTAATGCCATCGTGCACGTGGTTCGAGCGTTTGAGGACAGTAATGTGCAGCATGTTGACGACGCACACAATCCATCCAAGGATATGGAGGTTATAAATACCGAGCTGATCTTAGCGGATATCCAGACTTTGGAGAAGCGTGTTCCTAAGTTCGAGAAAGAAGCTCGTGCAAACCCAAAGCTAAAGCCAGTACTTGATACGTACCAAAAGCTGCTAGCTGGACTAAACGATGGTAAATTAGCTAGCCAGCTAGATGCAGAGCCCGAGCATATCGCCGATCTGCAGCTTATCACCGCCAAGCCCGTCATTTATGTCTTTAACGTCGACGAAGATGGGATTGCCGACGAAGCCAAGAAAGCGGAGCTATCAAAGCTCGTCGCGCCATCTAGTTCCCTGTTTATTTGCGCAAAGCTGGAGAGCGAATTACGAGGACTAGATGAAAGTGATCGCCAAGAACTACTAGGTAGTTACGGCCAAACCGAATCTGGGCTAACTCAACTTATCCATGCCGCCTATGACACCCTTGGCCTACAGAGCTACCTAACTGCCGGGGAGAAAGAAGTTCGCGCCTGGACAATTACACAAGGTTCCACTGCTCCACAGGCTGCCGGTGTTATTCACGGAGACTTTGAACGAGGCTTTATTGCTGCCCAGATTACCGACTACAACGATCTTATTACTGCCGGGTCTGAACAAGCTGCAAAAGCTGCTGGAAAAGTTCGCACAGAGGGTAAGACATACGTGATGCAACCAAACGACGTCGTCGAGTTCCGCTTTAATACATAGCTCGACGAGGAAGAGCGGCACGACGAGAAACCCCTGGGGGGTATCTCATGTGCTAGTGCTGCCAGTTCTGAACCATGTTTTGAACAGTTTTGACTACAATGTCATGGCTTGGGATCTGGTTACTCTCGTAGTAATGGTCAGTCCCCATGAAGTTCTGTATGACGTTTAGGCAGGCGATATCATCGCCCAGGATATGCATTCGGTCCACAACATGAATCTCGGCAAATGGCGTGGCAATAACCAATCTCTTAACTTTAATCGACTTTAGAAATAGCACGGCTGAATCTATGGATGCAACGCTACCCAAGCCATCTGCTACCAGAATAACCGTTCGGCCTTTGAGTAGGTCCTTGCGGATGAGTTCGTTACGACCCAGCAGCCGGTGCATCTCGTTTAATCGATCTAGTTTTTGTTGTTCAAAAACATGGTGATACTCCATGTCGAACTCTTCTTGCTCGCCAGTTGAGTACCGACTGTTAAAACTATAGATACCTTCTTGGTTGATACTAGCAATTGCGTCTGGCTCGCCAGGGGCAAGAATTGGTGAAGTCATCAGCATAGTAATCGGACACTCTAGAACTTCAGCTAGTTGGGCCGCAACAACAACGGCACCGTCCGACAAGGCTACAAGGGTGCACTTTTTGTCTTTATACTTGAGCAGCTCCGGGATGAGCAGCTTCCCCGCCTGTGCGCGGTCACTAAAATACATATGCTTATGATACCCGATCTACTGCTTCATGACATTAGAAATCTGTCGAGCAAGATCGGCAATATTACTAAAGTTAGACCCGGAAGTCATAATAACCAGCGCATAGGTTCCGTTGGGGTGATAGACAATTCCGGCATCGTGGTTGTAGCTATCGATAAAACCAACTTTGTCCGCTACCCCACCAGCTGATCCAGCAGGGATACCAGACCGATAGATTTGTCGGCTCATCATATCAAGTAGCGTGGCGCGATACTCGCTATGTATGAGGCTACCATTTTGGAGCTTTAGGAGTAGGTTCGCCGTATCGTTAGCAGTCGTATTCCAGCTCTGTTTTTTGAGTGTTGTAGAGCCCAGCCCCTGCCCAGCAAGAAAACCATTATTAGCCTCCCAACCAATAGCATCACCAACTGCATAGGCACATGGGTTGTCCGAGCGAACGATCATAAGTTCGATACATGCCGATGCTGATTTGCCTGGCATGACCTCTGCGTTCAGATCAAGCTGCCCATTAGCTGCCTTATTGTATGCTACATCGGCCACGTACAGTTTATAGACACTCGCTGGGTAGATCTTTGCACCTCCGTTGACACTGGCCGAGACATCGCCCGAGGCGGTTCGAAGCACAACGTTATAGGTGCCGGCATGTGCCTTAGTCCAGGCGTCTAAGAGGGCCTGAAGGCCTTTACTGGTTCGAGTATAGGTTGCCGAAACGACCTGTGTTGGTGTAACCGCCTGTACGATTGTCTTGGCAGAAGTTTGGCTAGCAGTTAGCGATTTGATGACTTCATCAACACTAGTATCAAGCTTCATCGCCCGCCCTGGTGACCCGCCGATTTCACTGACTACATCGCCGTCTACCGTGGAAACTTTTCGAGCTACACCAGCAACATAAATTTTGTCCGCATATGGTTGAAGGTAACTTTTAATCTTTTCCTTGTCATATCCTATAACCAACTCTTTCTTAGTTTCGTCGGCGGACGTAGTGAGCCAACTAGCCAGTATTTCTGGCTTGACCGTTTCCACTTGGTTTTCGACCGACACGGTAAACTGCCGTGCAATCTGCTTCTTGATAACATCAGCTGTCTTCTGGGCTTGCTCAGAGTTAATCCTTGGTTGAGTAATTTGGGGATCTAACCTGATACTAAACCTTGGCGTTAGTCGCGCCTTAGATATAAAAGTCTGTTGATCGCCCCCGCTATAGCTGAGTCCGGTCTTGCCATTAACCACTTTAACCTCTGTGCCTGATATTGTTACTGTTGCGTTTGTTGGCGCCACATCATACTTCTCTAGGCTCTGAACGAACACTTTCGTCTTATCTGCGCTTTCACTCTTTACGGCATAGTCTGGGCTATTGTGTGGAGCGAGGATCGTAAGTGGGATAAGTCGCCAGTACCATGGGTACTCAAGTACCGAAGATATAGACTTCTGGGCGTCAATGGCAATACCCATGCCTTCCATCGATGATGTAACTGTCTTATTGCCGATACCCACTGTAATCTTGGCGTCCTTACCAAGTTTTGCTAACGAAGCTACCGTGCTCTCTTTGTTGGCAAAACTATAGGACGAATTGCCAATGCGGGTATTAGGTAACATCTTACTGCTTGGATACAGTAATTGAATAAGAACAATGATAAGAGCAATAAAGGCAGTTACTTCGAGTATTTTCTTGTGGCGACGTGGCAGCTGGTGATACCTTGCGACTACAGCACGATGACACGAGCGGTGTCGAACACGAGACAATAGTCCCCTTACCCGATCTCTGAAACTAGATTTCATCGTTTGATTCTCGCCCATACCACCTGAAAACTACCTTAAAACTTACTTTAAGCTTACGTTTAATCAGGGGTAATGTCAAAGTGAGCGGAGGCTCATGAAGCGTTCGCGGTTACCTTTTGCACCAGCAACTTCAGAATCTGCCTTATCAATAATAATGAATGAGCCCTTTGCCCACTCCTCGAAGTTCTTTAGGATGTCACGACGAACTTTTTCGTTCTTTATGACACCTTTGTGCTTCAAGTTATCTTTAGCTGCCTCAAATTGAGGTTTTACCATTACCGCTATCACGGTGTTCTTATTTGTCAGTTTTTTAACAGCAGGTAGAATATCGCGAAGGCTTATAAACGAGACATCGGCAACTACAATATCGATCTGTTGATTGGTAGTAAAGTTACGGATGTCAGTTTGTTCATGTAGTTCTATGCGTGGGTCGCCGTGCAGACTTGGGTGCAGCTGGTTCTTGCCTACTTCGACAGCGAATACCTTAGTTGCTCCGTGTTGTAAGGAATAATCAGTAAACCCCCCTGTTGATGAACCAACATCTAGTACTACTTTTCCTTTGAAATCGAGGTTCAGTTTATCGGCAACCGACGCTAGCTTGAGACCAGCCCTAGAGACATACTGCTCTTTGGCGGTAACTTTGACCTTTGCAATTTCTGACACGGCAAACCCAGGCTTAGTTTCTGGTTTTCCATTAACAAGAACCTCACCCATTCGGATAAGGTTCTCTGCCTGTGACCTAGTAGGAGCAAGCCCCTTAGTCACTAAGTACTGATCGAGTCTAGTCTTTGACGCGCTCACGATAGGCTCCTGTGGCCGTATCGACACTAATAAGGTCACCCTGCTTGATGAATGCCGGGACCTTAACAGTTACGCCAGTCTCAAGCTCTGCATCTTTAAGAACACTACTTGTTGTATCGCCCTTAACGACGTCTTCGGTGTACACAACTTTGAGCGGCACGTTCTTTGGAAGGTCAATGTTAATCACCTTCTCTTCAAATAATTGTGCCTGGGCTTTATCGCCTTCTTTTAGGTAACCGGTTTGGTCACCTAGGATATCGGCGGCTACTTCGAACTGTTCGAAGGTTTCTTCGTTCATGAAGTAGTACGTCGTACCGTCGTTATACAGATACTGAACGTTCTGGTTGCTTACATCCGCGTAATCAATTTGTTCATTACCCTTGAAGGTCTTTGAAAGCACGCTGCCATCGATCAAACTTTTGATACGGACGTTTACAATCGAGCCTCCGCGGCCCATAACTTTCTGGGAATACTCAACAACCCGGTACGGTGTACCTTCGAGCTGGAAGATGGTTCCCTTTTTGAGGTCTGTAATGCTTAGTGCCACTTTAGACTCCTAGTTGTTAGCTACGAATGGAAGTAGTGCAATGTGTCGAGCTCGCTTGATAGCAACACTGAGGTGTCGCTGTTGGCTTTCGGTAAGGCCGGTCTTTTTGCGAGTTTCGATTTGTCCGTAGACGTTTACGTAGCGCTGCAAGGTCTTGAAGTCCTTGTAGTCAAAGAAAGCTACGTCGGTGCGATTCTTGAAAATCTTTGCCATTATTATTTCTCCTGTTAGAACGGAATGTCGTCGAGATTGATTGGCTCTTCGCCTAGGTCTTCGATT
>CAZTPC010000004.1:36542-62554 GCA_964615565.1 uncultured Candidatus Saccharibacteria bacterium
CTTGGTTGATTTCTTTGGAGCTGAAGTTGCTGGAGCGTTATATTCGCCACCACCACCTTCGTTACCTTCTCCGCGGCCGCCGAGGAATGTTACATCCTGGGCGTTCACTTCTACCTTACTTCGCTTCACGCCATCTTGTTCCCAAGACCGGCTCTGTAAGCGCCCGTTAACCAATACTGGTCGACCCTTCGTTACGTACTGAGCTACTCGTTCACCAAGTGGACCCCAGGCTACAACATCGATATAATCGGTTGCTTCCTGCCATTCACCATCGGCTCCCTTGAAGCTACGATTTAGCGCGAGGCTAAAGCTACATACGCTTTGTCCGCTTGGGATTTGTCGGACCTCTGGGTCTCGGGTAAGGTTACCCATTAAGATTACTTGGTTAAATGATCGTGCCATAATGGCCTCCTCCTTGTAGGAACTATGTCCTTTAACTTATTGGTACTCTCACACTACTGCCCCGTGCCATGCACGTCAAGCAGCAGCAAGTTAAGACTATTCGTCTTCTTCTTTGTCGTCCGCCTGATCACCACGTTCTGCAGCCTTAGCAGCTTTTTCTGCCTTAGCAGCCTCAGCCTTGGCAATAGCCTTTAGGTCTGGGCGTGAGATTAGGAAACGAATGACTTCGTCGGTGATGTTAAGTAGAGCTTCTACTTTAGCAACACCAGCGCCTGGCATGTCTACTGTATAGAAAACATACACAGCGTGCTCCTGCTTTGCGATTGGGTATGCAAGCTTGCGCTTACCCCAGTTGTCGGTAGCAGTTACGGTACCGCCGTTATCGGTGACGATCCTTTGCACTTTGGCTTCCGCCTTGCTTAGATCGACCTCGAGATCAGGGTGATACAATACAGCAATTTCATACTGATTCATTGATGTTCCTTCCTCTGGTTAAAGCCTATGTTCACTAGGGGACATAAGCCGAAGTTGATATAACAGAGGTAATTATAACGTATTACACCTTAGGTGGCAAGGCCTGGGTGTCGCTTGGTGACATGGCTTTTGTCTCTAAACCAAACTGGTCCATGTCGTCCTACTCGTTCTTCTCGCGGTTCACCGCGCAGGTAATCGCCAACCATACGGTACACCTTCTGGGATGCGTTCTGCACGAGTACCTTATCTGCCTTAGTAGCAGTGCCTTCGTAGTCTGCGGTAAGTGCCTCAAGTACTTGTTCTGGGTGCTCTTTGCCGGGGATGGACAGATGCATCTTTCCTCGTATCAGAAGTGATGCGTAGCGACGTCTTTGAGGTTTAGATGCGTGTGCCTTCATTTCGATAGGCACTACGTTCACGATGGATCTATTACTCTGGTGGATCGCCATCATGTCATGCGTCTGTTCACGGTGATAAATGCCATTGTCTGCTCTTGATAATGCCGGGATCATAAACCACTCTCCAGAACGCCTACGGTTATATGCCAGCAACCCGTTCATCTCGTGCCTGACTCCTCGCAACTCGCCGATCATACGCTTTGTTCCGGAGGCTTCGGCAAGGTGAGCACGCACTCCAGCAGCCTGGGCAATATTCAGGACGTCAGCATACACGCCTCTCAACGTTCTGTTCCTAGCCTGTCCGGTTGCCAACTCACTAAATAACGGTAGAAATGCAATGTCGACGGCACTCCTAAACTCTAGGCCTTGGTCCGCGAGTGGGTGATCATCTTGTGCGTTAATCCAGCGCTGGTGTGCAATCGCTTTTGTCCAAGCTCCTCGTGCTACCCCGAGAAGCAGTTCACTCACAGCCCCATCGGATGAACCGAGGATCAGTGCAGCCTCTGTAGCCGCCCAACCTGCTGCGACTAGGTGGCCTGGTGTTTGTGTTCCCTCAAGCTGGGGGACAAGCCCAAGCAGCAGGCTCGCGCCTTTTTGCCCGACAATTACTTTGTGCATCGCAATATAACGATGGTAGGCGTCATTGTCAGCCGCATGCATTGGACGCTGCATTTCGAGCGGGTCTACAGAAAGCGCTTCATAGCCGCAATCCGGTAAGGTCTCCCCTGTAATCATTGGACAATGGTAGCAAAGATTATTTAATAATGCTACTGGTCGGTTGGGATTTCGTCGTAAACGTCGCCTTCGGCATCAGCTGCAGCTACTTCACCGCCGCCGAATACTTGTTCTACACTCGATACCAAGACTTCTCGTGGACGTGAGCCATCTGGTGGACCAACGATGCCCTGTTCTTCCATGCTCTCGATCATGCGAGCGGCCTTGCCGTAACCGATGCGTAGTTTGCGCTGCAGGAGACTAGTACTTGCTTTGCCCGCTTCTACTACAACTTCTACCGCCTGGCGGAAGACTGGCTCGTCTGCGGCATCTAGACCATCGTTGTTCGATACAATACCGCCCTTACCATTTAGCTGTACTGGTTGACTCACAACCTCGTCGTCATATTGTGGAGGTCGTTGCTCACGGATAAAGTCGGTAACCTTATTGGTCTCGTCGTCATCAATAAATGCGCCCTGAACACGTACTGGCTTTGGCATACTTGCCGTAAGGAGCAGCATGTCACCCTTACCAAGTAGTTTTTCTGCGCCCATCTGATCGATAATAGTTCGTGAATCGATTTGGCTAGCTGTTGTAAATGCGATACGAGCAGGAACGTTAGCTTTAATTAGCCCTGTAATTACGTCAACACTTGGTCGCTGCGTAGCAAGCACCAGGTGGATACCCACTGCACGCGCCTTTTGGGCGATACGAACAATCAAAGCTTCGACGTCGCGGGCGGCCATCATCATAAGGTCGGCTAGCTCATCGATAACTACGACGATATATGGCATGCCTTCTTCTTTTTTCTTGTTGTTGTACTCAACAATGTTACGGACTCGCTCTTCACTGAGGGTCTTATAGCGGCGCTCCATTTCAGCGACTGTCCACTTGAGAGCACTAATACACTTCTCTGGCTCGGTAATAACTGGAGTTAATAGATGCGGGATATCGTCGTATGGCTTAAGCTCAACCTGCTTTGGATCCACCAAGATAAGCTTGAGGTCTGATGGCCCGTTCTTATATAGCAAGCTAGTTAGGATGGTGTTGATCATAACAGACTTACCAGAACCGGTCTGACCGGCGACCAGCAAGTGAGGCATCTTAGCAAGATCGTTAATGACCGGTTTACCGGCAATGTCACGTCCAATGGCGAATGCCAGAGGGCTCGATGCCTCGTCCTGCCACTCCTTAGATTCGAGAATGCCACTCATCCGTACTGTTGCAGGCTTGATGTTTGGGACTTCTATACCAACTAACTTCTTACCCGGGATTGGCGCTTCGATACGAATACTCGTAGCAGCAAGATCGAGCGCAATATTAGTTTCGAGCGCGGTGATCTTGGTAAGCTTAGTACCCGCTGGTGGCTTGAGTGTGTACTGAGTGACACTTGGCCCAATGTTGGCTCCATCCATCTCTACACCAATGCCGAATGTGTCGAATGTCTCGCTAATTGTCTTGGCGTTGCCCTCTACGTCTCCGGCATCTGCTCGATCTTGTTTATGACTAAGCAGTGCGGTGCTAGGTAGTTTAAAGTCTGGGTCACTAGCGAGCGTAAGAGCGCTATGCTCCTCTGTTGGGGTGAGTTTTTGCGCAGTATTCCGTAAGCTTGTGAGGCGAGGTGTTTGATTACCACGATGGTGCTCAACTGGCACACCCTCGTTCATCTTAAAGCCTTCGCCTGCCCTAGCTTTAAGCTCGCTTAGATCGGTGTCGTCACTCTTAGTCGGGCGAACGACGTCGAGTAGTTTGAGAATAACTTTTGGTGAGATGCCAAAGGCAAAAAAGTATGCAAGCATACCAAACACAAAGAACATTAGAGCGGCCGGAATAACGTCTATAGCGTTCAAGATCGTGCCACCAACAAGTTGTCCAATTGCCCCGCCGTGTCCGCCAGCGTTCTGAGCTGTGCTCAACTTTTCTGCCGACAAGACGTGCAACCAGCTGGCTGTGAGTGTAAGACCAGCCAGCATACTGATTAGCTTGCCTAGAGGAATCTGGTGATCTTCGCTGTTAAACTTAAGTACACCAAAATACACTAGCGCGACTGGCGCAAGATACGCAGCCCAGCCTAGTGTCCAATATGTACCGCTAAATAGTCCGGTAGGAAGCGGGCCACCCGTGCCGAAGCCACCAATGAGTACAAATATAGCCAATAGTACGAGACCAATGGCTCCTGCGAGAGGCCAGAATGCAGATTTCTCTACGGGTGCTTCTGCTTTTTTTCGTGTGTTCTTTTTCTTTTTTGCCATGTTTGTTTATTGTACCAGTTTTACCGAAGTACGCTTATGCTAACAAGTCATATTATAGCAAAAAATACAACGTTCGTCAATACGCTATCGCTTTGGGTATAAGCCCACAAACAGGTATATGCCAATACAAATATCAGCTGCCAAGAATTTGGGCACGTCTCTCAGCAGCGCGTAAGATGAGCTCTGCCTTGTCGTCTGCAATGCCAAGCTGCGTTGCGTAATATTTAAATGCACCTTCGCCTTCAGCACGCTGCCTGGAGCTACCAGCAACTAAATATCGCTGTAGCCCAGCTGTGATGCCGTCAATTCCGCCAGTAGTATCACTTACCCGACTCGGATCCGTGAGAGCACGATCAGCAGCAAGACTTAGCTCGCTCATAAGCTCCTCGCCGCCAAAGATAATGCCCATCAGATGAGTCTGGTCGGCATCGTGCGTATATGAATATTCGCTATAGGCGGATATTGGGTATTGGCCGTTCTTGAATGCTGTGAGGTATGGAATAGACTCAATGTCACCCGAATCATCTACCATTGTGCCAATTATGAGATCGTCTTCGGTGGCTAAATAGATGCTCACTCCAAAATCTTGGGCTGTCCTGACCAATGTTTGAGGGGTTGGGTAAGCTATAACCACACACTGGTCGTCATCCATCTTTGTTACATAACCCAATTGCTCGTAAAGGCTTTTGCGACCAAGCGGAATTGGATATCCGCTCTCTTGTTCACCGAACTCGAACATAGTGACTGCCTTGCCTTTATCGGTCTGCATGACCTCGAGAAACTGATTCTCAGTGCCGGACGTAGGGCTATCTGGATTATCCGGGTCGCGCAAAGCGCTCCATTCGAAAGTAGTCTGGTATCTACCAACTGGTAGATCATCGATCTGGTCTACTTTAAGCATCAGTGATATATCACCAGTAGTTGCCGGGAAGTAAATATCAAAACCTTCCGGCAGACTGGTTTGAACTTCTTTTGCGCCAATAGTAGACCGCCTCAATGGCAACTGGTTAGCGTCTGGACTATAGTCTGGTTTCTCGACCATGAAGTTTCCTTTTTACTCGGTAAGTGAGTCGTGACCAAGAAGCTTGGCGCGCATTTCCTGGAAACGCTTCTGCATGTTTTCGGCTTCTTGTTCTGGTGTTGGAGGAGCTACTTCAGGAACCTGCGGCTGACCCGGCTGTGGAGCCTGGCCTGGCTGCCCTGGCTTTGCACCAGTCTTGGATTCGCCCTGCTTACCGGCGGAAACTACGTTAACCACAGGGATAACGATTGGACTGCGGTTGGTGTGTTCGTATAGGAAATGTGTGACATGATCTTTAAGCTCTGCCTTGAATCGGTCGAGATCAACCCGCTTGAAGCGCTGGCTAACCGCTCGACGAAGTTCGGCACGGAAGTTGTTCATGAGCTCTTCAGAGTCACGCATGTAAATGAAACCGCGGCTAATAATGTCGGGGCTGGTCACTAATTGGCCGGTGCGCTTATCGATAGTCAAGATTATTGCAACCAAACCTTCTTCCGAAAGCATGATGCGATCTTTAACGACAATGCCACTAACGACAGAGCCTGATTGATCGACGAGGACGTGACCGTGTGGTGCCTCGGGGCCCATCTGCCACGCATCTTCAGTTAGTAGAACGCTCTCACCGTCGGCTGCCATAATGATTCGATCACGAGTGATGCCCTCTTCGATAGCCATGTCTTGGTGGTATCGACGGTTGAGATGGCCAGCGTAGATCGGCGCAAAGAATTTTGGCTTAACATAGTTAATCATCTCGCGGTGTTCTTCACGACGTGCGTGTCCACCAACGTGCAATGGGCCACAACCGTCTACTTCGAATGAAGGGGCACGGAATAAGTGTACGCCCTTGGCCGATAGTTCGTCGCCAATCTCTTGATAGCGAATTTCGTTACCTGGGATCGGAGTTGAGCTAACTACTACGGTGTCACCGGAGTTTAGCTTAATATGTTTGTGAGTACCTTCGGCCATACGCTGCATAGCGGCGTTTGGCTCACCCTGACCACCTGTACAAATAACGAGCACTTGGTTGTCTGGGATGTTTGGCATCTCACGCATAGCGAGAACTGTACCTTTTGGAATCTTGAGCAGACCCTGACGGACGGCAATCTCGGCGTAGGTCATCATACTTCGACCATCTAATGCCACGCGGCGGCCGGCGGCCACGGCGGCATTAACAATCATTTGTACGCGGTTCATATTGCTAGAGAAGATAGCTACAAAGACACGGCCTTCAGCATTACCGATAATGTCCATGAAACTCTGCTGTAGGGTGCTTTCGGTTGGTTGGCGACCTTGGGTCCCAGAGTAAGTACTTTCGCTCATAAGCAGCAGTACACCCTCTTCACCAAGTTGCTTCAGTCGAGTAATGTCAGTTGGCATTCGGTCGAGCGGTTCTGGATCGAGACGGAAGTCTCCAGTGTTAAGGATTCGGCCGACCGGTGTATCGATGACGATGAGGCTAGATTCTGGCACAGAGTGTGTCACACGAACAAGCTCGATAGTAAAGGCACCTACTTTAAGACGTTCATGGTTGTCCATGTTCATGGCAACCAGTTGTGGCTGATAGTCTAGGCCCGTCTCTGCACTGATGTCTTCGAAAGTCTTATTAACGACGCCAAGCGTAAAGCTAGAGCCGTAAATTGGTGCAGAATATTTAGGTACGATGTGCTTGAGACCACCAAGGTGATCAAGGTGACCATGGCTAATAACATACCCACGGATCTTACCCTTGATAGTATCTAGATAGCTGGTGTCAGAAATTGAGTAGTTCACACCTGGCAGATCAAGACCAAGGTTGTTACCACAGTCTACGATGAGAGCATCGTTCTGCCACTCGATAACTTGCATGTTCTTTTCGCCAATACCGTCTTGGCCGCCCAAGAAAGTAATCTTGAGCTTATCGAAGTTGTCGGTGTCGATAACGTTAGCTCGCTTTGGGGCCGGTGCGGTTGGTGGCAGAAAGGCACTGACCGCCTTATGTGCGTCGTCTTGATTTCGTTTCATGGCACGCATTGCGGCGCCACGAGAGGCATTCTTGCCTGGAGGGGTCAGTGGTGATTTGTTAGATCGCTGTCCCTGTGGTCGTCCCTGCCCAGCATTAGCTGGTGCACGACGGCCTGGTTTTGGACCATTAGGACCGCTTGGCTTTGGGCCATTAGGTTTTGGTCGGTTGTTCGGCTTTGGAGCCGATTCGTTTGGTTTATTTGGATTCATTTTTTCTCCTGTTTTTCTTAAAGAGTTTATTTATTGATCTTATTAATGATGGCGGGTACGGCAGCGAAATCGTCTAATAAGACCTGTCGCATACCACCGTTATACAGTGCGGCAGCAGGATGATAGAGCGGTAAAATTATCCATGCTCTTTCTTCTCCGTGCACCTGTACTTTTATCGTTTCAGCCTGGCCGTGGACTTGACTGATTTGCAAACCCGGCAGGAAGCAATTGGTACTGTGCCGCCCAAGGGTCACGATGATCTTGGGCTCAATTGCTGCAAGCTGGGCGTACAAAAACGGCAGAAACGCTTCTTTTTCTTCTGGAAGCGGATCTCGGTTGTTTGGCGGCCGATACTTAACGATGTTTGTAATGTAAATGTCCTTACGCGACAGATTCACGCTGGCTAGCATTTCGTCGAGGAACTTCCCTGATGCTCCGACGAATGGCTCACCCTTTTGGTCTTCGTTCTTCCCTGGTGCTTCGCCGATAAACACGACTTCTGCATTAGGGTTCCCGGAGCCAAAAACTAACTGGGTGGCCTGCTTGGCCAAATCTGGACAGATATTCTTCGAGAGGATATCTGCCTTAATCTGGTCAAGAAGTTTTTGTTTGTCCATGTACTACTAATCTCACCAACCTAACGAGGCGGTTGAGTGCAAAGAAGATAAAGGCGAACATAATGGCGTATTGCTGCAAACTGCCGGTGTCTGATGCCCGCAAAAATACGAGAAACGCCAGGCCGAAGCTTGCGATCGCGATCAAGAACAAACCCAACGGTAAGTGCCAGAATAATCTACTTTTTGCCATGTTGTACCCCCACACTTTTTAAGATTTCTTGCGCTTCGTGTCTGCCGTCCTTCACATCTTTTCGGAGTAGCTGATAGTAGGTTTGGCCGCTCAATATGCGATATGCCGTAAACAAAAGTGATACTGCTACGAATACGAAAAAGACTGGCAAATAGTTTCCATCCTTACTCGTAAATGCCGCGATTACCATGGCAATACCGCCTGCTAGGCCAATAACCACATCCGCCACTCTCCCTCGTACGAATAACTTTTCACGACTCGGCGTCAACGCCGGGTTGAAGTTACCATAGATCAAGAAGTGACGAATGTTTTTTCTCACCTTACTTTTTACCTTTATGAATTCTTGCATTAAGGTTACCGATTGCAAACGTTAACCAGATAACTGCAAGAACTAATAACGAAGCATAGCTTCTGTCTTTTTGGGGAACGAGAGCAACCAATTTACTAACTCCCGTTATTATCAAAAGGATTAGTCCAAAATAGAGTGCGAACTCTTTCTCTTGTTTGAACAGTTTCACTATTTCTTTAGCTCCCGAGCTGCTTGCTTCATGCTAAGTTGTAAACGACCACGTTCGTCGATGGCGACGAGCTTGACGGTTACTTTGTCGCCTTCTTTAACAACGTCACTTGGGCGTTCGACACGCTCTTCGCTGAGCTCTGATACGTGCACGAGACCGTCTTTACCAGGCATGATGGTTACGAATGCACCAAAGTCCATAACACTGGCGACAGGTACGTTCTCGTAGATCTTGCCAACTTCTGGCTCGGCAACAATTGCTAGGATCCACTTCTTAGCTGCGTCGATGCTTTCGCCGTCTGGGCTAGCAATCATAACGGTTCCATCGTCTTTGATGTCGATCTCGGCACCAGTTTCGGCAACGATCTTCTGGATGACTTCTCCACCCTTACCAATCACTTCGCGAATCTTGTCTGGGTTGATGCTGATGGACTCAACGCGTGGAGCGTATGGGCTCATCTCTGAAGGCTTATCGATAACACTAATCATATGTTCAAGGATATGTGCACGACCAATCTTACCCTTCTCTAGAGCTAGAGCAAGTGTTTCTACTGGTAGACCGTGAACTTTCATGTCCATCTGCAAGGCTGTAATACCCTTAGATGTTCCAGTAACCTTAAAGTCCATATCACCAGCAAAGTCTTCTGCGTCGGCAATGTCGCTCAGGATAATAGCACGATCGCCGTCGAGCATAAGGCCCATAGCAATACCACTAACTGGCCTAATGAGTGGCACGCCAGCGTCTAGGAGTGCTAGACAGCTAGAACAGGTCGCAGCCATGCTTGTACTACCGTTCTGGCTCATAATTTCGGTGACTGATCGAATAGCATATGGAAAGTCTGCTTCGGATGGGATAACAGGTAGCAAGGCTCGTTCTGCTAGTGCACTGTGGCCGATTTCTCGGCGACCTGGGCTACCTAGACGGCGAACTTCGCCAACGGTGTAACCTGGAGCGTTGTAGTGGTGCATGTAGCGCTTTTCCATGTCGCGCTCCATGGTATCAATCATCTGAGCATAACTAAGTGGTGCGAGTGTCACGATGTTCATACCCTGGGTCATACCACGGGTAAATAAGCTTGAGCCGTGGGCGCGTGGCAAAATGCCAACTTCGCTTGATAATGGACGAATCTCGTCCATCTTGCGGCCGTCTGGTCGAATACCTTCCTCGATAATTCCCTTGCGGACATCTTTGTGGATGGCCATGGTTAGGGCGTCATCATAATCTTGTCGAAGGTCTTTGTAAGCATCTTCGCCAAGTTCTTCCTTGAAGTGGTCTTCCATCTCGCTGCGGAGCTTGTTAACCATTTCGTTGCGTTCTGGGTATGGGCTGCGGAGGCCAGCGCCAAGCTTGCCCTCTACCCAAGTATCGACACGCTTCTGGATGTCTTCGTCAGGCAAACTGAGCTCGAACTCTTGCTTGGTAACGCCAACTTTCTTGGCAAGTTCTTCTTGGGCTTTGATAGCTGGTTGCATAGCCTTTTGTGCAAATGCGATTCCTTCGATGATAAGGTCTTCGGATACTTCGTTAGCACCGGCCTCTACCATCATGACTGCGTCTTTAGTACCGGCAACTACAAGGTCGAGTTCGCCCTTGTCGTAGTCGTCGTTACTTAGGAAAGCAGCAATCTTGCCGTCTTTTACACCAACACGGAGACCAGCAATTGGGCCATCAAATGGTGCACCGGTGAGCGTAAATGCTGCGCTCATAGCGATCATAGCAATCATGTCTGGGCGGAAGTTAGGATCCATCGACAGAACAGTTGCTACACCCTGCACTTCGTGACGGTAGCCCTTTGGCCATAGTGGTCGGATTGGGCGATCGATAAGACGACCAATGAGGATAGCGTCGTCACTTGGACGGCCTTCTCTCTTAATGAAACGGCTGCCGCTGATCTTACCAGCTGCATACATTTTTTCTTCGTAGTCGATTGATAATGGGAAGTAATCAAACCCCGAAAGTGGTTTTTTACCCACCATAGCGGTTCCAAGTACTACTGTTTCACCGTAGGTCACTAAGACGCTAGCGCTGGTTCGGAAGCCAACACGGCCAACTTCTAGAGTAAGGGTTTTGCCGCATAGCTCGACTTCTACTTTGATGATGTCTTTTCCGTAAGGATTAATTGTAGACAAGAGTTTTCCTTTCGCTCACTTTTCGTCGCAGGGTTCAAATATGCGCGCCACTTGTGCCTATAAATAATTGGCAACGTATATCTGTAGCTCTACGACGAAGTTATTCGTTTTAATGTGCACAAGCTGCTGCCCCAACCGAGGAGGCAGAATAGTCTATGCAGATTACTTAGTATTAGACTGTGGTTTAGTCTGGCGGATACCAAGCTTCTTAATAAGCGCGAGGTATGCAGCACTATCGTGATCGGCGATGTACTTTAGGTGTCGCTTTCGCTTGCCTACCATCTGTAGAAGTCCACGGCGAGCCATGAAATCTTTTTTGTTAACTTGTAGGTGACCTGTGAGTTCTTTGATACGTTCGGTAAGGATACCAACCTGTACAGCGCTGCTGCCGGTATCGTTCTTACTCTTCTGCAGTTCGGTAATAACTTTCTGCTTCTTCTCTGTTGTGATCATTCGTTTCCTTGATTACTTTATCTAGATTTATATTAAGAGATTGATGGCGTTAGTCACATATTAACAGATAAGGACCAGTTATGCAAGCAGGTAAGCCTACTGAATTGTTATGGTGTCGCCACCAACATTGCGAGCAAAGTAGCTATCGTGCGAGATAAAGATGACTGCGCCGTGGTAGGTTTCTAGTGCGTTCTCAAGCTCTTCGATACTTGGGAGATCAAGGTGGTTGGTAGGTTCGTCGAGAACTAGGATCTGTGGATCGCCTGCCAGCATATTCATGAGCTGGAATCGCGCTTTCTGACCACCGCTCAGACGCTGCACGGGCACTTCGGCATCCGTTGCAGGATTAAATAAGTAGTCTCCAAGGAGTTGCTTAACTTTTTGGTCGCCGATAGGCACATCCTTGGCCATGTAAGCTTTTTCAATTGCTCCACCGAGGGTTAACTTGAGGTAACTTGGGTCAATTTCTTGCTCGTAGACACCAATTTTTAGTTCGCGTTCGCAAGCGATAGTGCCTTCGAAAATAGTGGCTTCGGGCTTGGTATCTTCTACCTTGGCGATAATGGTCTTAACAAGTGTCGACTTACCTGCACCGTTCCGACCGTGCAATCGCACACGGTCGCCTTCACGCAGGTCAAAACCAATGCCGCTAAATAGTGGCTGATCATACCCAAGACTTAGTTTTCTAACTTCTACGAGCAATCGGCTACTCTCAGATTGGGCTGACTTAGCGTTTACCTTAATGTTTTTAGCCTTATGCCTCTCGTAGGCTGAGCTCATCTTCTCGTTAAGCTCACCCACCGACTCACGGTCGATCCAGAAGGTCGGCATATCCGTCTTCTCTAGTTCGGCAAGCTCAGAAACAGCTTTCTGTTCGAGAGACTTAAAACGTTGGATAGTCCCAGGGTCTCGTGACTTCTCTTTGAGACGACGAAAGCGGATAACATTTTCCTTTAGGTTAGCGACTCGTCTCTGTACTAAGCTAAACTGCGTCACATCGGAGCTCATCTTTAGAGCATTAATGCGCAGATAATCATCATAGTTCCCTGGGAAGCTAAAGGCTTGACCATCGCGAATCTCAACAATTCGATCAACCACCTGTAGAACGTCTCGATCATGGGAGATAACAACTACTGCTTCACGGGCAGATTTAAACCACTTTAGGAACGCTTTTTTAGCGACAAAGTCCATGTGGTTGGTAGGCTCATCGATAAGCGCCAAATGTGAGCGCGCCCGCTGAACTTTAACAAGTTCAACCATCCGCTTCTGCCCACCGCTAAGGTTCTTGAGCGGACCTGTGGTCATCTGCTCGGCAACCTGATAGGCATTCAAAGCTTCAATAATTTCGGCCTCTACCTCGAAGTAACCAAGTTGGCTAAAGCGTTCTAGTGACTCCGAGTACTCATGCATCATTCGGTTGTTGGTCCCCATTTTTTCCGGATAGGTGTCGAGGATGTGTTTATGTTTGGCGTACTCGGGGAGGTCAGCCAGAACATACTCCAAAACGGTCATATCCTCAAAACCATGGTGCTCCTGACGGCTGCCGATGATGATCGTCCCCTTTTTGGCGTGAATCTTACCGTCATAATCAGTATCTTCACCAGTAATCATATGTAGCAAAGTAGTTTTGCCGGTACCATTCCGGCCAATGAGGCCGATCTTTTCGCCGTCTTGAATATCCAAGTGCAAATCTTGGTATAAAGAGTTGTTGCCGAATGACTTTTCGGCGATATCAATAGAGATAACCATCGTTCTAGAGTATCATCTGTTAGAAGTAATAGATACCTCTGTTATCACAGAGTCTAGCTAACCATCTTTTTAAGGTCGTTGTCGTCGAGGCTCGAAACAACTGTTCTAGCTTGATGCTCATGCGGAGCCAATTGATAACCAAGAGCATAGCCGTCGATGCCCCCAATTATTGCTAGCAAAATCGACCACGGGCCGAGCTGGTAGCCAAAAACTACCCCGAGGATGGTCAGGCTTAAGATCACACCGTGCCCTATCCACATCAGCATACTCCAACGATTGGCCTGTGCCACATGGACACTCTCGTGGGCAATTGTCTTGGCTATCGATATCTTTGATCTGCTACCAAAGTACTTATTTACAGTTATCCGGATCACATCTCCTTGTACTTGCCCATATTTTGGACGCAGGTGGAAAAATCGACTACCAAACCACGCAGGCCAATGCATGCCGTTGGTCACAAAACGCTTGTTACTCTCGAACATAATAGTGGTAGTACGGATATCTTTATCTGTCACACCGGCTTTGCGCATGGTCTTGGCGATAGCTTTGGAGTTTGGTTTTAAGGTGATTCCAGACGCAACAATGATTTGCGGCTCTACGTTTAGCTGCTTCATGCATCAACCTTTTGTGCGTCCGCAACAGTGAATTCTCCAATAGAGGTTCGTCTGAGATCGGTCATGTAGGCACCGGTCTGTAATGCATGGCCAATGTCGGTCACCAGACTGCGGATATACGTGCCACTTGAAACTTTTGTAGTGAAATACACCATTGGATACTCGTACCGTAGGTCATCAATAGTGTAAACAGTCACCTGACGTGGCTCAATCGTAACTTCTTTGCCTTCTCGAGCCAGCTTGTATGCTCGCTGACCATCAATCTTGATAGCAGAGTATGCCGGAGGAATCTGGCTTATTTCTCCAATAAAACTGTGGACCGCCTCTTCAACTTCTGTTTGGCTCGGTACAACGTCCGACACAGTAGTTTTCTCGCCCTCTTCATCTGCTGTAGTACTGGTTTGGCCAAGTTTGAGGCTAACCTCATATACCTTGTCCTGCTTCATATAGGAATCTTGGCGCTTTGTTGCCTTGCCAATAAGAATTATCAGCAACCCTGTCGCTAGCGGATCAAGCGTACCAGCATGACCGACTTTCACTTTTTGGCCAGTTTCTTGCCGAAGCTTAGAGCGGATCTTGCCAACCACGTCAAAACTGGTCCACTCTTTTGGTTTATCGATAAGTACTACTTCGTCCATACGCTTAATATACGTCGTGTTTACGCCTGAAGTCGATATCCATTGGGTTTCCGACTAGATTTACAATACGCCAAGCCGAGAAGGCTCTACGGCCAACACTTTGGCCAATGGTTATCAGCCTTCCTTGATCATCAAGATGTGACAGCCCCATTTGGTCACCTTCTAGATAGAATGTTGGACGCTCTGGAAGTGCAGCTCGTTGCCCATCTACAAGTCCACGATGTCCTTCGTGCACACCCCACCCAAAGCCTGTTGGACGAATAGTCCGCAGCTGTGTTTCTGGGCCAAGAAACTGTTTAAAGTTAAGGAACGTGTACCACGTTTCCCAATTATCCTCGTTAACGCCTCCAAATAGGCGCGCATCTATACCGGGCAAATCTGTGCTTGGAATTACTATGTCCCGATTCTTTTCGTCGACTGCCAGCACGGCATGCGGAACAAGTAAACTTTCTCTCGTAAAGTCATATGGGCGGATTAGATGATCTTGACCGGGTAGCTCAAGGCCATGTTCGGGACCAATTAGCCCCTCTAGGAGTAGTTCTTTGGTTACTGGACCGTAACCAACATCGAGTGATGTAACCATAGACATATTATACTATAAATATAAGCGTTTTACAATGCCTATTGCAACGGCATCATCGGTGGGGGTACGGGCGGTGGCGCAGTAGGATCAACCGGAGCTGCAGTAGGGTCGGCCGGCAATCCCTGGTCTGGGCCAACTACCTGAGGCGGGAATACTTCTTCGTTTGTAAGGCCAGGAGCCGGTGGAGCCTTTTCGAGGTCAACAGGCTGTGCGTTCAGTGCCTCTATCGGCTCTAGACGTTGTGGTTCCGCTTGTGCGGCAACCTGGGCAACTGCTTCGCGAGCCGCGTCAGCAGATGGAACTTCGTCTACCCCGTCTACGTGCGGGCTATCTACTGCTTGTTCAATTTGGGCCAACGTACCTGCTTTTTCCTCTTCGCTTAGCGGCGCAATCGTTCTACCATGCTCTAGCACTTCACTTTGTGAGGCTGCTTGCACCGTGTCAGTAGCAGGCGTATCAACGGCCGGGAGGCTAGCACCGTCAGTCTCTGGCTGCATCACACTACTCATAGCGCCGCCCATAGATGGTGGCTGCATGACCATTCCAGTCGATACCGCAGCTGCGCTTGCAGCTGAGGCACTACCTGCTGGTACTAACTTACCTTCCTCATCGATATGGATCTTGGCTAGATCACTATCACCATCATCGTCATGGTTCTCGTGGTTCTCCTTCTCGAGCTCAGCTAGTGTTTTGCCACCTGGCTTATTCTCTTTTTCATCTTCTTTCTTGTGATCAATTGCCAATGAGCCATCTTTAGCAACAGTCGGTGCAGGCGCAACTGCCCCTGGATGCTCCTTGGCTAGTTCATCTAACTTACCCTTGTCGAAACCTGTGTCATGTGGAACTTCTTGTTGCTGAACTTCTAGCTTGCTCGATACTAACTGCTGATTTGCACCAGCTTTCATAAGAGTAGCTGCAATATTCATGGTGTATGGAGTTGTCTTAGCGTTACTAAAACGCTCTGTTTCAGCCACAACACCGGTCAAGAAGGCAGTAGCTATTTGCTCATCAAGTAGCACCTTGTCTCCCTGTAAAGGCTCGACTAAGCTTACTAGCATTTCACAAAGGCTACTTGCATCGGCCTGGAACCAGTTGATAACTCCGAGATCGGAGGTCTGCTTGTTATTAACGCTCACCGTTACTGCGTCATGCAAGATACGACCATGCGCAGTAATTGACTGGTCTAATTCATCCTTGCCATGGACACCTAGGGCAAGTACAACGTCTACGTTGAAATCCCCCTGGCTAAACTCAAGGTCACTCTCGCTGAGCGAGGTGTGATATGGCGTAATAAAGATCTTTACGAATTTATCCTCAACCTTATAGCGGAGCTTATCTGCCTTGGCTTTATCGAGCGCGATAATAAAGTCGCGGAGACTGTCGGTGTTCTTCTCGATAGTCTTCTCGGGCTGCAAGAATTCTAGTGTTGATGGAGTTTCGCCACTGAATACAGCCGTTGCATGCTTATCTAGACGATTCAGAATTAGCGTAATGCCAATCGCGGCCGCAAGCTGATCAACACTTGGGTTACTACTAACTGTTACCAGCACATTGTTGGCGGTGCGAAGTTTTTCGAGCAGCTCAGTTTTTACGTTTGCCGGTCCCTGTTCTGCGTTTGCTGGTGGGAGCTGTGTATCCATAGGACTAGCCACACCTTGAGGGGCCGCTTGTGGCGAGTTAGCAAAGTTTGGCCCTAGGGTCGACATATCGAATGCCGGAAGTCCAGATTGCGTTTGTGGTGCAGTAGCAGGCATAGGACCCTGCATAGGTGGTGGCGTAGGACTATTTAAGAATGGTTGCCCTGGTGCCACTGCCGGATCTGGCATACCGGCTTGGGGTGTGAATGCAGGGTTAACAGGGGCAGCCTGTAGGTCACCGGGGAGTCCCTGGCCTATTGCTGGTTGCAAAGGCGATAGTGGCGCCTGCCCTAATGGCGCAGCTGGAACGCCGCCAACTGGCGGTGTGTACGGCTGTAATGGTGTTTGGGGAGATGCAGGATCCATAATTGCTTTTTGTTTTTAGTTTATCTAGGGTGAGAATACCATAAACAGTATAATGCTGTCCAGCACCGTCTTGTTCTTGCCACTCGTATCTGTTATAGTGTTGCCAGAAAATCAATAATTTCTAACTCCATAAGGAAAATAAATGCCAATCATCAAATCTGCAAAAAAGCGTGTTCGAGTTGCCAACAAAGCAGCTGCTCGTAACAGCAAGACCAAGCGTAGCCTACGTAATGCTATCAAGAGCTTCCGCGCAAGCATCACCGGTGCAAACGCCAACAGTGCTCAAAGTGCTATCGACAAGGCCGTAAAGAAAGGTGTGATCAGCAAGAACAAAGCTGCTCGCAAGAAGAAGCAACTTGCTGCCGCCTCAAAAGCTGCCGGCGTAAAGGCCACTACTGCAAAAGCAAAAGCTGCTGCTCCAAAGAAAGCTCCAGCCAAGAAGCCTGCTGCGAAGAAACCAGCAGTAAAGAAAACAGCCAAGAAATAATCAGGTTTATTCGACTACTATCGCCTGTTCCTACGGGAATAGGCGATTTCTTTTTGGTGGTTTTTATTGCTGGCTCATGGCGAGCAAGAGGTTCTGCAAAGCGTCATCGGCATCTATTGATTCGCTTTTGAGCTGCTGGTCGAGAAGTGTTGTAGACGATACTAGCCCCTTGACGGTTGTCATGGGTAGCCGCCTAGCCAAAGACGACGCTTTGCGTAGAACATAAGGATTCATCTTAGAATCTTTGGCAATTTGATCAACTGGCTTATCGCCAGCCGCTTTCACTAACGCCAATATGTGTAGCTGCCATCCCAGGAGAGCTAGAATAGCCTGTGGCTCAACTCGTTGCCGGCGCTGATCAGCATACAGCTCGAAGGCACGCTTAGTTCGGCCGCTCATTACGGCATCCAACAGATCGAATGTAGTGCTCTGGGGGCTTGCAACCACTAAAGATTCAATAGACTGTTTTGTAATACTCTGGTTGAAGCCAAGCAGCTTATCTACCTCGTGTTTCAACTTAAGCTGATTGTTCCCGGCACGGGTAACCAACATTCTAGCATCGGCAGAGCTAAGCACGCCGCCCTGCTCTTTGGCGTACGCACATAGCCAGCTAATTAGCTGTGGCTCTTGTAAATCGGCGAACTCCCGGAAGTCTGTCCGCTTCTTCAGCGTTTTGTATAGGACACTGCGTTTATCAAACTTGGTTTCGGTAAAGATTAGATCGGTTGTCTCCGGTACGCTGTCTAGTAGCTTCTCAATGTCTGCTGCCAGATCCTTATTTGCTGCCGTTGATTCTACTATTACCATTCGCTTATCAGCCAAAAACGGTAACACTTGCACTGCTTCGGAAATCCGGGCTACTGTTGCGTTACTAGCATCAATTCGCTCTAAGCCGAGGTCACCGTGTTCAGTAAGAAACGTATTTGTCAGTGACTTTAGCGCCTCCTGAAGTAATAGCGAGTTCTCGCCGGTTAAGGTAACTATCATTTGGGCGCCTTCTGACATGCAGGACAGATATGTGTACCCCGTCCGGCCACCCTCGTTTTCTCAATAGTAGTACCGCAACGCTGACATGGCGTGCCTTCCTTGCGGAAGACTTTTGCAAAGCTTATGTAACTTCCCTTTTTACCCTCAGCATTTACGTAGTTACGATCCGAGGAGCCACCCTTTTCGATACTTAATCGCAGTACTGCAATAAGCTCGGCATAGAGCAGTGTCAGCTTGATCTTTGGAATATCCATGACTTTTGTTTCTGGATGAATCTTGGCCGCCCATAAGCTCTCGTCTGCATAGATGTTGCCAACGCCAGCGAGAACCGACTGGTCTAGGAGTACAGCCTTAATGCCGCTTTTCTTGCGTCGTTGCAATCGCTCGGCAAATACTTGAGCGGTAAACTCGGACTCTAGTGGTTCTGGCCCTAGTTTCTTCATAAAGTCGATATTCGGCACTTCGACCGTTGGGAGTAATCGCGCCCAACCAAACTTGCGCTGATCATTAAAGAACAGCTTTGAGCCGTCAGTGAATACTAAGGTTAGTCGAGTACTTTTGTCTGGAAGCTGGCCAATAAGTGAGTCGTTGGGATGGCCTGCCCCAAAACGTTCCTTGCCAACGAATACTAGTTGTCCGGTCATCTTCAAATGAATGATCAACGAGTAGCCGCTGGATAGCTCGATAATAAGCACCTTAGCACGACGGTTAATTCGTACAATGTCAGCGCCAACCAGAAAACTAGCGACATCAGTTTCGGAATTTGGAAACGATTTCTGAACATCAAAGTCTACAGACGCCACGGTGCGCTTTGGCAATAGGTGTTGCAAACCAATTCTAACCGTCTCCACCTCTGGTAATTCAGGCATGTTGCTAGTATGGCAGAAAGTCCTTTCGATAACCACCACGGACGGCTGGCAAGCAGTAAGGTATGATAGGCCTATGAGTGAGTCTATGGGCGATCTATTAGCAAAACGTGGCATGCCAAGTGAACCACCCGAAATTGCAGCCATCAAAAAGTTCGTTGTTGAGCGAGTTAACGTAACTCCAAACGTGACGGTTGGTCAGTCCCAAATTACTATTGGCGTGCCAAGTTCAGCCGCGGCTGGTGCGCTGAGAATGACGCTATTTGAGCTTGAACAACAACTAAAGACAGACAAACGACTTGTGATCAGAATTGGAAGATAACACCTATAAAAGCGTTTGTAGCTCGTGCTTAAACTGAGCAAAATTTGTGTACACTATGGCGCCCATGCCAAGACTTTTGGCTACATCGCAGTACAATAGTTGATCGTCTACAAACACCGCCTCTTCGGGCTCAATACTAAGTCGTTCCAACGCAAGACGGTAGATGTCAGGGTCTGGCTTCCCTAGCCCAACTTCATACGACAAGACCATGTCAGTAAATAGAGCCGTCTCATCCGTAGTGAGGAACTTGTCTCGGATCCAGTTTGTTCCAACATTGCTCAAAACACTCACCTTATAGTCCTTGCTCAGCTCGGCAATATACTCCAATAAATCAGTGTTCTTATCGTAGCCTTTTCTGTACATAAAGGTTTCATCCAGTTCCTTCTGGGTGAGGTCAGTCATCTCTTTTAGGTGGCCACAAAACTCTTCGTACGAAATAAATGCTTTATCGAATGCTCGGTGCAGATCTCGTACCTCTGAACGAACATTCTCGTCTAGCCCGGCAAGTATGCTAGACCACTTGTTTTGGGTTAATACTCCAAAGCAATCAAAGATAATGGCTTTAATCATTCCTCCTAGTATACCTAAGAGGTAGTAACTATTAGAACTTCTGACCCTTAATGATCTGTTCGTAGTCAGTGATCTGCTCGCGGAAGAGCGTGGTCACCTTGGATGGCACAGCGATAGTGTTGCCTTTTACGCAGTTGGCTGTCCAAGTTCGAGAGACTGAATCGTTGTTATCGATTACTTCGAAAACGTATCGTCGGCCTGTTGCACATACACCTTCTTCTGAAGCTACAGTTGTCTTACGCGTTTTGCCAAAACCAGTTTTAGCAAGTGCATGCATAAATTCGTCGTAGGCTTTCTGGTTGTTGTCGTAAGTTTTAGTAGCGATAACTGTACCCTGGTAGCCCTGAATAACATCGATCTGGCGAGTATTTCGGTCTACAGTAATGCGGATAGCACGATGCTTGTCATCACCTACGATTGGGCCATCAGTAATAGCTACAACCTTTGAGTCACGAGTAGAGTATTTCAGCAGGTCAAAGCTCGGTGCAGGGTTCTTTTTGTTTCCTTTTCCGCCAAATAGCAGAGAAAGAATAACGATGATTCCCACGACAAAGATTAGAAAAATGGTGATCTGACGCGCTGCTCGCATACTACTCCTTTAATGGCAATATGATACCACGTTATGGCGATATTTTCAAGTAGTGACCTTCACAACACCTTCGGTGGCATCCACTACGACCTCTTGGCCGTTTTGCAACTTGACTGTCGCATCGCCGCTAGAGACGATACACGGCTTGCCAAGCTCCCTGGCAACAATCGCAGCGTGGCATAATATACCACCTTCATCTGTTACGATAGCAGCCGCCTTCTGCATAAGTGGCAAGTAATCAGGTGAGGTCATTTTGCAAACCAACACCTCCCCTTCCGCAAATTCAGTATCTGCTGGGTCAGTAACGATACGCACTTTACCCGTAGCTTGCCCTTGCGATGCTGAGCGCCCCTGGACAATTGATCCATCGCCCGACTGATCAAGACCGACGCTAAAGTCGTCCAGGTAGTTACCTAACAAACGGTTGTAATCCACAAACCAAATCCCATAGTCTTTTGAGCTAGTAGTCTCGAAATACCCCTTTAGATATCCATTGGCGAATGTTGCATCCAACTCTTTCTTGAGAAGAGCCTGTGTGTCAGTACTATCAACCTTGATCATCTCCATAAGTTCTTTTAGATGTGTAAGCGCTTTGTCGTCATGGGGTGCGAGCTTCCAGTCGGTGAAGTCCCAGCTAAACGTCGCTGGTGCTTTGTCTTCGTGAAAACCTTGAGTCAGAATATGGTGTCCGCCAAAGTAAATCTCGCCAAAGACACCTTTATCATTGACCACGAAGATAGTTGCCCACTCACTTTCGGCAGTGTGTGGCATATAATCCGCACGGTACAGCGCATGTTCGATCTTCTGCTCATCAAACCAATCGAGGGCTTCTTTTACGGTCTTCCCACGCATACGAAGCTTTGGCAGATGTTCGTTGCCGCTAAGCGGCATGAGTCGCAGGGCACAATGTTCGTCGCCATGCTCCTCTACATACTTCTTGAGCCGTGGGGCTCTGTCCCTAATTTCTTCAGCAGTAAATTGAGTCGGCTCATCAAACGGCGTACCAATAACACGCTTGAGCACACCCAGGCGTTCACGCTTTTCGTTATCTTCTCTGTTGAGCTCTCGGGCATCTTTATGCCCAATTCTTTGTAGCCACTCACTGAGTGAGATCTGTGTTTCGAGCATTTTTTCTACGCTAGCCATATCAACTCCTTTTTATCTGTAGTGTGGTTATCGGCCGAGATTGAACAATATATAAATCGTTGTCGTTGAATGCAAACTCGATGTCTTGAGCAGTACCGTAGTATTGCTCAATCCAAACTCCATTATCTACAAGTTTGCTGACAAGATCAGCTGATAAAATATCTCCGCTCTCGATAACGGGCACTTCAATTGTCTTGCCATCTTTATATACCAACTTGCTCGACTGGCGATGTGCTTCTCGCTCTAGAACGACATTGGTATTCTTGTCGATAACTAGTGTCTCTGGGGTTGCCACGCCCTGCACTAGAAGCTCTCCTAACCCATAAACTGCTTCCACGACCAGCTGATCAGGTGATTGTGTGATTGGGTTCGCGGTAAACATAACACCCGAAATATCACTGTCTACCATGCGTTGCACAACGACAGCTACTAGTTGCTCATTCTCGGACACATCATGCTCTTCGGCGTAGCTTTGGGCTCTGTCACTTTTGATAGAATCCCAGCATTCCTGGATAGCAGCGGCAAGCGTCTCCTTGGTAACATTTAACACCGATTCTAGCTGGCCCGCCCATGATGCATCGCTACCGTCTTCTGCTACAGCAGATGAACGCACCGCTACCCGAGATAAACTAAGCTCTTCAAACATTGCTTGCACTGCCGGCATAATGCCCTCAAGGTCACCCTTAAAGTCTTTGAAGGTATCAGTTGTGATAACGAACCCATTTGGCACATTGATATTGGCGTTAAGCATCTCCCCGAGTGAAGCGGCCTTACCACCAACTAGATGCTTATTGACGTAGCTTGCTTGGTCTAATGGCAGCACATAGGTAGTAGATTTGCCCATAGACTTAGGTGTATGTGACCGTTAGTAATGAAATGAAGTACAAAGCAAAGAAGCTGCCCTGCAGAATCAGGAAGTATTGGTGCTCTGCTTTACTAGCGACAAGCGTTGCAAAAATGCCAGTCATTATTACCAGGCTAACCCCTGAGGCGTAGCGACCAGCGATGCTCACGCCTTGGTTGGCAGCAAGAAAATATAATGTTGGCAGCAAGAAAAATGCGCCCCAGAAAGCCAGGAAACGATGCGTAAAGTAACGCCAACCCTTGGTTTCGGGGATGAGCACAACGACAAACTGCGTGACAATTGCCAGCCAAATAAACACTGTGAACGTCCACGACAAGTTAAATGTTGGGATCAGCCAGTTTACTACGTACAAAGCCATGAGTGGCAGGACGATACTAAAGAGAACTGCATAATACAGGATTGACTCCCTTTGAGCGGCCGCGTGTTGGCTAAACGTCTTGGAGATATTCTGCGGCCAGCGCTTTATAAGAAAGCCAAGGCCCGTCCACAAAACAACAGCTGCCAGAAGTAGCAGGTGTTTCACTTATAGTTCACCCCAGTTTTTGCCTATGTCGGTGTCTACTGTTAGCTCGACAGGTAGCTTATAGGTTTTCTCCATAGTTTCTTTTAGGAGTTTCGCAATATCTTCAGCATCTTCTTCTGGGCATTCTACCAGGACACTGTCATGGATCTGCAAAAGCATCTTGGCCTTAGTACCGGCCAGCTTTTTATCGATATCAACCATGGCTTTCTTCATGATGTCCGCGGCACTACCCTGGAACGGCATGTTCACTGCGGCACGCATAGCTGCTTCACGGACGGCAAAGTTACTAGACTTTATGTCTGGTGTTGGGCGTCGGCGACCAAGCAAGTTTTCGACGTAGCCGTCTTCTCTGGCCTTCTCTTTTACTTCTTCGATATACTTTTGCAGCTTAGGTCTAGTTTCGAAGTACTTGGCAATAAAGTTCTTGGCTTGCTCATAGCTCATGCCTGTTGCCGCTACCAGCCCGTGGACACTAAGCCCATACATGATGCCGAAGTTAACTACCTTGGCTTCGCGTCGCATGTTCTTGGTCACGTCTTCCGGGTTACGACCATATACCTGTGCAGCTGTAAGTGTGTGCACGTCCAAACCTCGATTGAATGCGCCAATCATCTCTTCGTCTTCGGCTAATACCGCAGCTAGACGGAGTTCGAACTGACTATAGTCGGCACCAACCAGTGTATTGCCATCTGCGGCAACGAACGCTGTGCGTATACGCTTGCCTAGCTCAGAACGAACTGGGATATTCTGCAAGTTAGGGTCGTTACTGCTTAGTCGCCCAGTCTGTGCAACCGTAAGTGCAAAGTTGGTGTGTAGCTTAGAGTTCTTATCGACAAGTTTTGGTAACGTATCGATGTAGGTGTTCTTGAGCTTAGTTACCTCGCGGTATTGGCTAATCATGTCAATAATCGGATGCCCTGCACGGAGTTTATCCAGCTCACTTGCAGCCGTTGAATAACCGGTTTTACCTTTCTTAATCCCATCTGTTGGCAGTTCAAGTTTTTCGAACAACACATCCGCCAATTGTGCTGGTGAGCCAATATTAAACTCTGTCCCGGCATAGCCATAAATTTGTTGTTCAAGGTCACTCACCATATCGGCAACTTGGGCGGACATAAGGCTAAGATAGTGGCTATCAAGCGTAATTCCTTCTTGTTCCATGCGAGCCAGAACTGAAATGATTGGCCACTCGATTTCCTTGGCTAGCTTGGTAATCTTGGGTGTGTCTTTTAGCTGTTCCAGTTGCTGCTTGTATAGCTCGTTAACCACCGCAGTATTGTCGGCTGGCGTGCCAACTGAGTCATCCAAGTGCACACCAAGGTCGGTAGCGGCAAGTTCTGGAAGCGATTGTTCGCGGCGGAGTGAATTAATAAGGAACGAGCCAACCAGCACATCATGTTCTACTGTAGGCGGGGTAAGTTCGAGGGAGATGAGCGCTTTGAGCGATGTTTTTAGGTCGTACCCTACTACCTCTGGGTGAACCATAAAGACAGAAGCTAGGAAATTCTTAACTAGATCTTTATCTAACTTAGTGAGGTCTAGGCCTAGTGTTTCTTTCTCGAAGCCAAGGGTAATAGTTTGTGGCACTCGATCACGATCGTCTGAACACGTAGAGGACAATACCAGTGTCTTACTCTTTGGAAGCTCAATGTTCTTGAGGTCTTTGTCAGCATCAATAACTACATACTTGCCTACCTTAAGCTCACTAGCAGCCTTGGTCGAATCGTTACCTACTTCTACATTCATAAACTGCGGCAATTGTCGTGCAAGTGTGCGGAACTCTAGCTTCTCGAGTTCTTCACGAATTTTCTCTGGTTCGCAGGCACTAACATCTAGTTTGTCTAAGTCGAGCTTTAGCGGTGCATTAGTCCAGATATCCGCTAGCTCTTTGCTGAGGTATGCTAGATCCTTGCCAGCTTCCAGTTTCTTCCGTAATGAGTCCTTAACAAGGCCCAAATTCTCGTATACGCCATCTAGCGTATGGAACTCCTTTAATAGATCTGCAGCCCCTTTTTGACCAACACCGGGCACACCTGGGATATTGTCTGAGCTATCACCCATGAGCGCTTTAAGATCGAGAAACTGCGCTGGGAGTAGACCATACTTTTCGGTGAAGCTTTCTGGGTGATATAGCTCAATATTACTGAGCCCTTTCTTGAGTGCATAGACATGTACGTGCTCATTTATAAGTTGCAACATATCAAGGTCGCTAGTTACCAGCATAGTTTCGATATTCTTATCCTTGGCCTGCACAGCAAGCGTACCCATAATATCGTCAGCTTCGTAGTCGTCTAACTCATACAACGGCCAACCGAATGCCCCAAGTAGATCGTGAAGTAGCGGGATCTGATCATAAAAATCTTGTGGAGGTGGTTTGCGGCCAGCCTTGTACTGCGGGTATAGCTCTAGCCGGCGTCGAATATTGGTCTTTGGCTTGTCCCATGCAACACATACGTAATCTGGCGCCAGTTTTTTGATAATCTCGAGAGCCATAACGGCAAAACCGTAGACTCCTCCTGTTGGCGTACCATCTTTTGTGCTTAGCCCTGGCATGGCATAGTAGCCACGATAAAAGACAGACTTTCCGTCGATAATAACTAGTCGTTTCCGCTTCTCGGCCATATCTGTCTCTCCTCTGTCTACAAGTATACCCTAGTCTCGGGCTGCGGCACGAAGGCTTCCACCTGAAGA
>CAZTPC010000005.1:0-30757 GCA_964615565.1 uncultured Candidatus Saccharibacteria bacterium
ATGCGCATACCAATTCGTTCCACACCTGGCTTTCTTAGTTGGCTTTTTGGCGTAGTGTAATACAGGTCACGGGTAGTGGGTCTGCCGTTTTTCCCAACTTCCTCATGATGCCTATAGCCTTGGCGCCCGAGCTTACCTCGTTCATCTACTGTAACGGCACCAACCATACTCAGTGCTCTGTCATACCTGCTGTGGAATGTATCAAATAGTGTTTCGCTCATATCAAAAGTAAAACCAAAAAGAAGCAACCCGACAAGCGGGTTGCAAAAAACGACAACAGTTCGGATCTATTACTGAGGCAATTTGTCTTGAATGCCGTCTACTGCAGCTTGTGCGTCGCCAGCGTTAACCTGACCATCATTGTTCACATCAACTGCACCCTGAACAGCTTGTTGTGCGTTACCAATGGCGGCACCTGCATCGGCGGTAGTGACTTGTCCGTCGTTGTTAACGTCTGCTGCGCCCTGTGCGGCACCGGCTACGTTTTGTGCAGCAGATTGTGCATCTGCAGCGTTAACCTGCCCATCATTATTTACGTCGGCTGCGTCCTTGCCTTTACCAAATAAACCCTTTAGTGAATCAAGTAATCCCATAATCGTACCCTCATTTATTAATGCTATGTCCAGTATACACCCCAGGGTGACCGAAATAAAAAAACACCGGCGGTACTGTAATAGCACGCCGGTATTTTCTCTCGCCTTGTGAATTGTTAATTATTGGTCGAAGACGGTGGTGGACCGTCAGGACCGCCGCGGCCACCGGGGCCGCCATGTCCGCCCATGATGAGGCGTCCATATTCTTTGGCAATGCCATTGTCGCTAAGCCATTTCTCGAAAGCAGTTCGCCCTGTCTCCATTGCGGCTTTTCGTTCGGCATCGGTTTTATCCTTCATGCTGTCACGATTAGCTTCGCGCAGGGACTGGAGTTCTTTACCTTTAGCAATGAGCTTATCTTCTTGAGCTTGCGTGATCTTCCCATCCTTAACGAGTTGGTCTAGTCGGGTTTTAACTTCTGCGGTTCGCTCGGCTTCGTGGGCGGACCGATCTTCGTCAAACACCTTCTGGACATCGTCTTTGTTCAGGTTGAACTTGCTTGCTAGTCTGTCGACAATAGACTGCCCACTGGTACTACTGGTCGTTGCGGCACTAGCTAGACCCATCGTACCAAGCCCTGTTAGACCAACGGTTGCTATTGCGCCGCCGACTAACAATGACTGTTTAATGCGTTTTCTTATGCCAAACCTCCTTGGTTAACTAATGATTTATGTGTCGGTCCCGGGCATCCAGTGCCTCTGCACTGTTTTGTGGCGATGCTTCCCTCGGTTCCGGTCTTTGTTACCGTTCGCCGATAACAACTCCATAGTATCTAGTCAAAATGAAGGTTAGCTTAAAACAGCTTGGCGAGCTTAGTTGCAGTGTTAAAGTTACGGATGGTCATCTGTTTGTAGTATGGATTACCTCCTGCCAGCTTGCCGCCAGTAGTCCTTCCAAACTTGGCCAAAGATAGTGATTGATACAGTACACCGTCGCCTTGTTTCATTTCTTCAATTTCAGGCTTTAGTCCACCGTATGCTCTGACCACGTCGTTGATCTCATACGGGTGAATCATCACGATAATGTTGTGTTTCCAGGCAGAATCTTTGCCCCACCAAGACGGTGCATTATCTATTACAGCTTGCCATTCACTCTGTTTATATACGACAACATCAGCATTAATCTCAAAGTTTTCACGAATTACTTTGGCTATTAACTCTTCTAATTTGCGCTTGTCTCGCGTATCGGAATCAAAAATAACATTTCCGGATTGTATGTACGTCTTTACATTATTGAGCTCAGTATCCTCGAGGACTTCACGTAGCTTTGCCATCGGCAGTATGTTTTTGCCTCCAACATTAACGCCTCGAAGTAGTGCCAGATATTTCATATACACAGTGTAATCAGTTTTGACTAAACAAAAAAGCCAGTCTTTGCGACTGACTTTTACTATTCATGTGGGGTGTCTGAAGGGTTTCGAACCCTCGACCTCCGGAACCACAACCCGGCGCTCTAACCAACTGAGCTACAGACACCACGACCGCAGTATTATATCTGTTAATCGTTCTTTTGACAACGATCTATTTGCCTAGTCCGGCAACCAAGTTAATGGTCGTGGCAATGATAATCGTTCCGAACAAGAACGAAAAAAGGGCATGGACTAACGCTGCTTTACGAAACTTCTGATTCTTAAAGGCAGTATCTGATACCTGAAAGGTCATGCCAATTGTGAATGCTAGATAGGCAAAGTCTGCATAGGTTGGAGATTCATCTTGATTGAAATCCACTCCACCCTCGGGGGTTGCGTAGTAAATTACTGCGTAGTGTAGGGCGTAGAGAGTGTGGATTACCGCCCAAGATAGCACAATACTCGCGATAGTTATGAGTGCCAGGCCGGCCTGTTCACTGCCAGATCCATGTTTTGTTATAACTAAACCAGCAGCGCCAAGGCTTGCAGTTGCTGCAAGTAGCACTAGGCCATGCGATGTTGCGCGTGTAGGGTCTTCGCGTAGAGCATGCTTTTTGGTCTGTTGCCCATCAAGCCTCCATAGTTTTGGCCAAACTTGTATCAAAAACACAACGGCAGCAGTGTCCCACGCAACAAGTGGTGTGAAATATAATTGACCTACTTTTGCTGTAATTACACCGGCAATAACACCGGATATAACTGAGGTTAATAATCGTTTACTAGCTTTGTGCGTATTCATACTACGAGTATAGCAAGTTCAGAGTTTTGCGTATTGCGTCTACTTATTGTTAAATATACGTATGGCAGGTAAAACACCGGTATATGAGTTTGAATCGCATTCCTTCGAACACCCAACAACCGATTTGCCTCGACTCGAAATGCTAGCAGAGAAGTTACGTGCTCAATGTACTGGATACGCAATGTTTGGTATGCACGAGTATCTTTTGGAAACTCCTAACGGTAAATCTATCTTGGATCAAGATCATGTCGATGATCGTGAATTTGCTGAAGCCGTCTTAACGTCAGCCGGCATTGATGATCCAAGGTCCGTAGATAAGATATTTGCCAATATTATCACTGGCTCAGGCGCATATAACTCCTATCTACAGACTAACCGAGACACGCCGGCAGGTAACTTCCATGCAGACCCAAGACAAGTTGAGGCCGACGGAAAGGTATTATTCTTGCCGCCTCAGGCTGGACGGTTAGCAATCGCATTATTCGATGATGGGGTGTGGAGCATCGAAGGTGATGTCAGCGTGCCGGCTAGTCGAACAAATCATTATGTATGTGTTGATCCAGGACTTAGGTCTAGCCAGTACTACGATGGTATGCGTGGCCACCGACAGTTGATAGTTGGTGAAGATGGGCACTTCCTAAGAGGGCCCGCAGATATTGCCAGGTTCGCAGACAAGCATGGAGCAGTGAGGCATGGACCAGGGCAGTGGCGATACTGGGACATAGAGTTTATCCATATGGCTGGCGAAGTAACTAAGCCTGGAAGGGTGCAGATTGCGATCGACTTTATGCCGGGCCAGGAACCACAAAATAGATAACGCTTGACAGTACTATACGTAAAGTACTATACTTGCGGTATAGTATGAAAGATTCATATGAAAACACCCTTCTTTCCGGATGGGAAGATGTATATAAAAAGAGTCAGCTAACACTTTGGATTCTGCTGGCTCTAAAAGATGCGCCTAAGCATATGTCGCAAATCAAACAATTTATTGTTGGAATCAGCGGTGATGCTATGGCCGCCGACGATCAAAGCATGTATCGTGCCCTGCGCCGATTCAAAGATGCACAGATGGTCGACTTTACGCTTCGTGCTGGCACAAAAGGACCAGACTTAAAGCAGTACTACTTAACTGGTACTGGCCGGTCGGTCTTGAGTCAGTTTCTGGAGCGTAACATCACGACGGTGTTCTATAACAAGCAAGTGCAAGAACTCATACAAGGAGAACAATAGTGAGTACTACAGTAAACAATGTAACGCCGGAAACGGTAGACCCAAAGATGGGTCACTTTAAGAAATCATGGCTGCTTGTAAAAGGGTCATGGAAAGCCTTCATGCTCGACAAAGAGTTGGCCAGCCTGCCGCTGATCAGCGGGCTGCTATCGCTGATAGTCTTCGCCGCAGCGCTTACAGTAGGCATAATTAACCACGAGTCCTTTGCAACGGTCGTTACATCGACAGACGGCGGAAGCCTAGAGTATAAGTGGCCAGCAGTAGTCACTATGATCATTGTCGGTATTATTACGACTGGTATAAGTATGATCTTTAGCGGTGCCATTATCTACGGAGCTCTAGAGCGATTTAAGGGTAACGATCCAACGGTTCGTGGTAGTCTTCGTGCGGCCATGAAACGCGGTGGTTCACTGCTTGGCTTTGGTTTGTTCTCGTATGCAATCGGATACATTCTTTCATATATCGCGGAGCGCATCCCTTTCTTCGGTGCAAAACTGATTGTATGGTTGGCAAGTTCGGCATGGAACGTTGCTTCCTTCTTTGCGGTGCCGGTTATTGTCACTAGCGACAAAGCAATGAATCCTATTGAAGCTTCAAAGCAAAGCATCGCCCTCATCAAGAAAACCTGGGGAGAAAGCCTGATTATCTCAGCCGGGATTGGATTTATAGGGGTATTAACCTTTATCGTATGGTCTTCCCTGTACACTGGGTTGCTAGTGTTTGCTGGAGTAGGCCTACATGTTAGCGGATGGGTGATTGGCGGAGGTGCCGTGTTTGGACTATTGAGTTTAGTGGTTCTTGTACTTATCTTTAGTGCACTCGAAGCATTTGCGAAAGCGGCTATCTTCCATTATGCAACAACTGGTGAGTCACCAGCAGCATTCGATAGTCGACTTATGCGTCAGGCTTTCACGCAGAAGAAAGCCCGTAAGTTATTCGGCGCTTAATACTTACAACACTGAAGTAAGTTTAGTAATAAGCTCAACAAAGGCTTCTCGGTCTTCGTTGAGCTTATTCTTTGGTGTAAAAACAATATCAAATTCTGTCCTGAGCGATTCGTCTTCGGACTCCTCTAGGCGTTTGAGTCTAGTCGGATCATCACTGATTCGCCCAATACACACGTGACGGTCGGTATTGATCCACACGGTTGTGGTAGCTGTGCCATAGAGGGTGGTCATAGGGGTAATTACACTTCGAACAGGTGCTACAGAGCATATAATCGACGTGCCATCCTGTAGCTTTGCACGCATCTCTTCAACGTCCGACCCATAGTAATTCCCGCCAAACTCAGAGTGGTCCCATTGCTTGGAGTTCTGTCTCTTCGCTTCGTACTCATTTTTAGTTACAAAGTCGTAGTATAGAGATCCGTCTTCACCATCGCGTCTGGGTCGAGTTGTGGTTGTACGAAGATACTCCAGCTCTGGGATGTTAGCCAATGCAGCTTCAAGAAGGGTAGATTTGCCAGCACCGGAGAGCCCGGATATAAATATAAGTCGACCTGACGGCCGGGTCTGTGTTGTCATAAATAAGTGGTGCCCCGGATAGGATTCGAACCTATGACCTTGAGCTTAGAAGTCTCCTGCTCTATCCAACTGAGCTACCAGGGCATGATGCACGTATATGACCCCAGTATTATAGCCTAAAACTTGCAAAACAATGCCAGTGGCATGATACTTAAACCATTAGGACTTAATCTGAAAGAAGATTATGAAGGTAGATCCAGATCTCGTATCACCAAAACCGGAGGATGATATCCCCGAGAGTGACTCTCCAGCCGAACGGCCAGTAGCGCCAAGAGTTGGCAAGGAAGAATCAATCTTGCAAGCTGCGTCAGAAGAACTTACAGAGGCAGAAGCTGCAGAGCCCGACCAGCCATCTCGAACTGTTTCTGTTGGTACACCGATTAAGAAGAGTCATAAAAAGTTACTATTATCTGCGCTAGCCGTAGTGATTATCGGCGGACTAGTCGTGGGTGGGCTGATGCTATTCAGGAAGCCAGTAAAGACACCAGTGGTAAAGACTACAGAATCAGATGTCACTAGTTCTTCGGCTCAAGAAAACAGGACGTATGTCCCTAATACGGTGGCGTATGCATATCGTGCAAACACAACTGATCCTTACTCTGTATACTATCGACCGGCCGCTGGTGGTGAGCGTAAGGAAGTTATGAAGCTCGAACGAGATGAATATACATCTGTTAGTGATGTTGTGGGAAATATAGTCGTGTTCGGAAGTGATACAAAATTATATGTGAGCGATGATGCAGGCAAGACCTATACAAATGTCTATACGGCAGCATCGGGTGAAGCAATCAATAGTGTTAAAGTTTCATCTGATCGCACAAAAGTCGCTGTTGCGGTCGTGCCCGACTTCAGTAACCAGAGCAAAGGGCAGGTATTCAGTATTGATTTGAATGGCAAGAATAAAAAGACATTGTTTGATGACCCGAGCGCTTTGTACTTAATCGGCTGGAATAACTCCAAACAGAAGATTGCTTACTGGCAAGGGTGCTACTCATGTGACGGCGGACGCACTGGTTGGAAACTTCGTGATCTAAAATCAAAAGCAGTACGTGATTTAGTAAAAGGCGTGGACCCAAAGACATATTATCATCAGGCAGCTATATCTGATGACATGTCGACACTTATGTATGTGCAATCTACATATGATGCGGCAATCAAGGTAAGTGATCCGCCCGGCTATTATTCAGCAGCACCTTACAAAGTAATGAAGGCCGATCTAACTACTGCAGATAACTCCGGCATCGACATTGCAACTGTTGGCAAAAAGCAAGAGAAGAATAGTAACGGGACCGACAAGATCAGACGTTTTAGTCTTGGTTTCCTGGCAGGCACAAACGACGGATACTACGCCGAAGGTAATAAGATTAATCTGGTTAGTACCGAAGGAACAGTAGTGTTGTATCAGGCGGACCAAGACATTTCGGCAGTGCATTATGCCAGCGACAAGGCAGTTATTGTCTCTACGGGCGACATATCATCCGCAGACTTCTTGCTCAGCAACTACGACCTAGTAGCCAAGAAATCGACTCAGATATTCCAGGGCGATGCCAATACAAGTGTGTTCGGCGTCTCAACTAAATAACCCAGCATAGTAATTTGTACCCTGCTTGTTCGCAAAGCTGCGCTGGCGCCCTCTCTACTAGCTGTTGTTACTTTGAATGTTTCAAACGACGTTGGTGCATAATGTCGATCATTATGAAGCTGATCGCCATTAGTAATAGCCACGAGCCAAGCTTCTGTAGACTAACGACATGCCAGTGTATAGCTTGACTAGGATAGATCCAGGCAGTAGTAAACGTCCCAACATTCTCTCCGATCCAGATAAAGAATGCGATTAACACTAGCCCTAGCAGCAATGGCATTTGGCGAGTTTTTTTATTGTTCTCAAAATTGACACTCGTCTTGTAATACAGACCAATCAATCCGGCAAACAAGAACAGCCTAAAGTCATAGATATAGTGGTGTGTGAAAAAGTTGATGTATATTCCTAGTGCCAACACAATTGTCGCCCATCGCTTTGGGTAATGTTCGAACCGTAGGTTAAATACTCTCCAGGCTCGCGCAATATAGCTACCCACCGCGGCATACATAAAGCCAGAGAATAAAGGCACGTTTCCTACATGAAATATTGCGCTTCCAGGGTATGACCATGAGCCAATGCTGCCCGATGTCTTAAATACCTCCATGCCTAGCCCAACCAAGTGGAAGCAGATAATAGTTAACACCTCGTGAGGCTTCTCAAGTTTTGTTAACAATAGAAAGATCTGGATAGCAATTGCGAATAGAAACAGCCAGTCATATCGGGAAAGACCAGGCAGGGTAGTATACTTTGTGGCAATAACTGCTCCGAGCATTAGCCCCCCAAACAATGCAGACCAAGCTTGCTTGAGCCCAAAGACCCAGAAAGAAGCAAATGGTAGCTTCTGTAACCTTTTCAACGCAGCATCGCGGTAACGCATTGCCGCATTGTAGCATTACCCCAAGGTCTCAACAAAACTATCGTAACCTGGTATAATCCCTCTGTTATAGAGAATATACGCGGGTGTCGTACAACGGCTAGTATATAAGTTTTCCAAACTTAGGACGGGGGTTCGATTCCCCCCACCCGCACCAAAATAAGTTATCCCCAGCCTTATATCTGACGCGGCTGGGATTTTTATTACAAGCAATTTTCTTGCCGACTCCCGAGTGCTAGACTGAGGCTATGAATGACACTGTCATCGACGATCTCAAACAGTTTATCGCTGCCACAGTACACCAAGATATCGGTGTGATAGAGAATCGCCTGGATAAAATTGAGGCAACAATGGCAACAAAAACTGACCTAGATCGGGTTGAGCTTAAAATTGATAATCTAACCGAAGAGGTGGGTGATCTGATATCAGGACACATTGATCTAACTGACGATCGGTTTGATGACCACAATAAGCGGATTACAAGATTAGAACACAAGGTAGTCTAGGTTCTAGTTATCGCGATTAGCAAAGTCGAAGCGACCAACTCGGCGACGAGTCAGTAGTGGGGTCTGCGTGTATGGATTTGCTGCTTTCCTGGCTGGGTTGAGTTTATACCAAGAGTCTTGGTCGAGTGGGAGCAGCCCATTGGCTTGTTCATCGGTTAGTGCGGACTCACCAGTTTCGAATATCTGCATTGGTATGTTTTGTCGGACGCTCACGCCCCTAGCTTCGCTCTCTGCGGTTTTTTGCCCGCGCATTTCCATGACTTTATTCTGTATAAAGCCTGTCATTTCACGGAGGTTGCTCTTGTTGTAACTTTGAAACTTAAAATCTTTGTTGAAGCTTTGCACGTGGATGGTGGCTCCCATGAATTGATGACCGTAATCCACTTCGGCAACCATGTCGTAGCGAAGATCGATAACCGTCAGGAAGAACGGCTTTTTGTCGACAAGAAGCAGGCGATGGTTAGTTGCAACTAGTGTCGCAAATCCGCCACTGTAATGTCCATGCTGGACGTGTTCAATGATTTCGCCACGAATCAAAATCTTGGGGAGTTCAGCAAGCTCAAGCTTGCCCCAAAAAAGCTGATCTGCGCCGATAGCTCGCAATTGTTTTTGCACTGTGTTGCTGTCTACCATGGCTAAACACCTCCGCTTAACTACTTAGTAGTATAGGCGCGGCTAAGGTGACAAGCAGCTACTAAGCGCACGTCGTGCTTGTGATATTTCGCACATGCATATAAATGTGTCATAATAAACTCATGTTGGCATCGGAGGCACAAACCCAAGCCCTGATAGATACCTTTAAAAAGGGTACTCAACTGACTTATAAAAAAGGGGAATTCATCATCCGCCCTGGCGAACAACCATCGGCGGTTTTTTATATCGAAAAAGGTTTAGTGAAGGCCTACGACATCACAAAGTACGGCGAAGAGAATCTGCTAATAATCCGCAAGGAACACGAGATCTTTCCACTCATATGGGCAGTGACCGGCCAAGAACACAGCGTTATTTATCAGGTATTAATTCCTACAACAGTGTGGCGCATCTCTCAGGAGCAATATTTAGAATTCTTGCACGGACATCCGGATTCACTTGCCCCAGTCTTGGATATGACTATCGAAATGTATAGAATCCACAGTGAAAGAATTATGAGCCTAGAATACCGAACGGTACGCGAAAGGCTCATTTCATTTTTATTAGGAAGTGCACAAAGGTTCGGTCATAAGACAAAAGACGGCATATTGATTGATGTACCACTCCGCCAACAGGATATCGCAAGTTCAATTAATGCAACACGAGAAACCACAGGGCGTGAGATGTCGGCATTAGAACAAAAAGGTTTAGTAGAAGTAAAGAAGTCGCTCATACTCTTAAAAGACACAAAGAAGCTTCGTTCGTTTCTGTGATTTACAGAGGTAGATCTGTTATACTTAGCCAATGAAATTGCTCAGCGGCAGCGAACTTGCTGGATTTATTAAACAACGTCAGGCGCACCAAGTGCGTTCACTTAGACAATCTAAAAATGTCGAGCCAAAGCTTGCCATTATCCGCACAAACCCTGATCCAGTAGTGGATAGCTACATGAAGTTAAAGCAGCGGTACGGCGATGATGTTGGTATTGCCGTAGATGTGCATACTATTGATCAGTCGCAAGCGTTGCAAAAAATAACTGAACTCAACTCGGATGAATCGGTGCACGGAATTATCGTTCAGATTCCGCTTCCAGATCCAGAGCAAACTGACGAAGTTTTAAACTCGGTTGCTGCAAACAAAGATGTCGATGGCTTGGCAGCAAAGTCCAACTTCGATCCTGCCACGCCTATGGCCATTAACTGGCTGCTTGCTGGTTATAATGTGAACCTCAAGGATAAGAACATCGTACTCGTTGGACATGGTAGGTTGGTTGGCCGCCCGCTCGAGCGGATTTGGCAACAAAGTGGTATTGAGGCGAAAGTTGTAGATAAGAACAGTACAGATCTGGGCGCAGCTACAAGAGAGGCCGATGTGCTAGTTTGTGCAACCGGAGTACCTTCGCTTGTCACCGCTGATATGGTGAAGCCAGATGCAATAATCGTAGATGCCGGAGTGGCAACTGACAGCAATGGTTTGGTAGGAGATATTGCGGCTGATGTTCGCGAGTTGCCAAACATCAAGATTACACCTGAAAAAGGTGGAGTAGGCCCCCTGACCGTGTGCGCGTTATTCGAGAACGTGATCCGTTCTGCTGACAGTGCAAAAACTGTTAGTTAGTTTTGTCCTACTATTCTTGAAGACTGGATTCTATAGTGTTTAGTCCGTTCAAAAACTTAATACGTTCTGCGGCTGCAAACGGGTTGCCGTTCTCTATTGTTCTAAACAGGGCTTCAGATTGGGAGCCATCCAGGTCAACGAGATCCAACAGTTTTTGAAACGAAGGAGTCATAAACGGTTCCGACTGTAAGTCTAGTTTGCTAAGTGCACGTGCTATAAAGAAGGTTAGTGCGTGAACTTCGGCCATTCGCTTGTCGTGTTCTTCGTTGCTCATGTGTAATATGCGTAATCCAAGTGTTGTATCGCAGAACTCAATAACCTCCTCCGCAATACCCTGTAATTTATTTGTCACAACAAGCGTATGTTGCTGGCCATTGTCCCATGAGTCTGGCCCAAAAAGTGGATGAGTTAGTAGAACATTTTCATGATTAGGCAAGTGTTTTGCTAGAAGCTTGCTCGGAGTAACCTTAACGGAGCATACATCTACGACAAGTGTAGCTGGAGTGAGATGCGGTGCGAGCTGATCAAGCACTGCCGGATAGGCATCGAGCGGAATGCATAGGATGATCACGTCAGATGCACCAATTGCTTCAATGTTGTCGACAGTGTCTTTGCTGCCAAAACTAGAATGTTCAATGTTGTCAGGAATAAGTGAACTCGTAAGAGCGCCAAAACCACCGCGTCCAATAACACTGATTTGTTTAATACTACTCACTGGCTTTGTCCTGAAGTGCCTGGTGTTTCATTACTACCTCAGCAGTAATGAACTGCATGATTCGCTTCGCAGTTTCTGGGTCGAGCCCGGAGTCCTTTGCAATTTGTTCTACACGATCAGCTATTGCAGCTTCACGAGTTGGATCATATGCAGGTAGATTATTATCGCGTTTATACTCACCTACTTTCTGAGTTACTTTGAAACGTTCGGCTAGGAGTAGAATCAGTCTAGTATTGATATCGTCCAGCTCATTCCGTAGTTCTTCTAGTTCGGTCTGCATGGCTACTCCAGTTATGTATCTCATTACTGTAGCAATATGAAGCTAAAAGTTTCAATTTTGTTTCAGTTATTTTTAACAACAATCTACCGAATAATGAAAGCACTTTGATTTAGAAAAAGTCTGAAACTCAACAAAATTCTCGTTGACTTCAAAATTCCATAACGTTAGAACTGGATCTGCGCATAGATCTATGCAGGCACATTCACACAACTCGGTACTAGCAGTCTGTTCTATCTCAGACTGCTAGGAACTAACTGTGTGTAATTAACACGCCCGGTGGGGCAGAAATAGAGGATACATGACAGGTTCATTGATTATTCCTGATATGTCGGTGGGTACGCAACCAAAAGAAGCAGCAGTGTTTGTAGTGGCGTTGGCATGGGTGATAATGATTGGCTCCGGTGCGGGTGCGGCAATCTTAATTTGTGGCTGGAAGGGTGCGAAGAATGTAATCCTGGATTGGATCAGGATGCGGGCAACATTCTCGTGTAGGTAGTATGGTGGACATCTTTGCGCAAAGTCTTGGGCTGGTGCGGGAGGGCGACACTTTGTCGCTCTCGCCAGGCCTTGAACTAAATAGATATAACTTGGTTGATACGGCAAATGGTGCGCGCCATAAAGTGAGCCGCAAAGCTTATCACGCTCTCGATCTTCTGAGGTTCCCAATATCATCAGAGCTTTGGATGGAAAGCGGGGCAGTACAAAAGCTCCGCAAAAAACAAGCTATACGTTTATTGATTCAGGTAGATCAACTTTCTGGCTTAACTGTTCGAAGGAAGGTCAAGGCTGCAATATTGGTAAGACTAAAGCGACTACTGCTGACTGTAAGAGGTGTGCCGTTGGCGCATAATGTTGATAGACAGAGTGCGAGAACACTCAACTTAGCCAGGCTCGTACTTAAGTCGTCACGAGTTACATTACTTTCCCTTTTGCCGCTCGGTATATTGTTGTATGGGGCAAACATGCCAATGAAGAGCTTTATGATTACTCAGTGTATATTTCTGACGGCAATTTTACTCACAACTTTTGCACACGAACTTACGCATTGGCTTTTGCTGGGTGACGATCGTAAGGATGCTGTTTTTGTCAGGCGTGGGTTAAGGCTGGCTGTTTTACATAAGAAGCAAAGTCGAAGCAGTGAAGTACGGTCAGCAGTAATGGGGCCTGCCGCTGGTCTATGTTGTGGTGTACTCGGGGCTGCACTTATTGCGGCGTTAGGTGGAGAGATGCAGCTTGCGTTGACGAGTGTTGCAGCCGGGAGCTTTCATGTGGCGAGTTGGCTGCCTGCTTATGGTGACGGAAAAACTTTACTATCTGGATTGGTGCAAAAGCATGCGTAGGCGAAGAAGAATCATCCTGACAGTAGAAGATTTGAAGATTAAACGCAGTCCAAATTTTCAGCTATCTATACCATACTTGCAGTTTACTCCAGGCAGCCTAACGAGTGTGGTCGGCGCAAACGGGAGTGGGAAGACAACATTCATGGAAGCATTAGTCGGGTTGTTACCTCCAACAAAAGGAACGGTTAAGGTTAGCGGGCAAGAGTCGCACCTAGAGATCGCAGATGTAAAACGTGCAATTGGGTATATCCCTGATGACGATAGTTGGCTTATCCCGGAGCTCACAGCTGCAGAATACTTTGCATTACTGGCGAGTGTCCAATCTGCCCTGGCAAACAAACAGCTAATTCTCCAGCGCGCATATGACCTAGCCAAAGAACTTTTGTTTGATAGCTTTAATCATCGACTTGGTGGGCTAAGCCACGGTAATAAGAAGAAGGTGCAGATTATTGCCGGCCTTATGCATGACCCGCACTTTGTGATTGTAGATGAGCTGCGTAACGGATTGGATCCAATAGCGATTCTCCGTGCGGAGCAAATACTTAAGTATAGGCAAATGAGTGGTACTGCAATTATTGCTGCAACACACGACCTATGGTGGGCCGAACGTTTTTCGGACGAAGTAGTCATGATCCGAAGGGGCCATATTATTATGAATGACTACACATCAAACATTGTTGAGAAGGCTGGGTCACTCGAAGCAAAGTTTATGGAACTGTATGATGCTGCAGTATAAGACTCTATTCTTAGTAAACTTTGCTGAGACATTCTCGAAAGCATCGCAAAAGCCGGCCCAGAGTCTGACGGTAAAAGTTGGCCTAGCACTGGCTGTGGCAGTGATGATATCTAGAGTCACTGCCAAGATGGTAGATAAGACAGAACTCCCTGTCGATATTCCATTGAGGGTAGTTTGCATTATCATAACCGGACTTGCGTTTATCGTGAGCGGACTCCTTTTGCTTGTTACACATTCTAGCTATGATGCATATCAGAATTCGTTTGCACGGATGACTAGGCTTATGCCGTTGCCAAGGGCAATACGGTATTTATTACAGCTTGCTCCTGGGATTCTTGTGAGTATACTGTTGGTCATTGTAAGTTTTGGGGTATTACGTAGTGTAGCCAGTGGAGTACGGCAATCATTTGTCGTCCTCGAGGCATGTTGGATATGTGGAGTTTTTAGTGGGCTTGGCCTCCAGTTCGTTGCATGGTTGAGCTCTAGGATGAGTAAAGTTACATACTTTATAGCAGCGACTACTACTGTGGTAGTGGGGCTTGAACGTATATACAGCAGTGATCATTTGTTTGTAATTAACTATGTCCCGTACCTTTTGATCGCGGTGATGATTTTGCCGGTAATCGGGTTGGTACACCAATACGTTCTTGGGTATCAGCCGAGACTATCGCTTGTAAATCAGAATCACGCAAAATTGCTGCCTGAGTTCCTACCGTTCAAGGCTTGGATCTTTGTAAAGTTATGGAGAAACACTGCTATAAGAAATTCGTTTTTGGCAACCGTCCTGCTATCCGGTTTGATGGCAGTAACTATTGTATTGAGACATAAGCTAATTACAGACACTTATCCTATTTTGTTGTTTTGCGCATTACTAGCATCGACGTTCTCTACTGAAATACGTGGTGTTGTACGTCGTTACATGCCCCCGGAGTCAGTACTGCTATCAGGTGCAAAAAGCTTAATTGGCGGGCAGTTATCGGCAGTGTACGTGGCATCTGTTGTAATAGGCTTGCCCTTGTTCTTCAGTGTTAATGGGCAGGCGACCGATTCTAATCAACTTGCAATTACCTTTTTGTCCATGCTGGCATACGCTGTTGCAGCCGGGCAGTTTGTCGGTGCCGTACTCATGCCTAGCAGCGGTGAGGTAGGTACTCAGTTCTTTGCATCGCTACTCGCCGGAAGCTTGGTTACCTTTTTCCCAAAGTACACCCACATCGCTGATATGTCATTTGGCATTAGCACGCTTACTTGGCTAACGGGCGCAGTGATGTGGAGTGTTTTGGTGTATGTTACAGAAATAGTAAGGAGGAGAAACTATGGCCGTGCTCGATAGAACGACAAAACAAAAACAGTCCGCGGGATTAATATTTGGTGGGCTTACTGTTGGGGCTATTTTGTTTTCTGTCACGCTACTCAGTGGCGCATCGCATCTTAGTGATCATACTGGAACGCAAGTTGGCAGGTTGTTCGGTCTCAAGATATTTGAACTAACCAAGCAGTCCGCACTAGGTGGAGGTTTTACGGCGAGTATGAGTTTTTTTGGACAGCAGCTTGCAGTTTACTTTGCAGCTTGGCTTTTGCTAGGAGTCCTTGTAGCTGTGTATCGATCCAAAAGAGCATAAAGATTATCAGGCATGCTATGAGGTGCAATGTTCTTGTAGCTATAGCCTTTAGGGATGTCGAACTCGTAAGCTAGGCCTTTGTACTCTTTTTGGCATAGGCGCATAGCTTCGCGAGACTCTTTTACTTCGCCGACACAATCTAAAGGTTTCTCGCCACTAATGCCAAGCAAGTTCTCGTAAGTGGTCACGAGAGTTGGGTCGAGGAGCAGGTTTTTGTGCCATAGCTTTTCTAGCTCGCGACGTTCTATGAATGGCGTGAGGGCAAGGAAAACAAATGCACATTTGCCGCAAACACCACACCAGCTCATTTTGGTACTGCCCTGAACGAATGCACGGTTACATGAGCTAAACACATGTTTGTATTTCTCGTAGCCCAGTTCGCTAAACATTTCGGCAATGCGAATCTCGCTAAAAGGTCGGAGGAAAGAGTAATAGCGTAAGCTGTCACCAAACGAGTGGTTCAAGTATTTCTGGTATAGCTTTTCGTAGTCGATCGACTTTGAATACTGGTGGTTGATCTCTATACCATCGTAGGGCAGCGTGGCTTCGTTGGCTGAGTTTTCGTTAGACACTACATTGTCACGGTGGCCACTAAGAATAGAAACGACCGTACCAACAACACTAAAGATGGCGGAGATAGGGACATGACCATTCAGCGCGCCTTTATCTTTGAGTTCGATAATTAGTGGGTCGATCTTTCGCTCTACCCATAAGTGTGGCAAGTCAACTACCTTGACGAGTGGCTCCATCTGTTTGCGATGGCCAAGGCTCCAGGTAGCGACATGTGGTTGATCGCGAAGGAGCTCAACGCTTACGAGTGAGTCTTTCCCACCACCTAATCCAATGATAGCTCCACCTTTTGACTCATGGTGGAGTGGCTTGAGATCTGGAGCATTGGCGACAAACGGGATCTCGGTTCTAGGATCGAGCTTATTTACATAGAAATATTCACCAAGACCTTTTTGGTAGACTTCGGCGAAGAACTTGGCGCCAGCTTTGTCGAGTTGGCCGTGATCTATACGGATGTTCTCGGAGTGGTAGGCTTTGTAGTACGAAACGCCAGCTAGAAAGAATAGTGTTTGGCAGGCACGATCAAGAACTTCAGTGTTGTAGGTTATAAATGGGAAATCAAAGCGATATTCTTCGGTGAACTTTAGTTCGTCGTCGAAACTGTAGTTGAGCTTAAGGGTCTTCGACTCTTTGTCAAAATGGTATCCACGGAAGACAAAGTCGGTGAACGTTCGACTCATAGAGAATCGACCTCAGCCTTGAACTGCAAGCCACGATCTTCGAAGTTTTTGAACATATCAAAGCTTGCGCAACCAGGTGACAGAACTACTGATTCGCCACGAACAATAGCTTTGCGTGCAGCAGCAACAATTTCGTGCATACTGAGCGCACTTAGTACATCGAAACTGAAGTAGTTGTGTTGGTTTAGGAGGTTGGCAAGTTTTGGAGCAGTTTGACCTACGAGTATGGCGTGGGTTACTTGATTCTCTCGGTTCGCTACGGCATCGGTGAGCGGCGTTAGGTCGAGCCCACGGTCTACTCCACCCAAGATCATGACTTTTGGTCCTGGCACGGCTTCCATGGCAGCGATAGATGCCTGAGGGGTAGCTGCGAACGAGTCATTGTAGTAGCGTGATCCTTCGAATTCTCGCACAAGTTCCAGTCTGTGAGCCATGCCACTAAACTCGCGGATCGCTTTGATGATTGGCTCGCGTTTGCCACCAAGTAGATCCCAAGTCGCGGTAATGGCTGCACAGACATTTTCTAGATTGTGTCGGCCAAGTAGTGCAACATCGTCAACGCTACAGACTTTTTCGTCGTCCATGTAAATGTCGTTACCTAGTACATAGGCGCCATTCTCTTCGCTAGGTTGGCGACCATACGAAGGTACTTCGTACGACATCTTTAACGCAGGTGAAATCCCGGCAACTTCGCCAGAATAGTCGCTGAGGCGGTTGAATACAGCTAGGTCTAGATCGCTCTGATGGCGAAATAGGTTTTGCTTGGATTGGACATATTCGGTCAGGTTAGTATGCCAGTCCAAGTGTTCTGGTACTACCATCACGCAAACTGCTACTTTTGGTGAAACTCGCAGGTCTATAAGTTGGAAGTTGGATAATTCTAATACTACCCAATCTTCTGGCTGGATGCCCCAGTTCATCATCTCAATAGGCGGTACGCCGATGTTGCCCCCTAAGAAAACTCGGTGGCCAGCATTTTGGATGATCTTAGCAATGAGCGTAGAGGTGGTGCCTTTCCCCTTTGTACCTGTTACGCCAATAATTGGGGCAGGGCAGTTTCGAATGAATTCCTCAGTACCAGTAGTGACTTTGCGGAGGATTCGTTCGTCGTTGGCCTCTATGATTTTGAGGGGATGTACTTGTGGGCCGCGGATTATTAAATTAAATCGATCGAGATCTTTTAGATAATCAGGCCCTGTCTGGCCAGTAACTCCGTCGGGTAACTCTAGATTTGGGTTGATGTCACAGATAGTGACGTCGTTGCCCTTTTGCCAATAGTTCAATGCGGCTTGGCCTTCTTTGCCATAACCTAGTATCGCGATTCTCATCTCTCTAGTTTACCAGTTACTGTGTCGCTCAGGAATCGATTGTCTTCTTGACGAGTTCTGCGACTTGGCGAGGGGTCATGTCGGCCTTTAGTACTACGGCGCTAACACCTTGTTTCTTCACAGATTCAGGGATTTCTTGTTCACCCATGTTAGTAAGGATGATAACTTTCATCTTCGCGCCCCAAGCGGTTTTGCGGAGTTCGGTGAGCATTTGGTCGCCAGTCATTTCTGGCATCATGAGATCGAGCAGTACAATATCGGGCTTCATTTTCTCGCAGAGTTCGAGGCCGAGTTTGCCGTTTTCGGCTGTTTCGACGTCAAAACTTTCCGCGAGGAACTTGATTCGATACATTTGACTAATAGCCTGGTCGTCTTCGACGATTGCAACTTTTACTGCTGCCATATAGCAATAGTAGTTGAAAGTAAGCTGAAAGACAACTTAAGCACTATCGACTTACATTGTTGCTTTTATCGCCTCTGTAATTTCAGCCAGCTGATTTTTTGATCCGTTGTATTTTTGGTCGCACAGTGTGTTGAGATCGGTCGTAATTTTGTAAAAACCTGCCTCATCGAGGGCTTCAACGTCTAAAGATTCCAATGCATCCAAGACAATTTTCTGTTCTGCTTCGATATCGCTTTTAGCTGATACGACCTTTTCTACCTCAAGATAATAGACTGGTGCGGCTTCTACCACAGCGTATTCAATATTCTGTTCTTCGTCAAAGAAGACCAGTGAGCGACGATGCCCAAGTTTTGTATCATCTGTTAAGTGGGCAACCTGCTGGATAAATCCTAGCATCTGCTCTGGTTCAACAGATTGAGGCACTTCCGCTCGATCCGAGGCATGGAAGGCGCCAATCTTATATACCATCTCGGCCTCTCCGTTGGTAATACGAATGCGTATGTCGAAGGTACAGGTTTTGGTCTCGCCAAAGGCCATAAACGAGAATCGCTTCTTTTCCTTTGGTTTGCCAAGCTTCTTCTCAAGTTTTTTGGCAATTTCTTGGAACTGTTCGTCGGTTAACCGAGCGCGGTACTCGATCTCTTTGCTGCTCATAGAGTTACTCCTTTGGCTATAGTGTACTCCTTTCGGACGAGCTATAACAGATTGGCGGGCTCGGACTGTGCTAGTAGCTGTTTAACCATTTCCGATACCTGGCTAGGAGTGTGATCGGCTTTTAGGATGTAGTCATCGAAGTGAAGATCCTGTAGTTTGTCCCTACTATGATAAAAGCCTACGTTTGCGATGATCATAACGCGCAGATATTCGCCCCAATCCGTTGCACGGATCTTGCGGAGTACCTCTTCGCCGTTCATGTGCGGCAAGCGCATGTCTAGTAAAACGAGGTGTGGTCGTTTGCGCTTAACAAGCTCAAAACCATCGGGTCCAGTGTGGGCTACGTCTACCTCAAAACCATCGTTTTCTAGCTTGAATTTATACATGTTTGCAATGGGTTTGTTGTCTTCAATAATGGTGATTTTTTTTCGCATGAGATCTAAGAATACCCTCATGTAACGTCTATTACAAACCGCTTTTGCTGTGACTTTTACACTACGCTAAACCTAGTGTTATGACCCAAAATCTGACCATACGTCATGGGGCCTACAGAGCCACTGCAAGAATCGCATGACTTAACTTTTGTACTGCCGCATCAAGCCCAAATTGATTTTGAAAGTGTATGTCAGCTACATCTCTGGCTTCTTCTTGATCTCGGTGAAACCTTGAAAGCCGCTCCAGAATATCTTCCGGGTCTGCCTGTGGGTCGCGTCGCAAGAATGCTGCACGAGGATCTGTTTCGTATGGACTCACTGCGCAGATAATAGTAGGCGTATCTACGAGGGTCCTAAAGTAGGTGGCGTGGTGAGGGCGTAGTATCCGCATACGAATCTCACTTTCTTTAACAGGTTCAGGGTGGGTTATTCCGTATTGGTATCTGCCGTCATCCGGACCAAAAGTGAATAGAAGTCCTTGCGCTTGTCGTTCTAAAAATTGCTCGTTAGTTAAAAACTCGTTCTCTTCGTCGCCTTCGTTTGGTCGACGTTCTCTGGTGGTAAGGGTTCGTTCGAGGTTGAACGTAACGTCGCCCTCAAGACGGGTAAGCCCCAACATAAGTGAGGTTTTACCTGCAGTTGAAGGTCCGGTGAGTACGACGTGCATTCCCATTATGTCGATCTACTAGCTAGCTCCGAATCTACGAGATTAGTGATACCGATCAGGCTTGAGTAGATTTCCCCGAGTTCTTTCAACTGGGCAGGCCAGGAGAGGTGCTCGATATCTGCTTTTGCTTGAGAAGCGTATTCAGCCGATTTGGATGGATTATCGTAGGCTAGCTTAATGGCTGCTGCTAGCTCTGTGGTTGCTTTTTTGGGAACAAGTAGCCCATTCTTGCCGTTAACGATAAAGCTATTTATCCCTTGTGAGTCAGCTCCTACAAAAGGTTTACCTGAAGCCATTGCTTCAACTGTAGCGACTGGAGCTCCTTCGTAGTATGAAGGCATGACAATAATATCGCTTGCTGCGTAGAGATACGGCATCTCTTCGTAAAGTAACTTACTTTTCGGGACGATGACTCTACTTTGCACTTTCTGATATTCCTCACTTGATGTGATCGAATCCCAATATGCCTGGTCGAGTGGCTCAACTGCGCCAGGTAGACATAGGTAAAAGTTTTCTGGGAGCTCACTCAGCGCAATGACTGCTTCACGGATACCCTTACGTTCAATAATTCTGGACGGAGTCATGAGTAAAACGTCGGTGTCTTTTAGCGTAAAGTCATTACGCATTGAACGATCTGTTTGTTTGTAGAAATAATCTACGTCGACAGGGTACGGGAAAGTCTTAACTTCTGTCCTTCCTTCTGCGATTTTTACTGCAGCATCGGCATAGACTTCGTTGGCTGCGGTTAGAATTGCTGGCTTCGCTGCGTCTAAAACAGATCGAGCAAACTGAAGCTCGGCTTCAAAGTCGCCCATGCCACCAACGATGCGTTCACCCCAGACGGGAGTGCTATGTATAGATGCAATAACTGGAATGTTATGGATATTGCAAAAACTTACGATAAGTAAGGCGAAGTAGCCATGCACATGAATAATGTCAGGTTGTAGTTTTTCGATGACTTTAAACAAGCCCGCAGTTGATTGGATGACATCAAGTTTGTTGTCGCTCAGCCCTTCGATTTCTATCACATCATATGGATAGGCGGATGTGTCGCGCATTTCGTGGGGCTCAACTGCAACATGAATGTCATACCCAGCATCATGTAGCTGTTTTGCCGAGTTGAGTACAAAAGTCTCTCCGCCGCCAATTACAGGGTGAAACTTTGGTGAAATAATAAGTACCTTCACGCTATACTCCTTTTTTCTTATTTGCGCTGTGAAACCAGAGATTCAGACCCGCTAACAGGTTAATATTGTCAAACTCTCCATCAGAAATCATGGTATGTAGTTGCTCTCTTGATATCCAAAAATTGTCAATGAATTCATCATGGTCTTCTGTAAGCTTGTGCTTGTGAAGATCTGTGCAAACGACAATATGCTGTTGTTTGTCGGTTGAGCGGTTATGTACGTAAAATGAGCCAATCACTTTTGCGCTATCGGCGGTGTACCCAGACTCCTCAGATAACTCCCTTAACGCGGCAGCAATAATAGTTTCATTATTGTTCATACTCCCACCAGGGAGCTGCCACATTACTTTGGCTGGCGGGTGGCTGTATTCCTGTTGGATTAATACTTCACCATCTTCGTTGATTGCGATAACTAGCACAGCATCCACAGAAGAGGGGCTTTGCTTAACATAGGCGCTTTGCTTGCCATTAGGCAGTTCAACTATGTCCTCGACAATCTTAATCTCAGGATGGTCCAGCAGAACTTTGGTTGCGAGTATCTTCCACTTCTTGATAGCTGTTTTCACGGTAACCTAATCATTACACTGTTTTACAGAATGTCAATACCTTTGTAATCTGTTACTGCTTAGAATCCGAACTCAGCAAGGACCCTCTTTGCTTCTTCGGCTTGGCCAGGAAAGACAAGGTGTGAATCTAGTTGGTCGGAAGGACACCACTTGAAATCTCGAAGTTCGACGTATTCATGTCTACTACATCTTTCGATTCTTCTGTGCCGCCAGATAACCTACTAAATTATTTAGAGACCAAGTGCATAGAGGACATGTGCTTTGGTTTCAAGAGTTGCTTATGATGCCTCAACCCCTCGATGTTCGCATCTCGTTCAAAGTTAATGAACTCGACACCTTCTGTGCTCAAGTACTTGGCCAGATCTACCCAGAAAATGTCATTCATAAATTTGTACTTATAACTGAAACGTGCGTGATGAAGGTTTATATAGTGTCCACTTTTCATTGGTAAATTAGTAAAGATGAATAATCCCTCAGGTTCATCGTTGATAGTACCTAGCACGCATCTAACGCCTAGGTTAAGAGGGTCACTCATTATTTTTGCAATAATTTCACCTTCAACTCTTTCCGGGTCATTCTGATATTTATACGTATCTTCCCAGCAGTGGTGGATGTTTATGACTCTATGCCAATTCTTCTTATCGCTAAGATCAACTTCTGTTAGTTTTATTTTTGCATCCGGGTGTTCTCTGTTGAATATATTAATTTCTCTTCGTACTCTTCTGTAATCGGGCTTTTGTAGGTCTGAGTATTCACTTACAGAATAAATGTAATCATTTAAACCAAGATCAGATGTGACTTCAAAATTGCTATCAATGTGATTCCCAAGTTTTGAAAGCTGAGCACCTGAAAGAACTAACTTTGTGTCTTCATTTGTTAAGGCAAGTATTTTCTTCGCTTCGGTTGGTGTTAGCATTTGATGTTTGCCAATTAAAGCATAGAGCGTAGTACTTTTATTTTCGAAAAGTACATCACAATATTTAATAACAATTAAGCCTTCATCGACTTGGGAAACTTCAACCGGGCATTCATAAGCTAACCAAGACTGAATAACCGAAAAACAATAATCTGAATTTGGTTCGTCTTGCAGAAAATAGTAAAAATTATACCTATCTCTGTCTTCGTTGGTCATTTGTCTAAAATTTGGAAAGCTTGGAAACACGTTGGGACTCAGTTAAGTATTCTTACTAGTATAGTGCATTAGGAATCAACTTGCTTCCTTGGATGCTTGCTTGCGTTTTTCGTAACGATTCGAAACAAACTCAGAACCCATAGACAGCGCAGCGAACCCGAGCCATACCCAAGTGGAGCTAACTATATTTTGTATATCAAGGGCCGCTTCTTGGTGGCCATGCTCTGCGAGTTGTATGACTGACTCTGAAAGGCCAAATCCAAGAGTACCTACAAATGCACTTGTTGCCCCAACTGTAGCATTTGTTACCTTGCTTCTTTCTTTGCGTGTATAACCATTTGCTGCTGCAGTTGCGACGAATGGAGTCGGTCCTATCCCTATACACGTAAGAGCACGTTTTCTATTAACGCTCGCGTTCGCCTTAATCGAGTGTATTGAGACTTTTGCTAAGTTTAGTAAATGCTTACCAACAACTTTGGACTTATCTATAACAGTTTCTACGCCATCCGCGTTAACGTCTGACTTCACCTGTTCTATATGTCCTCTAAGTCGTTTTAGTGCTGGAGGACGGGCTACCTGCTCTTGTCTCTTGGCGTCATGTGTATTCTTATCATCAATCCCAGCTAGAGAGTCAGTAAAAGCCCCAACTATCCCAGGAAACTCTTCGTTAAACGTCTCAACACTAGTTGGAAACTCATCTAACCCATAATTTAACGACTCACCGATAAACTTATTTACTATAAAGAAAGTAGCGGAGGCGACCGCACCAGTAAGAACACTATTTTGAGTATGTTCCATGACTGCAGTAGCCAGTGTTGGCGTAAGGATAACTGAACCTCTAAACCGGTCAAAAACCTGACCAACGGCCATGCCTGTAGCCCACCCAGCAGTAGCCCACCTATTTTCACTTGCATCAAAATCTTCTTTTACAGCAGATTTAAATGCACCAAACTTACCCTTTTCCTCAGACCGAAGTACGGGCTCTACAAGTTCGTCTTGTAACGGATATTCACTAGGCTCAGCATCTACAAGTTCATCTTGTAACGGATACTCACTAGGCTCAGCAGTGAGTTCTGGGGCAGGACATTGTTCTTCGTAGAGTTTTGCCCCAAGCATAAATGCATATATTGCTTGATCATCTTGTGTATCCAAATTCAAGAATAATTCATTGGGATCTGCAACTGTAATTACGTGTTCCGGAACATATAAATCACGAGAGTTCATTAAATGCTATTCTAACATAAATATTGATCGAGGTCAATATTCCTTTTAACCATTTGATTTTATTCTGCACCCTGACTTTAAAGGTAGCGATGGTTTACAGTTTGTTCGATCTGTATAATGCATTTATGCCACCACAAAGACCATCAAAGCATGAAGCACTACAACCGGTTACTGATTTTATTCAGTATAGAAATGCTTGTGAATCTGAGAACGATGCGTATAGGCCTGTAGGTATCTTGGATATTGAGAGTTTTGATGCGGCCCTCTTAGATGGGCGTACGTTTACCGTTAGAACGGTGTATGGGGTTTTGCCAGCGTTGGTGCCAATTGAATATTCTGATGGGTATGATATAGAACGCGTAAAACGTTTGACCGGGACTGACGATGTGTTGCTGCTAGCAATACCACCGTCACTTGTAGATGCAGATATTGAGATTGGAGAAAAGACCGCCGTATTAGTTGAATATGCTAGTTCTAGAGATGTTGAAAATCGGCATACTCTATCTAGCCATATAAGAACAAAAAGTGGTCTAGTGGAAGTAAAAGAGTTTATTGATCCTAGAATTGAAGAACCTGATCATCGTGCTGCCTACATGGATTTATACGCGGGTAAGTCAAAAAACGATATCAGTGGTGATCCAGATATTTCAGGGGATATAAAAGCGGCATTTAATAAGGAAGATCATGAATTATTGCCGCAGGATGGGTTGACTCTGTTAAATGCAGAGGATTTAATTGCAAATCCAAACGTTGCAGAAGAGTTATGGATTTTATTTAAAGATAGATTTGAGTGGTTAGGTGATTACCACCCGGTTTCAATGGAAGATACCAGGGAAGTATTTGATAAGATAATCTATTCACCCAATACGTTTACTCCAGCCAAATTTGTGGACGGTAATCTTGTATGTGCCGGCCTGATAATGCACGATATCTCAGAAGTTGCTTGGTTCACAGAGGAGACTGTCGAGAGTATGGTCAAACTTGCAGGTGAAGACCATGCGCCTATGTATTTCTTTGGTATTGCTGCAAAAGAAGATAGTGGCGCGCTCCATAATATGCAGGAAGTAGTTCAGTTTCACTGTGACCTCGCAGCTAATGCAGGGTTACAGTATCTGGTGCTCTTTGAGTCTACTAATATGTCTTCAATGTATATTCCGCGAGTTACTAGTGACTATGTTAACTCATCAAAACATGTTCGTTTCGAGGAGCAATTAGCTGAAGTGAGGAAGCTTAATTATTGGTTTTTGAGACAAGTATAACCAGCTGGCCAGATTAACTATTGCGTGTAATACTTGTACTAAGCGTTAGCTCTATAGAACTAAAAATTACAAATTATGCACACATTCCCAATTGCGGTATACGTCCCATCGGTAGTAGGCATTGCGCTTATTGCTATGACAACAATGTATCGAAGAAACATTAAAGGTGCGATCTATTTCTCTCTAATGTCTTATAGTATCGCGTTGTGGCTTTCGCTGCAGTTTATCGCACAGTTGAGGATCGACGGTCTAAGTGATCTTCTCGTTGTGAGGGCATCAAGCGCTGCGTCGAATCTTTTCCCTGTATTCTTCCTGCTCTTCATATCACGGTATTTAGACCTAAAAATCTCAGATAAACTTATGGCGGTTATATTTGGGGTATTCGCCGCCCTAATTGCTGTAAATTTCTCTTCACTTATGATTACTGCTGTAGAAGTAACTCCTTATGGTATCGCTGTTAAGGAAGCTGGCTTACTTTATTTTGGGCAGATACTTGTAACTTTTGGGGCCTATATATATGGTTTGTACAAATTATTCAGAAAAGGCCGATCGGTAGCTAAATACGAACGCGCTAGATATAGCTTACTTTTCTTTGGTATCACACAAGCACTTGTTATCAATGTTATTGGTACGACTATATTAGTTGATTCTCTTCTGATTCAAGTAGCTATGGTTGAGTCATTCTTGGCAATGATAGGTTTTATCGCATATGCAATAGTTAAACATAAGCTATTTGATGTAAAACTAATTGTCGCTAGGTCTCTTGGCTATGTAATGACTCTTTCTACGCTTGTAGCATTATATGTTGCTTTGATTACACTATCGACACGTTTGCTTGGTGAAGCCAGCGTATCATCGGGTCAACAGTTTTTGTATATAGTAGCAACGCTAGTATTCGGGTTTAGCTTGAGCCCGTTAAAGAAATTCTTTGATAGGCTTACAAATAGACTGTTTTATAGAGATGCGTATGATTCACAGGAGCTGTTAGATAGACTGAATAAGATTTTAGTGGGGAACATCGAGCTTGATACGATTCTGAAAGAAACATCTGATATTATGGCGAATACATTAAAGGCAGAGTATGTAGCGTTCTTGATCCGAGAGACAGAAGGAACTTCAAGACGTGCAAGTTTTTCTAAAATTGTAGAACTTGATAGTGATGCGATTTTGGCACTTGTCGGAAAGAAGAAAGGGAAGACTGAGCTTTTTGTAGCTGACGAGATAGAAGATGATCATGACCGACATAAAATTGTGCTTTCAAAGAATAATATTGCAATTGCAGCAAAGTTAGCTGGAAGCGGTGCCGAAAAAGATCAAGGGTACCTTTTGCTTGGTGCGAAACAAAGTGGTAATCCATATAATAAGCAGGACTTACAAATTTTGGACATCATCGCTAATGAGTTAGTTATTGCAATTCAGAATGCTGTACGGTTTGAAGAAATTGAAACCTTCAACTTAACATTGCAGCAGAAGGTTAATGATGCCACTAGGCAGTTGCGGCAGACTAACGAGAAGCTAAAAGCATTGGACGAGACAAAAGACGAGTTCATTAGCATGGCCTCGCACCAGCTACGCACACCGCTAACAGCGGTGAAGGGGTATGTGAGCATGGTTGTAGAAGGTGATGCTGGCAAGCTCAATAAGCAGCAGAAAGAGCTGTTGGACCAGGCTTTTGCCTCTAGTCAGCGTATGGTGTACCTGATTGCCGACCTGCTTAACGTCTCGCGCTTGCGCAGTGGTAAGTTTGTGATCGAGAACAAGCCAACCATGTTGGCCGATGTTGTTGAGTCCGAAATGGAGCAATTAACAGATATGGCTAACAGTAAAGAGCAGACTCTTACCTATGTTAAACCAGACAAATTCCCAACTCTTGCTATGGACGAAACCAAGATTCGTCAGGTGATTATGAACTTTGCCGACAACGCCCTACATTACACTCCTAACGGGGGTCACATTCAGATCAATCTGGAAGACAAGGGCGATACTATCGAGTATACCGTTGTAGATGATGGCTTGGGTGTTCCAAAGTCAGAGCAACACCACCTGTTTACTAAGTTTTTCCGTGCAGGTAACGCCAAGAAGGCTCGTCCAGATGGCACAGGCCTTGGCTTGTTTATGGCTAAGAAAGTGGTTATTGCACAAGGCGGATCGATTATCTTTAAGAGCGAGGAGAATAAGGGAAGTACCTTCGGCTTCGTATTCCCTAAGGCCAAAATGCTTGTGAATGATGGCAAGTCGGAGGCTACAGTAACAGAGAAGGATAAGCCTAAAACAGCCAAAAAGACTACCAGCACCCCCAAATAGGGATAAGCAGAATAATATTGACAAATTGGCACTTTTAAGTTAGAATAGTGCCATGATTGAACAACTTCCATATATTGGTGCATCTGGTGGTGCAGCAGCAGCGGTTCTAGTTGAGCTTTGGGCTCGGCACCGCGTTGTAGAACAAGACGAAGCACGTGTTGGCGTGTGGGCCGAAGTTGGCCGCGCAGCTGACGAGCGAGATGAAACAAGCCGCGCTAAGCGAGCTATGAAGTTTGTTGGTGCAGCTGCAGTTGTTCCTGCGCTTGTTGGTGCTGGTGGATTTGTGGAGACAACCTTCTGGGATGACACAGAAGCTCCAGCTCCTATGGTATCTGTTATTGCAGATCACACGGCCGTAGTGGATCTTGCCCCTGATGGCACCATTAAGCTTATTAACCGTATGGCAACTGCCTTCGATCAGGATGTCTCTGGAAGTATTATCGTTGCAGGTAATAACGAACAAACGCCTATGTCTGCAGACGCAGTCGCTGAGGACGTACCAGGCGGTGACGCTGACTTTGATAACGCCCTAGACCTAGCCCGTTCACAGATTCAGGAGCGCCGCTCTAAGTCTGGTGATGGCAAGGACGAAGAGGCTGGTGTTCTACTAGTAACCTACGGTCATGCGCCAGGTGATGTTGCACGACAAATAGCCGATGCAAAGACAGCGGGTATTAAGGTGAGTGTTGCTAACATTGGAAACAGTGATGACAAGACTCAAGAAGGTTTATTGCGCCAGTTAGCAAAAGAGACCAAAGGTGTATACAAAGAAGTTACAGACAAGAATGTTGATGATGTACGTGATGAAGTTGCTAAAACCGCTTCTGAGGCAGGTCAAGATAATGGCGGAAATACCAACTGGCCACTACGAGTATTCTCTATGGTCACAGCACTCGGTACGCTAGTATCTTATGCCCGAAACCGTAAAGACCAACCTCTACGTCTTCGACGTAAGAAGGGCGACAATTAAGGAGTTATTATGAGTGAAAATCTATCTGGAAGAGCATTTTTAACAGGCGCACATAGCCAATTCGGTAACGTAATGGTTGGCCGTCAGGAAGCAGTAACCACTGCAGCAGTTGGTCTTGTTACTAATATGAACGTTGGTTTTGCTGGTGGTACTGGTAAGTTCAAGACTGAGCTTATGGAGCAGTTCCCAGGGCTGATCAGCGACATTGATCCTGCAAACGTGGCACAAGTGCCTATTGATAACGCGCTAAGCGGTATCCAAATTGTTGGTGGTGAGAGTTCGCTTGAGCGACGAATTGAACGTGCTGGTCACCCTGACGATATCGAAAAGATTGTTACTTTCCTATCTGGACTAGTGCACGAAGAGACACAAATTGTGCAGCTTGACGAGATCAACCGTATCCCTGTTAAGGCACTTAACATCTTCCTTTCAGCGCTCGAAAAGCGACGCATTGCTACAACTGCAGGTGTTCGCGAACTGCCTAACCTACAGCTTGTTATGGCAACTATGAACCCACTTGAGACTGTAGACGCTACAAACCCTGTTGCGCATGCAACTATCTCTCGATTTGGCCTTGGCTGGATCTTTGACCGAGGTGGTTCATTCGAACAGCGCGTTGCTCGTACACGAGGAATTGCTGATTTGCCTAAAGAGGGTAGAATTGAGCCAATTACAGATATGGCTACCATCCTTGCTATGCGTGAAGCAGCAAAGCATAAGACTATCTCTTCTACTCTAGAAGACCATATTGCACGTATGTCAGTAATGGCTTCTGACCAGCTTTACGAAAAGGTTGGTTTGGACGATGGTGAAGAGCGACTAAGCGTACAAGTACGTAGAGCTGCTCGAGGCCTCGCTGTCCTTAACGACGAACCAGAAGTAAACGGCCAGAACGTTAACGAAGCTATGGTTATGGCCATTAGTGCTCGTGTAGGTATGGCTTCACCTGACGCAGTAGAGCTTGGCCCGAAGATGGTCAGAGAAATCGTTCACCCGATTGCTGCTTAAATAACAGAGGTACAACGTAATGTCATTTAACGCCACAGTCCGTGCAGTCCGTGCTCTGCCGCCTACCCGAAGATTGGTAGACGGTAGTCACCCCGAGCGCCGCGAAACAGTCGGTGATATTGGACAACGCGCCGCAGACGTACCCTTTGATGTGACTGAGCATGAACCAAGTCAGATCGACCCAATGTCGGCTCTTGGCGCCATGATGCTTGCACCGTATGTACGACAGACACAGCAACCGCGTCATTTTCACTCAAATGTGGTCCTGACAGGGGTGCGACAAGATGAAGATCCTAGCTTGATTGCCGATCGTCAACGAGCTGCATCCAAGGTGGCATATCTGTTACATGACGCGCTGCAGAGATCTGGAGATACTGTAGGTCTACATAGCCTAGGTGGATTATTCATGCCTACCGAAGCTAGCCAGCGTCGTTTGCGCGCTAAAGAGTTGGATACACCGAGAGATATCCTTACTGTGTGCCGAACAGGTTTAACTTTTATAGTGAGCGATTTTGGCCGCGAACTCAGAGAAGGTTTACGGGGTAACAGGATAAAAACAGGGGTTGGGGTAAAAGTTAACTTCCCAGCTGAAATAGAAGTCGGCCCAGGTATGGGGATCCTAAGTCTTGGTGGTGGTCGCGAAGTTGATACTTCTAAGCCAGCACAGGTAGACTGGATGAATGAGCAACTTGCTGCATATCAAGCAGGCGTAGAAGCGGACATTACTTCTACAGGTATGACCGTCGCACAGGTGCTAATGACACCTCATTCAGTACAGGATTTTGCAGAAGGTACTGCCGATAGGGATATCGCTCAAGCAGTAAAGCGTTTACGCTAAAACAAGCATAAATACTTTATTGACAAAAGCGACAATCAGTGATACAATGTGTGAGTTAAATAAGTAATTGTTAATCAGACTGTAAGAAAGATATTTTACAGTCGAATGTTTGAACAATAACTATTGTTACAGGGAG
>CAZTPC010000005.1:30767-55889 GCA_964615565.1 uncultured Candidatus Saccharibacteria bacterium
ATAATGGCACGAAGTATTGAGGGGGCAGCATTTGCTCCTACAACTCCAGAGTTCACTGCAGCACAGGGCTATGATGTCCTTGGTGACGCAGCTGATCTAATGCAAGCTGTTGGCGTTGCACAAGAAGAGCGTTCAGCTGTTCTTGAAGCAGCCGAAGCAGATCTAATGGGCGAAATCACCGTAGTACGTAGTGATCTAGCAGAGGTAGCTCCAATCGAGCCAACTCGCGAAAAGCGACGTTTCCTGACTGGTGGACGTCTAAAAGTTGTTGCACTAGCAATGGCTGCAACAGAGTTGCTAGCCGCATGTAGCGACGATAAGAAGCCAGAAATCAAAGATACAACTACAGCAGCAGCGCGTGTTGCAAACTGTAACAACGTTGTATTCCCTAAGTTTGTTGTCAGTGGCGGTAAAGAAGCCTATGGCGCAAGCGTAGACAGTAAACTTTACTTCCCTAAAGCATTCTTCCCTAAAGCAGATGGCGTTAACACACAGAAGGAAGCCCTTCAGTATGTTCGTGATCTCTTTAAGCAGCCTATTGGTGGTAAGGGCGACCGAGGCTCTACAGCAGCCGCTATGGCGGTTGTAGGTAAGGCTTCACACGATGGTCCTGGCGTTGCCGCACCATCCGTGACCGGTACTTTTGCCGAAACCTTTACTCAGTATGGCCAAGAAAAAGGTCAGGATACATACGAAGATCACTGTAAGTTACTTGCAGAAACACTTCCTCAGGTTGCTTCATACGTAGCTGGCTACATTAAGCCAGGTGATGTGTATACATCTATCGACGCCGTTCGAAACAAGAAGGGCGAAGCGATTAACCTAGAACTCAACCAAGCTACGAGCGAAGATGAACTTAATGTTATCTTGCTTAAGCTTCCAAAGGTTCTAAAGGGACTCGACGAGTTCCCAGAAGTAGCCATCGTTGTAAACAAAGAAGGCGAATGGTCTGGACGCTTTATCGTTAAAGGTACAACCATTGGTCAAGACGGCGCCAAAGCTTTTGAAGGCGAAGAGCCAAAAGAAGGCGAACCAACTTACAGTGGTGTTCCTGGCGGCGAAGAAGAAGTTGTCGGTGGTGAAGTGCCTAGCGAAATCGCTATCACTCAGCTAGACGACGGTAGTATCCAAGTTACTAACCCTAAGACTGGTGAAGTTATTAGTAACATCCCATGTGGTAGCGGTGGCTGTAACCCTGGCGATATGATTGATATCCCTGGCATCGGTCAAGTTCCAGTACCTGCAGACCTTCCAAAGGCACCTGCTGGCTGTGAAGACACTGATACTTGCCCTGTAGTAACCGTTCCAGCTCCAACTGGTACAACCCCTCCAGGTACAACTCCTCCAGTGTCAACTCCAACAACTCGTCCTACAGCGACTACACTACCTCCAATTACTGTGACTACTACAACTGGCGTAACTGTAACTAGTGCACCTCCAACAACTCGTCCTGCACCAACTACAACTCAGCCTGCACCGACTACAACTCAGCCTGCACCTACAACTACTCGTCCTGCACCGACTACAACTCAGCCACGAGTTGACTACTGTCCAAACATTGCTGGCGACCAAGACGTTAAGTCTGGCCCATACGTAATCATTAACGGTAAGCAATACCAGATCATCGGCGGCATTTGTAAAGAAGTCGACCCAGGTGCTGGCGGGCTTTAAGGAAAAGGATTAAGGATAAAGATATGAAGTTCATGAAAACTCTAATCAAGAAGCTAAGCCTTGGCCTAGCCCTTGTAGCAATCGCACTTTTCATCGGAAATGCACATGTTAAAGCTGCAACCGTAGATGGTCCGATGTTCAACCACTTTACCGACGCTTCAGGCATCGGTGACGAACACGATTTCCTCCGAGTCCAAAAGACTGACGGTTCTCGTGTAAACACACTCGAGCAGTGTGACGGCGAAGTTAGCATGTGGTTTTACGTGCACAACAGCCAAGCCGCTATCAATAACGGCGACAACTACACTGGCCCTGCAGTAGCAAAGAACACTCGGCTTCGAGTGGCTATCCCTACTGGCGAATCAAAGAGCCAAGAGATCAAAGCTTTCGTAAGTGCTGACAATGCAGCTACTGTATCTGACAACGCTTACCTAACTTGTGGTAACACCCCAATCTCACTTAGCTACGCTGGCCTTTCCGAGCTTTACACTATTGCTCCAGAAGGCTATGACCTAACTGGCGATCTTACAAGTGCACAGGGCGCAGCTCTATCACTAAAGGGATACCAGGGCGGCCTAATGCCAGGTTGTTGGGATCACCGTGTACGTCTTACCTTTAAGGTAAAGATTACCAAGAAGCCAGTTGTTATTCCTAGCGATGCAATCTGTACTCTTGATGGCGGTAAGTTCATCGTAATCGACAACAAGAAGCGAACAGTAAAGGGCGGCATCAAGCCACAACTTACTAACGCAGTTGTTACAGGTTACAAAATCGACTGGGGCGATGGTACTACACCTAGCACAAACCAGAACGATACACATAGCTACAAAGACGATGGTGAATTCACTATCCAGGCTAGCTACACAGTTAAAGCTATCAATGGCGGTAAGTTCGCTGATGGTTCAACCGAAAAGCTTGTTAGCGGCACAAACTGTGCTACTAAGGTTAAGTTTGAAACCGGTAAGCCACCAGTTGTAACTCCTCCAACAGTTGTTCCACCAACAGTTACTCGTCTAACTGCTACTGGTCCAGCAAGCACCTTCGCAATCTTCGCAGCCGTAAGTATCCTGGGCGCATTCATGCACCGAGCATACATGGTTCGAAAAGCAGCAATCCAAGAGTAAACCTCCTGGCTGTGACAGCAAAGGGCTCCAATGGTTCATCCAAAGGAGCCCTTTTGATTTGCAGTTGAGTAGTATATTCCTGTGGATAAGCATCTAGCCGATATGACAAATTTATGCTACGATGAGTGTAACGAGCCATCGTGACTGACCGCTCCAAACATTTAAACTCCCGTGCAGCATCTGCCGCACACAAGGGAGTTTTTATTTTTTGATTAAGATTGGCTATTCGCCAGTGGCACTTTTTGCAACCTTAAGGAGTGGAATGATCTTGTCGTTATCGCTCATCCAGGTGGTGTATCCCCAATCTTGGTCGGATGCCGAAACGGAATTTGCATCCATATAGATCACAGGCCAATCGCCGCCAGCATAGTCGCCTACATATGCACCATATGTTTGCAGGGCATCAAACAGCATCCCCCCGAACTTAGTGAGCCCAGCTGGCTTAGCCGTTCCGGGCGGGATACCTAGTTTTGCGCCCATAATGATTGGGCCGCAACCCGGGCCATTATCCCAATAGGTGGCAATTGTCTGGTCCCACTTGGGCGTATTACGGGTCCCACTACAGCTGGCATAGAGTGTTTTGTCGCCAAGAGATATGGCAATGGCATGGTCGATCTTATTCTGGGCAAAGTCACGGCCGGTAATCATTCCAGCAAACCACGACATGTTCCCAGCACGTGTGCCCATGTTTGCATTACTGCTCATCGAGCTATAACCTGTATCGGTTCGAATGTCGCCAATAGCATAGCCAGGATAGCTCTGGGTTACAGTTCGTGTGCCTTGGTTTACTACTGCTTGATATACTTCATAATATTTGCCGCCACTCACCAGCAGTAGTACGTGGTCGCCATCATTGGTATCAACCTGCATATTGGCAGGCGCTTTGACTGAAACTGTCATATCCTGTCGATCTCGCTTGGCGTTGATATCGTGCGGCGAAACAAGGTTAAATGTCCAGGTTGGATCAGTATCCTTGGCCGACCAGATTGGGTGTCCGGCATGCACATACCACCGCCGAGTTGCTACTTGGCCATAGTAGTAGTCTCCTGAGACCAAGTTGTTTAGTACTGGCTGGGAAAACCACTGAGTTGACGCAGGGGTAGGGGTATTAAACAAAGAGCTACTGGCAAATGGCCGATTGGTCGCCTGATCCCAGAAAGTACCGTCCGGCTGAGGGGCTTGCCCATAGAAACGCACATACCCATTACCAGAGGACCCATTGCCAGACGGCTTTTGTAGTGATGTAGAACCTGTTTCTGCCTCAAGACCAACAGTCGCTGGCGATGCTTTAGTTACCAGCAACAATCCGATGCCGATAATAACAAAACTAGCGACGACAATTAGTGATCGCCGTTGGTCGGACGTAATCTTACGTATGTATTTCTTGACAGTTTTGATAAACGAATTGTACCAAGCATTTAAGCATAAGAGTAGGTATTCCATTTTTACCCCTGTTATGGTATACTGATTCGGTAACTTTTTCGTTAGATGGCCTCATCTTCTAACGGTTAGGAATCCGGGTTTTCATCCCGGCAATAGGGGTTCGATTCCCCTTGAGGTCACCAAATGGGTAGTAGGTAATTTAGCAAGAGAAAATATTGGGTTCACCCCTGTAAAGTTTGTCTTACCGGGTGTTCCGCTGGCTAGATCTTCAAATGTTGGAAATTTATTGAATAATGCGGCAAAAAACTGTGCTTTTTTGACTGGATCAATCTGTTGTAATAGTAGTTCGTCAAAGTGTTCCGCTAGGTAACGAACCCTAGCTTTCAAACGTCGCCAGTTTATCGGTTTACGGTTGATCTTCTTCATCTTAGTAGCCTCCAGCTCTTTAATTTGTTGTTCTATACGCACAATGTCCTCCTCTATGTATTTAATTGCTGTCTCGTTGCTCACGAGCTTAATCTTGCTTCCGGTCATGTCGATTTCGGTACGTAAGCCCTGGATGTGGCTATCAAGCGTCTCAAGCTCTTGTTTGAGCGCCTGTTCTCGTTTCTTCCACTCGGCCTCAATAACATTCAGAACTTTATCGACCTGCTCCGGCGACACACGAATACCGTTGATAAATTCATTCACTCTGTCCTCCAGCTCCTTTTTAGGTACACGGAAATAATGGCCTCGTTTGTCACAGTGATAGGCTGGATAGTGTTTACCGGACTTACCTCGCGATGCGCTGCCAATGAGCGGTCTATGGCACTCTGGGCATAGTACAAACTTGCGGTACGGGAAATCAGGGTTTCGTGAGCCTTTAATGACCGCATACCGTGGCTCTGGCTCTCTTTTTACTATGACAATGTCGCCTTGGTCATCTTTGGTAATGATCTTTTTGCCTTTGTTGGCTCGGTTGAACTGTTCAATGGATATTAACCCTTTAAAAGCGCATTGTACTGGCTTGCCGTCTGTCCACTTCTCGGCATTAATCCCTGCGTAGATTGGGTTAGTGACGATACGATCCAAGGCTTTGAGAGTCAAGGGATCGCCTCCGCGCTTCTTTAAAACTTTAGATCGATCGCTCCTATCACGAACATAATGGACACGTCCTCGATAGCCTAGCTTATTAACTTCCTCGACAATTTCCATGTCGCGCATGGTGCCACGCGCACGTAGATCAAAAATCTTAGTAATGTATTGGGCTTCAGTCGGGTGAGGCCGCAAGATGCAGCGTTTACCATTGTTCGTCTCGACTTTCTCACTGACAAAACCGAACGGCGGTTGTCTCATCCAAAAACCAAGTTGGGTATAGCGAATTTCAGCCCCAATCATGCGACTCATAATGTCTCGTAACTCATCCTTGGATCGCTCAGCCTCTAATATCTCGGATTTCTTACTTGGAGAGTATTTACTCCACTTATATTCAAAGCCGAGGTGTTCTAGGGTATTCACCTGCCGAGAACTAATCACACCGTAAATATCTACCAATGACACATTATTTGCTTCCAGCTGGTTTTTGAGCAGGTCATAAGAAAGTGATCCGCCCCTGGTAAAACGATCAATCGATTTTATGATAAACAGCTCAATCCCGTTCTTAGGATTCTTGCAGTAATCAATAGCTTCCTGCATTGGCTGCTGCTCTTTACTGGCGGATTCCAAAAATACGAAAAACTTTTTAATGGTGATACCACGAGTTAGGGCAAAACGTTCAATTTGCTCTTTCTGTGCTTCCGGTGAGTCACCCTCCGTACCCTGCTTTGTGGTCGAGACACGAATAGCTGCTACAGCATTTTTGTTTGCGTCGTCTTGCATGACCCTTCTTCTCCCGATTGCTCTTCATCTAAGTAATCCAAAAGTAAATTAGCGATGAGATCGATACGCTCATTATCTGACAACGGCGCTTCGGAAGTGTCTTCTGGGCTCGGCTGGATTGGTTCTTTCTGTTTCATGGCTACCCCCACTTATAAGCTTAGTATATACCACTAATAAGTATACCTACAAGTGTATTATCAAGGTATTAAATACAACTGTGGATATCTCAACGGCAGGATACATAACAGTCAATTTTCAAGGTGTTAAGGGCTTGCATCTTTACTTACTTATCTATTAACATAGATAGGCGTATATAAACCACTATGACACCACAACCTACCAACACCAAACACCGACCTATAAACTCACATCAACTTCAACTACTCACTACACTCTATAAATTTCGCTATGCAACAGCTCAAATCATTGCCTCAAGTCAAGGAGCTAAACATACTAGAGTAATACTAACAAGACTAAAGATATTAGTAGACCAAGGATACATAGGTCAGAACTATTACAGTAGCTATAAGATCATTGGTAAACCAGCTACGTATCACTTACTACCAAAAGGAATACAGATCCTCAGACAACAACCGTTTGCTGATCCAAACGTTCTCAAGCAAGCCTATTACGACAAAAACAAAGACGATGGTCATATCCAACACAGACTGAACGTCTTCAAAACCTACGTATTCATCAAGCATAACTACCCCAAACAATTTCAGTTCTTCAGCAAGAGCGAACTGCCTAGCTTGAAATATAAGCTCCCAAGAGACCTAACGGATGCCTACCTACAAAAGAACGAAGAGATTAAAAGCGTGGGTAGCGCAAGCAAGCCCAATCTTACTGCTCCAGACTATTTCCTAAGCTTCTATGAGGCCATTGCGCCCTACTGGAGGATTAGAAACAGCATAAGACGCTATATTACGTATGCCGAGTCAGAAAAGTGGCAGAAAGCCACCAAACGCGACTTTCCTGTCGTACTTATAGCCTGTGAAACAAAAACACTGGAGCGAAGACTGCAAAATTTAACCAAAAGAGAGCTAGACAATAACTGGGTTAGTGTTAAATTTGAGTTTCTATTCATAGAACGTTAGCATGTGAAGTCCTTATCTTATAACCAGTGTTTGCAAAGCAAATAATGGTTGGTCTGTTTCCTTGGGAAAGAGACATGATCTTACAGAATAATTTGCGCACTATATTCGGGGGGGGGGTACAATACCGGTAACGCTATAACTTATATAAGGAAATTCACCATGCTCAGTATTCTGAATCTAACCAAGACAAACAAACTAATCCTAGCTACTTTCGCCTTTTTGGCAGTGTTGGCTACTGGCGGTGGCAGAGCCCATGCCGCAAGCCTTACAGTTTCCGGCGGATGCACGCTTCCTATTGCAATTGATTCAGTTAATGCCGGGGCTAACCAGAGTGGTTGTACTGCAACAGGACCGGCTTATGGGACTAGTGACACTATTAATATTCCAGCGGGGACGCAGACGTTGACGGCTGATTTACCGCAACTCAACGAATCGGCATCTATTGTTGGCAGCGGAACGGGCACTACTATTGTTAGCGGTGATGCTGGGCAATATCATGGCTTCAGTGTCTGTGGGAATATTAGTGTGAATATTCAAGATCTAACCGTTACTGCATTCAAGAGATACGCCATTGATTCATGTGTTGATGACTTAACTCTTACCAGAATAGATGTTGATGGGCAGGATGTTACAGCAGAGACCGGGAGAATAATTTCTATATATGTACGCGATTCGGGTGCAGATAATACGGTTTCGGTTTCAAATGTGAGGATTCATGATATTGATATCAGTGCAGACGTTGTTAATTTATTTAACATAGACCAAGAATCGGGAAATACTACAACCGCGGAAATAAACAGTGTAACAGTAGATCATATAACTAATCACCAAGCAAACTCTGTGATAACGGGATTTTTGATAAGTACTGGCGGTGACTTTTCTGGCGGTGGTGGAACTATGAATGCTACAGCAACTAACGTAACCGTAGATAGTCTTATCTCTGACGTTGGCAATGCCAATGCCTTCGGAGGCGTGGCATTTGCAGTAGGAAGTGTCGACGCAACATCCAATGTTATTATTCGTAACGCAACAGTTACCGGGCTTCGGGGAGGGCTCGGCCAACTTGGTAACGGGAGTACTGCATTTTTCTCCGCCGGTGCATCAACAGGAGGTGCTACCAGCCTATCTAAGGTTGAAGTTAGTAATAGTTTGTTCGCAGATAACCTAAGTCTAGGCGTTGCTAATAATTGTTTCAGTGGTGATTTCAGCGCAGCATTGGGAGGCAGTGGTCCAGCTACAGGAACAATTATTTCAAATGGTTACAATGTAGCAGATGACGCAACATGCACGAGCTTCACTCAACCAGGTGACCTGCAAAACGTTTCCAACATCATCTCCACCCTTGGCCCCCTTCAAAACAACGGTGGTGTAGTACCTACACGTGCTCTTCTTCCTGGTTCTCCAGCTATCGCTGCCGGAGGCTCAGTGCTTGGTGTAACCACCGACGCCCGTGGTGTTGCCCGACCAAACACATGCCCATCCGTCGGTGCCTACCAATTCGAAGGCGCTGTCTGTGCAGCAACCACAACCAACGCTAATGCTGGCAGTGCTGCCGCCCCAAACACAGGAGCAAAAACAGCCTCAACCCTTGGTGCGGTCATCGCATCCGTCCTGGGTCTTAGTCTTCTTGGCTACACCTTCTCTCGAAAACTTTCGTAATGGGGCTGCTCCCGTAATTGCTGTGCAGTGTGTGGCGGCTATGAATATGTGTAAAACATATTGCTTATGTTTGTTTTGTGCCCTACACTACTAGGTAAGTAGTTTAGTTGAGGAAGTTCAACGGACGGTATGAGAACAAACATTATGCAAAAAATTAACAGGGCAGTGCTTTTGCTAGTATTGACTGTTCTACTCGTTGCCAACGGACAAACAGTGTTCGCGGCTAATAGTAGTATCGGTCTGAGCGGCCGGGATTCTGGCAATAGTAGCACCACGCAAATTAGAGCCGGCCAGGACGCCAACTGGGTGCTCGGCTATAATAATGCCAGCAGTAGCCCCGCATCTGCGTCCATCACTAATGCTGTACCAACAGGTTCTACATACAATAGCGGAAGCGTACAAGCACCTCCTGGGTGGATAAGCGAGTTTTCTACAGATAACGGAGCGTCTTACAGTGGTGTAGACCCGGGTGCTTCGGCAACAAACCTTCGATTCAGTAACCCGGTGGTATCCGAACCCGGCAACGGCGCAGGCCAAATTTCTTCACAGCCACTTACCAGCACTGCTCAGTCAGGAACGGGCGAAGACGCCTACATACCTATCCCTTTCAAGGGTAGATATTTTGGGCTGGTACATCACAGTACTCAAGGCGGCAACGAGATCGTATGTTCTTCTCAGATTCCTAATGCTTGTGATAACTATCCAGTAGCCCTAGATCTATCTGGGCAGACCGACTTTTATACCTCTATTAACCCTATGACCTATACCGATGTTCAGAATAGCCGTCTGTTTTTTGCAGCACAGCGCGACACTGGCTATGGCATTGTTTGTTGGGATCTAGAGAACGATCAGTTTTGTGCAGGAAACGGGTATACTCAATTGTCGGCTTCTGGCACCAAACTTGGTCCTGACCAGCCTTCTAGACTTCTCGGTGTAGTGAAGTCTGGTTCGTGTTTACATGCCTGGGACGTCAACTTGGTTATGTACAGTTTCGATCCAGCAACTTTCGCCACTTCTTGCGGCGGTTTTGGCAATCGCAACCTGGCCAGTGCCTATAGCCTGCCTACTTACGATCCAAACCAGCATAATGCCATTTCACCCACTTACGGACCGGTAGGCTCTGCAGAGGTGATTGATGGCAAGATCTATGCACCTGTTAACTACTCGTTCAAGGCGGATTTATTCTCTGCCAACATCGGCGAAAATAGTCGTATTGTTTGTTTCGACCCAGCAGTATCTAATGGAGTGTGCTCAGGCTGGTCAACACCAAGTATCGGCGGGTCAGGTTCGTTCACGCAGCTAATCACGGGCATATTTAAAGACGTCAATAGCGCCAACAACCCTTGTGTGTTTTTTATAGATGCATTCACGGTCACTACACTCACTCGTTGTTACAACAAGTCAACGGGCATTTTCTACAGTGCAAACGCGAACTTGGTTAATAACGTCGTTACAGATGCGGCCAACCTGGCAGGCCTCATGGCGTCATACGAAGAAATTCAGACTACAAATAGTGCAGGTGACGACATTACGATTTTTCCATTCAGTAAATTTGCTTCGGCCACTAATAGCGGTGCAGCAGGGTGCTACAACTGGGATGATGCCGATGAGTGTGCGGGCTGGGGGAGTAATACCGATGGCGAAACACTGTGGAGTGCATGGACAGGTTCAACTGCGGTCAACGGTGGCAATACCCGTGATTATGGATACGCTGTAGACGAAACTGGTTGTTTGCTGGGGCTGGGTGATTCGGGCTGGCTGTGGTCTTTCTCTGCAGATTCTGGCTCGGTCCCATGCCGACGAACTATCTCATCGGTTACCGTTAACCCTGCTGCATACTACTGTGACGGAGATGGCAATGTAACTGGCTGGGACAAGATTAAAGTCAGCAATCTTACGTTATCCGACTTCCAGCAAATACTGGTAACGGTGCGCGACAGTACTGGAGCAGTTGTGTCTGGATACGACCAGGTCGATATCGTCTCTACTGCAGGCGAGCTCGATATCTCATCTTTGCCATACTCGGGTAATACCCAAGACATTAGCGTAGATGTATTATTCGTGGCACTCAACAACAATCCATGGAGTGGCGACGTCGTGCCTGTTGCATCGGTAACCTTCCAAGGTGACGATGCCCAGATTTGCTACCAAACGGTAGCGCAAGATGATTGTAATGTACCTACTATCACCAATACTGCCAACAGTATTACCACGCAGCTGAACGATGACACCACCGACACACAGACTGCTAGCTATAGTCTTGGCTTAGTGCTATCGAGCGGTAAAGTTTGTGGGGTGGCAACGACCCAGCCTAATGGTGCTAGTACCTCGCCTTTAGCCGTTACCGGCCAAACGGCGCTCAGGGGGCTGATTGTGCTGTTGATCGTGTCTGCGAGTACAGCCTTGTACGCATCAAAAAAGAAGCTCCATACCCGCTATTACCGCCGCTAGATCCTAGATGCTACAATAAACACAAGCATAAACAACAAACAGGAACCCTAATGCAAAGTATCCTCGAACTTACCAAAACAAACAAAATAATCCTAGCCACTTTCGCCTTCTTAGTAGTGCTTGCTTTTGGCAGTGGCAGAGCTCACGCGGCAACACTGAACGTCTCTGGCGGCTGCACTCTGGAAGTTGCGATCGACTCTGTTAACGCTGCTGCTAACCAGTCGGGCTGTACTGCAACGGGTGCAGCGTATGGCACAAACGATACGATTAACTTGCCGAGTGGGACCATTACACTGACCGCAGATCTTCCGATTATTGTTAACAAATCGCTTTCGGTCATTGGTGCAGGCAAGGGCTCAACTATCATTGATGCCAATGGCCATGCCGGCTTTTTCGCTGACCCGGATCCAGGTCCAGAAGGTGCACGAGATCACGAATTCATAGGCCTTACCATTACAGGTGCAATTCCCATGGCAATCGCTACGGTATTTTCTGGCACAACAACACTTGATAGCGTCGAGATAACCGACTCTGCGCTGGGGGCATTCTTAAGCGCTATCCATGTGAATGTTAAGAACTCAACCATTACAGATAATATCAATGCCGGTACGGTCGGCAACCTTTTTGGTGGTGAATTTGGCACTGAATTTGCGGGTCTGGCAGTATTGATTCGTGCAGCAGGGCCAACTGATATCCCATCTGCTGACGTCCAAGACAATATTGTAAGTAATAACTCTGCAGAGTCTGCTGGTCTATATATAAGATCTTTCTTCGAAACTAATACTGGAGATGCAGATGCTATTGAAGTGAATATCGAGCGTACAACGGTTGCTGATAATACTGCGGAAAAGTGGGGCGGTATAATGATTTTTGAACAGGGCGGTACAGTATCTACGGCAGGCACAACCTTTACCATGGATTCCGTTACGGTCTCCGGCAACTCGGTAGAAGTAGTCACTGCCGTGCCGCTAGTTGATCCATTCCAGTCGCACATTGACATAGCAGGCATGATCTTTAATGGCAATCTGGCCAACGAGCAGAACATCACTAATCTTACGTCCGCGAATAACACGGTTGTAAATAATCTTGACGATCAAGTAACTATTGCTGGATTCATGGCCAACTTAACTGCCGACAGCGCTGACTTAACATTTACTAACGCCACTATCGTAGGTAATGAGGCTACTCAAGCAGATGCAGGAGCGTTCTATAATTCATTCATAACAAGTGGAAATAATCCAAGCTTCTTGGTAAGTCACGTCGCTCCGTTCGTACCAAATTTAGAGAATGGAGCAAGTGCTCAGAATAGCTTAATCGCTGGTAACTCGCGAAACGGCGTAAATGGTAGTTGCGCTCAAGGAGATAAAGCAGCATTTGGCTTATCTGGCCCCATGGACCTTACCCCGCTAAACCTTGGCAACAACATCACCGACGACCCGTTTTGTACCGGCTATACGGTAGTACCGAATATTCTTTCGACTCTCGGCCCACTACAAGACAATGGCGGACCCGTAGAAACTATTGCACTCCTTCCTGGCTCACCGGCAATCGCTGCGGGTGGTGCAGTTCTTGGTGTTTCAACTGATGCTCGGGGCATTGCACGATCTGCTTCGCATTGGGACGTAGGTGCGTATCAAACTGTATTGGGAGATTCTACTAATGGCTCAGGAAATGGTGCAGCAAACGCTGCCGCACCTAACACTGGAGCAAAAACTGTTTCAACCATGCTGGCTGTCATGGCCTCAGTCCTTGGTCTTCCTATCCTTGGCTACGCCGTCAAAAAACGGGCTTAGTGTTACAATAACCTTAAGCATAAATAAAAACAGGAACCACCTCCATGCAGAGCATCTTAGGATCGATCAATAACCTCAGTAAAACAAACAAACTAATTTTGGCAGCCTTCGCCTTCTTCGCAGTTCTTGCATTTGGCGGGAGCAGAGCCCATGCAGCTACACTGAATGTAACTGGCGGCTGTACGCTCCCGATCGCAATCAACTCCGTCAATGCAGGCAGTGATCAGTCAGGCTGTACGGCGACAGGAAGTTACGGTACAGATGACAATATTAGTATTCCAGCAAGCACCATTACACTAACAGCTGACTTGCCGCTGATAACTGTGCCCGTATATATTGACGGAACAGGTATGAGCCAAACAACCATCGATGGGAATAATGGACAGTATTCTGTTTTCAAATCGAATAATTCAACTTTATTTGAACTTACTGATCTGAGGATAACTGCTTTTGAAGATTGCGCGATAGAAACAACTGATACTAACGTATCACTTAGTGATATTGATATTGATGGCAACAATGTAGTCGGGAGTATCTGTGGAGTTAAGGTTTTATCGGGCGGTAGTTCAATCACATACGATTCAGACAATCTATACATACATGATTTTAATGAGTCGGGCGGAGGTTACATAGAAGGTATCCGCGTAAGTACGAGTGGTGGTGGAATAGTTGACGTTGACCTCCGAAACACAACTCTATCAAGCCTGCATGCGTTAACTGGCGGAATAAATGGAATCTTCTTTGCACCAGGTTTTGAAGGCACAGGAGGGGGGAGTGTTACGGCGGTAATTACAAATACTACAGTAGATGACCTGACCAGTACTGGCATAACAGCACCTTTTGCGAATATTGCAGGAGCCAATGGGGCAAATGCGACCACGACTACTGTGGTAAATAACATAACAATTACTGGCACACGGGGTGTGCCTGGCAGTGGACCATTGACGGGCATCGAAACGGCTGCATTTTATGCCGTAGGATTTTCACTTGGCCCAACAGATACTGCTAATGTGAATGTATCTATTAGCAATAGCCTCATGGCTGACAATATGAATAGTACTTCATCTTCTAATTGTAGTCAGGGCAATCTATCTTCTGTGTTTAGTGGCGTAGGAATAGTAAACACTTCTTTCACATCTCTAGGACATAACATATCCGATGATAATACCTGTGGATTTACTCAGATTGGTGACCAACAAAATATAAACAATATTATAGCCACTTTAGGTACGCTTCAAAATAATGGTGGTTCGGTTCCTACCCGGGCTTTACTGCCGGGTTCGCCAGCAATTTCAGCAGGTGGCGCTGTACTTGGCGTAACTACAGACGCACGTGGTGTAGCACGCCCAAACAATTGTCCATCCGTCGGTGCTTTCCAATTCGAAGGAGCGGTCTGCGCCGCAACCACAACCAACGCCAATGCTGGCGGTGCTGCCGCACCTAACACTGGAGCAAAAACTGTTTCAACCATGCTGGCTGTCATGGCCTCAGTCCTTGGTCTTCCTATCCTTGGCTACGCCGTCAAAAAACGGGCTTAGTGTTACAATAACCTTAAGCATAAATAAAAACAGGAACCACCTCCATGCAGAGCATCTTAGGATCGATCAATAACCTCAGTAAAACAAACAAACTAATTTTGGCAGCCTTCGCCTTCTTGGCGGTGCTGGCCTTTGGTTCGGGTCGGGCGCATGCGGCGACACTAGCAGTGGACGTTAACTGCACATTAAATGATGCAATAAGGGTCACAAACGAAGGTACCAATGGTTACGGCTGCGTAAAGACAGGTGCAGCTTATGGAACCAACGATACAATTAATATTCCGGCAGGAACGGTTACACTAACTGAAAACATGAACTCGTTTACTTCTGGTGCGGATATCATTGTCCAGGGCGCAGGCAAGTCATCAACAATCATTGACGCGAACGGTTTCCGTGGCTTCACAGCTAACGCCGCAAACACCATCGATAAAACGCTCAATGGATTTAAAATAATTGATGCCTCGCCCTACGCAATTGATATAAACGCTGCTCACGACATAATAATTGATGATGTGGAGGTAGAGAATTCCGGCTTTGGTATCAGAATTGAAGCAGTACATATCACTGTGACCAATTCGAATATCCATGACAATGTTGCAACAGGTAATTCCGTTGGGTTGTACCTAATTGCTAATGCAGTCAATAGTACTGATGACATTTCAATAACCGTTACAGATTCTCAAGTCAATAATAACTCGGGTGCTGAAGTTGATGAAGTGGCTGGTCTGTATGTTGAAGCTAATTCAGCTACAGCAGCTTCATTAGCATTAACTATAGAACGAACAACCGTTATGGATAATCATTCCATAGGTGATGCAGGTGCTCGCGTTGAGTATAAGCAGAACAGTGCTTTAGCAGACATTAGAATAGATGCGGTTACGGTCGCTGGAAATATCTCGCAGCCGACACAGGCATCAAGCAGTGGCAACCCCTTTCAGCCTGCCTATGTCACCGGTTTTAATCTTGGCGTCGCCAATATCAACCCTGGCTTGAACTTAACAAATGTGACGGTCGTGAATAATCAAGCTATTAACGAGTTTGATAACCACGCTTCTGTCAGTGGGTTTTTCGGATTACTCATTAACGCGCCTGAAAAAATAAACTTCACTAATTCTACTGTTGTAGGCAACAGTGTGACACAAACTACGCCTAGTCCTTTTGGCTCAATTCCGGCATTCTTCATCATTGGTGCGACTCTGGATGGCAACAGTCAGCCAATCAATGCTGAATCGGGTGGCTCTGCTCAGAACAGCCTAATAGCTCACAATACTTTTAACGGCAATAGCTATAGTTGTCGATCTGATTTCGATGGTTCTGCTCTTGGTCTGAGTGGCAGTTATGACCTAACACCCGAGAACCTCGGAAATAATATGGCCGATGATCCAAAGTGCACCGACTATACGATCGTTCCTAACTTATATGACACCATAGAGCACGAAGTTGCAGATAACGGAGGCCCCGTACCAACAATTAAGCTCCTTCCTGGTTCCCCTGCAATAAACGCGGGCGGACAAGTGCTGGGTATAACAACCGATGCTCGCGGTGTAGCTCGGACTGGTTATTACAGTGTAGGTGCCTACCAGGGTGTTCTTGGAGACCAAACCCAGAATCCTTCATCTACTGGCACTGCTGCTGCACCAGACACTGGTTTGAGTCCTACACCTGTCTTGAACGGTGTAATTGCGATGATCTCAGGATTTAGCATGCTTATTTTTATAGCCAAGCAATACGCTAAAGAATAGTTGCATGCATCGAAAAGAATAGTAAACTAGTAACATGTTAGAACAGATTGGGGAAGCAGATCTTGCGGCGGCGGCCAATGGATTTGCTGCTCCTGAAAGAATTAGTATGACCCCTGAAATGCTCGATATTCATATAGGCATGACGTACGAGCAGAGTTTGGATTGGGCTCAGCGTGAATTCGAAAGACTAGGTGCTATTCCCTTCGATTTACGTACAACACAAGACCATGCTCTTTTCGAAGATGTTTCGATGCTACTACTAGCTGAATAGACTACTTATTGATTGTAATTCCAGCTGCCTGTGAATAATCTGATTTACTTCGTGAGATAGTTACTTGCTGATCTTTCTTTAGATCGGTTACGGATATTTTCTGGCCTGCACGTTGGAATATGGTTTTTGGGGTTAGGTTAAAGGTTTGTTCGGTAGAGTTAGGCGATACAATGGTAATCTGTTTTGCGCTGACTTTACTGACAGTGCCTGTAATATTGCGCTTGAAGAAGCTTGCTGAGCTCTCGAAGGCGTTGTCTAGAGTTTGTGCTTTGGCTTGCCTGGTTGATTGGTCCTGTCTGTTGGTATTACCCTTGTGATATGCGACATAGGAAGTTATCCCGATTGCAACTAATATAAGACAGAGATACGGCGTTATGGGGTGGAATTTTGATGAAACTTTCATAGTATGTCCTTGTGCTTAATTGTACTTATAGTGTGCAAATTAACAAAATGTCAGTAAGTAGTCGGCAACTCTAGTACAATAGAGGTAACCATAAGAGTATATATGACGAAGGCGACTGTAAAAATTGTTCAGCGTAAACGCCTAGCAGATAGGGCTGGCGCTTTTAGTGATAGGATGTATCGGCAGCGCGTTAAGATGCTGCCTATTTTTGTTATGCTGGCCTCAATTGCCGCTTTGATCTACTTACGTGTTAAGCCAGAATCTAGTAAATTTGTCAGTCGGCTAATTGAGTCCAGTGCAAGCCAGATAACAAATTTTTCGTTCTTGTGGTCACCTCTGTCTAGTTTTGTGCTTTTATCGCTAGGCTCTCTTGTATATATGTGGATGGACTACCAACACCACAAGAAGCCACTTATAAGAATCGCACCCAAAACTAAGTATGGCTTATTGCACCACTTGCGAGTGGTTGTGTTCCCGCGTTTTCATTACCGCTGGAGACCTGCATTCTATTGGTTGGCTGTTGCGGAGGTGTGCGTAGCAGTATTTATTGCAGTTATCGCCATTGTGGGTTTTCCCGCAGCACAGGCTTTTTCGGGAAGTGGATTAGGAAGTCCGGAACAGCCATACCAAATATCGACGTGCGAACAGCTACAAGAAATGCAAGACGATAGAGCGGGCCAATACGAATTAACTGGACCAATAGATTGCACTGCAACAAATACCTGGAATAATGGTGCTGGATTTGTGGCGGTTGGAAATGGCAGCAACGGTCAAGAATTCACAGGCACATTGGAGGGTAACGGTCATGCCATAGATGGTTTGTATCAGCGGATACTCACGGACGACACCGAGGCTGGGTTGTTCGGACTTGCTATCGGTGCTTCTGTTACAAATGTAAAACTTACCAATGTAGATCTTGCAACAGACAATGCTGATGTTCTTTTGGCGCCAATTGCTTCACAGGCTAGTAATTCTTCATTCAGTGATGTTTCGGTTTCTGGAACGGTTTTCTGCGAGGGTACAGGTGGAAGTGTTAATGCCAGCGGATTTGTTGGCATGTTTATGTTTAGCACGGCGACTAGGATATCGGTCGATATGGATATTACGAACAATAGTTATAGTAATGGAGACAGTGGTAAGGCGGCTTTCGCTAGCGGTTTGATGCTGGTAAGCTACTATTCAAACATCTCGGACTCGTATTCTACTGGTACGATAACCGGTGCTTACACCCAAGGGGCAACTACCATGTTTGCCGGCGGATTATTCGGCCAAGCATTAGGAGGCACAGTAGACAATAGCTATAGTTCAATGGCTATTTCTATTACTCGTAGTCCTGAGCTAGACCCTTCCGTCGTTTTGGCAGGTGGTTTTGCGGCAATGGCAGCGGCAACTGAGATCAACAATTCATTTGCCGTAGGATCACAGACGATATCGACTGGTCCAATGGAGCGTGAGGCATTTGGTGGATTTATTGGCGTGGGGTTATACGAAGAAAATGCCGATCCACCATTTGGTGTAAATATCTCAGGCAGCGGAAACTTCATTGACGCATCTCGAACCGGGCTGGATGACTGTATAGGTGGCTATGTAGATAGTGACTTCTCGGTAATTTTACCAGAACAGTCGCCCGTTGGCTTCTGTTCGGCGGTGAACTCAGGTAATTCGCAGCCTAACTATTTTTATAATAACTCTACTAATGCACCGTTTAGGGTCGGGGGAAACCAAGAGTGGGATTTCACAAACGTCTGGAAGACGGTTGCTTCGTCTACCCCTATCTTTCTTTCCCAGGCACTGGGGGCACCTACGTTACCCGGCAAAGTGCGAACTATAACGACTAACAGTGTAAATCCCTCGAGTTTAACGACGCAGTGGCTGGCACCAATATTGGATGGCAATACCCCACTCACCGATTACGCGGTGCAGTATAAGCTCCATAGTAATAGTTCCTGGAATAGTGTTAGCCGATCACCATCGACTGATCGGTCTCAGCTGATATCAGGGCTGGTTGCTGGTCAACTGTACGATGTTAGAGTTGCCGCAGTTAATGCTATCGGTCAAGGGGATTGGGAAGTTCTCGAAAACGTTAGTACTAGTCGGTTACCGTCTGCGCCACAAAATATGATAGTAACCGGGGTGGAACAAACCAATCAGTTCGCACCGTTTTCTTTCCCTAAGCTAGATTGGCAAGCACCAGATCTTGGCGCCCCAATTACCGATTACGTTATTCAGTTCAAGCCCCGTCCGGGTAGTGATTGGGCGGCTTCCCAAACTGAGCTCCAAAACTATGGGTGGGCGGCTTCAAACGGCACGTGGACTACTATTGTAGATGGCACCGGAACAGACTTGAGTTTCGACAGTACTAACACAACCGATACCGATTTAGCACAGGCCATTGTACTTGCTATTCAGGCGGAAGCACGGGTAATAGAAAGTATCGACTTTCGAATAGCTGCCGTAAACTCTTACGGCCAAGGGGCGTGGAGCGGCGTTCAGAACTTCCAAGTGTTTATTGGTTTAAGTGACTGTCAGCAAATGCAAGATGCATTAGATCAGTATAGGGGCAGCGTTTTTCATCTTGTGGGTAATATTGACTGTAGCGATACACTTACCTGGAATGGAGGCGAGGGGTGGATACCTGTGGGAGATTCCAGTACACCATTCCAGGGAACTCTTGACGGTAAAGGGTTCAGTATTAGTGATCTGCAAATGAATATTCCGGCAAATGCCAGCTACCAAGGGGTTGGCATGTTTTCCTTTGCCCAAAGCGCCGAAATTCGGAATCTTACCTTAACAAGTTCCTCAATTACAAGCATGTTGTCCAATGATGTTCCTGTGGCGACATTGATTGCCTCTGCTTCTCCGGACACAATTTTAGACGACATTACAGTTGTTGGGGATGTTGTTGGGGAAGATTTTACTGGCGGCGTTGTAGGCACATTATCTGATTTTGATAGTACCGGCTTTGATGGGTCGGTATTATGGCAGGATGTTTCCTATACAGGGGTGGTGCAGTCTCCAGGCACCAGTGGGGGCATATTGGGCATGATATACGTAAATGTTGAGCAATCCGAACTTACCATGCAAGATATTCAATCACATGGCACGATTTTAGACAGTAGTCTTTCTGGGGGAATCATTGGGGGCGCTATGTCGGATGCTACGATCTCGCTTCGTAATGCTATCTCCGACATGAACAGTACCACGACATGCAGCGACGGTACTGGGGGGCTGATTGGAATAACCGCAGTAGGCACGATCGCCATAGAAGACTCAACATATAGCGGCACAATTGCTTGCCCAATCTCTGGCGGGAATCCCGATCCTGCATTTGCCGGTGGTTTAGTAGGTGGTTCCTATGACTCTTCGCTGACCATAACGAACAGTAACTCTACAGGGCAGATTCAATTAGGCGAAGGGTCTGGCGGTGGACTTGTTGGCTTTAGCGCCAATCAAGGAACTGTAAGCCCCGCCGATCCAGAAGCTTCCTTGGTGGGGGGCGTTAAGATCCAAGACTCTAGCTCGTCGATGGACATAACTATTTCGAATGGCACAGTATCTTATGCCGGGGGGCTTGTAGGCTCGGCCACTTTGCTCGATATTGCTGACTCTTTTGCATCGGGCGATATTACCGTTGAAGACGGCAACCAAGTAGTGCGCGGAGTTTCTGGTGCCGCGGGAGGATTGGTTGGCGGCGTAACGGGTGAAAATAACTTGACTAGTGCGTTGCGAATTCAAGACTCTTACAGTACCGGCGCCATAGATTTTTCTGCCGTAAGCCCTTTGGTTGATAGGGTTGGAGGACCGATTGTTGGTGGTTCGGTGGGAATGATTGTAGGTTGGTCAAAGATCGAAGGAGTCTACGCCACGGGATTGGTAACAACAAGTATTAATCAGGCATGTCAAACAGATGAATGCGATAGCGTCATAGCAATGACTGGGGGTTTGATCGGTGCAAATATTGCGGTTTCCCAGATAGCTTCGGCCAGTGTCCTGCGTGACAGCTATGCCACTGGCATGGTCATTATAGAGGGTCGGGACGGTGGCGCGCTTTCTGGCGGGGCAATCGGCTCGTTACAAGGTTATAACCATACAATTGAAGATGTGTATGCAACGGGTAGCGTTGGACCTTCGGATAATTTCATAGATAGTGCATCTTCGGGTTTTAGGGCTGGGGGCTTGATTGGGGACATACGAACGGCAGGAACAGCCGTGATTAACCGCACTTCTGCTACTGGTACGGCATCCGGTACCGGCTACGCAATAAATGGTTCTGGCAGTGTTGGTGCTGGCGGCTTGATAGGCTTTGCTCAGGGGCAGGTAGCCGTTCAAAATTCGTTCGCGACGGGTTCGGTACAGGGTGGATACGCGGCGGGTGGGCTGATTGGAGGTACCTCCAGCGTTGACTACGGGCAGACTCGGATAGCCCTAACTAACACCTATGCTACGGGCTCGGTTGCTGGTGCTGTTACCACTGTTCCGTACGATGATTTAGGTGGCTATATCGAGATTGGCTCGTCTGTCGGGGGCCTTGTTGGAGTTGCAGACCATACAGATATTGCTTCGTCATATGCATCAGGGAGTCTTAGCAACGAAGAGCCTCAGTTTGCTACCCAAATTCCAGCCGTTGCGCAAGCCTTCTATTCGTCGAATACTGGAGGTCTTGTGGGGGTAGTTGGAATAATTGATGATCCTAATAACCCGGACTTCCAAAGTAGTATAAGTAACTCTTTCAGTGCCGCGACAATAACAAATGTAAGTGGGGTTAAGGAAGGTGTTTTTGTTGGCCAGTTCTTCCATATATTTAACGAAGGTGAAGGTACAGTTGCTCCAAGCGCTGCCCCAAATTACCTAATAAATAACTATTTCGATGCATCGCTTGCGGTGGGTGCTCCATGCGCAAACTGGCTAGAGGTTGAGGATCAGATTAATCCTGGCGCCGATACGGTTGTAACTGCAAGCCAGTATGATGACGCCGCCGTCTGTAAACCGGTTAATAGCAACAATCAGGCACCAAATTATTTTAGGAATAATACAACCAACCCTCCCCTAAATACCTGGGACTTTACGACACCGGTATGGTATAGCCAAGTGGCGACCTACCCAACATTCGTTTTGGGCGAAAGTCTGCCAGGCCCACCACGTAATTTAGGTGGAACTCCAACTACATCCAGCATTGCACTATCTTGGCAACCGCCAGCCAATGATGGAGGTACGCCAATTATTGATTACCGCATCCAATACCGGCTACACTCTACCGGTCAATGGCAAGAATACGTCCATCCTCAAAGCACCAGCACGTCATATATCGTTTCTGGTCTTAGTCCCGGGACTCGGTATGACTTCCAGGTGTCTGCTATAAACGCGGTTGGTCAAAGCACTTGGGTGCTAGGGGTATTCGATGTGCAAACGCCAAGCACACCAGCTCAACCAGTTTCTCCTACTGCCCCCACTTCAAACACGCCAGCAACCCCGAACAGACCAACACGTCCATCTCGTCCAAGAACAACTACGACCACACCCAGCCCCGTTTCAGAAGAGTCTCCACAACCAGATCAGCCAAAATTGCTAGAAATATCAAAGATTCCAGAAGAAGAACTACCTCTCGGCCTACCTCGCATAGCTAGAGATCCAAAAGTCAATCCGCTGCCGTACTTCTTTTTGTCTTGGTTGCTACTGTTGGCGCTGTACTATACCTACCGGGCATGGCGCGAATATCGTTACCAGAAAGTCATGAACGACTTACTGACAAAAGTTATTACTACCAGACAATCAGTCTCGGATTTCTTGGCTATAATTACTCATTATCTTAATACGCCGCTTAGTATTATGAACGGCGCTTTAGAGTTGATTGCATCAAAGCATGCATTGCAGCCGGAATTTATTACCCAATTCAAGGCTAAACTTATCGCCTTGCAGACAACATCAAATAGCCTCACGCTTCAGGCGGAGCAAGCATTAGAGCCCGGAGATCGCCCGGTAGTTTCTGGTGAGGTTCAGGTCGCATCGAGCAAACAGTTGTGGGTGCCGTTAGTTGGCATCGCTGGGGTCGTGGCAGTAACAGATCTGGTATTGTATTTTAATAAATCCTACGATCATAGCTGGGGACGATACGTGAATCAATTAATATGGGCATTCTTTGGGGCGATCGCTGTCGTGGTAACGTATATGGCCTGGAAAAAACAGCGACAACTTCACGTTCAAAGAAAACAGGAACTAGCAACCGAGCAGCATTTACTAGATCAAAAGAAGACCTTTGTAGTGGATGCAGCTACCAGTTTAGCCTCCCACGCCAGTGCATTACAGTCTGGCACGGTAGGTCTGGAGCAGTTCCCCGACACTAAGCTGCTTACTAACGGTATTGGGCAGTTGGTCCAATTATCTGAGTCACTTGGAAAGGCAAGTCGTTTTAGTGCTGTTGGCGGTCCCGCACCAAATATTTCAGTCAAACACGCTTACGAGCAAAATATTGCACCATTAATGTCTAAGCTGACTGCTGAAAAAGGAGTGGCCGTAAGCAATTTACTCAGCTCCACCTCTGTTGTGCAAATGCAGCCAGAAGAACTGGCACAGATTATTCGATCAACAGTCGAAAATGCTATTCAATTTAGCAATGCCAATAGTGCAGTAACTATTAGTAGTAAATCTGTTGGTGGCAAAACGCTCATAACAGTAGGTGACAATGGCGCCGGTATGTCACCAGAGGTAATGGCACATCTTTTCGAGCCTTTAACTCGCGGTACGGATTCGACAACCTTTGATCACCCTGGACTTGGACTTAACTTGTATATCACCCGTATGATTCTTCAGAAACTTGGCGGAGACATAAGTTTCCAAAGTACTCCTGGAAAAGGCACTACCGTTTCCATGACAATTCCACAAAGTCATTCAAGCCCAACAGGGTTTGCTCCAACTGTAGTCACACCTATAAGTTAACATTACATATGAGCAAGGCTCAAATGATACAATAAGCATAAGAGTAAATAAAAAGTAAGAATACTCTGCATGCAAAGCATCCTTAGTCTCAGTAATACAAACAAACTCATCCTAGCAACCTTCGCCTCCCTGGCAATCTTTGCTATTGGAACAGGCAAGGCACATGCCGCGACACTAAATGTTTCAGGAGGCTGTACATTACCTATCGCAATAAGCTCCGTGAACGCTGGCACTAACCAATCCGGCTGTACTGCGAGCGGTATCTACGGAGCAGACGACACAATCAATATCCCATCCGGGACGATAACCCTTACTTCTGATCTGACGATTATGACCGAGTCGGTTAATATTCGTGGTGCTGGCATGGGGCGGACGACTATCGATGGTGCTGGCCAGTACTTCGTTTTTGAATATTCTGGTGACGGAGATCTAACAATTTCTGATATAAAAATTACAAATTTTGCACGGAATGCAGTTTACTCCCATAGCCCTAATCTTACCGTCAATAATGTTGAAGTGGACGGGGCAGGGAGTGTGCCTACCGGTGGTAGCCTCAATGCGTTAGAAGCAAGAAACGTCGGTGCCGACACGATATTGGTTGATATCAACAATGTTTATGTCCATAACTTTGATAGCTCTGTAAACGAATTGTCTGCACTAGTTCTGGCGCAATCGGGTACGGGTACTATAGATGCCGATTTTCAGGGCGTAACTATCTCGGACATTCATAATGCAGGTACTGGGCATGCTGTCCAAGGTATTAACCTTTTCGTAAACCGTGATGGCGGCACCATTAATGCGATAATTACTAACACTACTGTTCACGATGTAACAGGCGAGGATTTAGTGACTCCGTTTGCAAGTTTCGGCATGGTGGACAGTGGTCCGGGAAACTCCGCAATAACGACTCTCGTACGTAATATTACAATAACAGGAACTAGGGGTGCGACAGGGACGGGTGATTTTGCAGGAGTTAAATCAGCAGCATTCTACGCAGTATCTTTGGCTCGTGACAACGGGGATACTGCAACGACTAAGGTCGACGTCACTAATAGTCTAATGGCCGATAATCTTAACGACGGACTTCCTTCGAACTGCATCGCATTCGATATTAGCGGTTTCTTTGTAGACGGTGGTACAGGATCTGCGGAAATCAACTCACTGGGATATAACTTATCGGATGATGATAGTTGTACAGGC
>CAZTPC010000006.1:0-55322 GCA_964615565.1 uncultured Candidatus Saccharibacteria bacterium
TTCGAGTATACCAATATGGTCGATTGCAAGCTGGGCTTGAAATGCGGAGAGTACACGAACCCGTAATTAAGGATGAAGATCAGGGTTCGAGCGTCGGGAACCAAGATGATCCAGGAGCGCCCAAAGAGCCAGTTAGATGGATACGTGCGTTCAGGGCAATAGACCCAGCTGAAATAGTCGCCGTAAAAGAAGGTGAAGAACCAGTTCTCTTTGAAGAGACTGGTAATCGCGCCAGCCTGACCATTGCGAAACTCGAAGAGATAGACCCCGCTGCTGCAGCGGTTGTCGCTGCAGTTTCAGCCGACATGGATCGATTACTACTGGAATCGTTCAACGCTATTGGTAGTTAGTTACCGCGCTTCCCCTCTGTTATAATAAGCTCAAAGGAGATTTACTTTGAAGAAGATTGTTAAAAATATTGTTGGTTTTTTCAAAGAATATAAGCAATTCGGGTTTGTTCTACTGAGCGTTATTGCGGCGTTGATATTCCAGATAGCAGGGATGGAGCGTGTTGGACATATTATTCTCATTGCTAGTGCTCTAATTAACCTGATTCCATTAGTGTGGGGGATGATTCAGGACTTACGGGTTGGCACATACGGCGTAGATATCTTAGCTGCGACTGCAATTCTCAGCAGTGTTTTGTTTAAAGAATACTGGGCAGGTATGGTTATTGTCTTCATGCTTACCGGTGGTGAAGCACTAGAAGATTATGCCGAGAACAGAGCTCAGGCTGAGTTAACTGCCCTTCTCGACCGAGCCCCAGCAAAAGCCCATGTACTTCGTGGTCGCAAAGAAATAGATATTGCAGCTGCAAAAGTTGTTGTTGGCGACAAAGTTATTGTTAAAGCTGGAGAAGTTGTACCAGTTGACGGCGAGATTATCGAAGGAACTTCTGACTTTGACGAGTCAAGCTTAACTGGTGAGAGCCTACCAATTGCCAAAAAGGTTGGCGATCAGTTGATGAGTGGCTCCGTAAATGCCAATGGCGTTGTAACAATTAAAGCTTCACACACTGCCGCAGATAGCCAATACAGCCAGATTGTAGCCCTAGTTAAATCCGCACAAAATAGTAAGGCGCCATTTGTCCGTATGGCTGATCGCTTTGCCGTGCCCTTCACTCTCATGGCATTCACTATTGCACTCGGTGCCTGGGCTATTAGTGGCGATTCACTCCGGTTCCTACAAGTACTTGTTGTTGCCACCCCCTGCCCGCTCATCCTAGGCGCACCGATTGCGCTTATCTCTGGCATGAGTCGTGCAGCTAAGCATGGAATCATCATTAAGAACGGCGGCGCATTAGAGCAACTTGCAGCTATCAAAACTCTTGGCTTCGACAAGACCGGCACCCTAACAAAAGGCTTCCCTATCGTTCAAAAAGTGACTGGCTATAATGGTTACAAGCGTGCAGATGTCCTGCATTACGCGGCTAGTGTTGAGCAAGGCTCAAGCCATATTCTAGCTGTTGCAGTTGTTAATGCAGCGGCTAAAGATAAGGTTAAATTATCCAAAGCCAAGAACGTAACCGAGCAACCTGGAAAAGGTTTGTCATCTGTGGTTGGTGGTAAATCCGTACATGTCGGCCGCTTAGATTTACTTAAGCAACAGGGTGTTCCATTGCCCGCGAATCTAGATATTAAGAAGATCCAGAACACCGCCGCCTACGTTTCAGTAGACAATAAGCTTGCCGGTATCATTACATTCGAAGATGAACTTCGTCCAGAAGCTAAGCAGACTCTAGCCAGGCTCAAGCAATATGGCATGAAGCACCTCATGATGGTGACTGGCGACAATAAAGCCACTGCCAATAGTATTGCTAAGAAAGTTGGTATCACGGATCTAACAGCCGATGCGCTACCCGCAGATAAACTATTTGCCATCGAACAAGCGCAGCATCGTCCTATTGGCTTTGTTGGTGACGGTGTTAATGACGCGCCCGTACTCACCGCTGCGGATGTTGGTATTGCTCTAGGCGCACGAGGGTCTTCTGCAGCCAGTGAATCTGCCGATGTGGTGATCATGCTTGATGATCTCAGTAAAGTAGCCACGAGCGTCGGTATCGCCAAGAAGACCATCCGTATTGCACGACAAGCTATCATGACTGGAATCATCCTAAGTATCATTCTGATGTTTGTCTTTGCTAGTGGTAAGTTTGCACCAATCTATGGCGCAGCTATCCAAGAGCTGGTAGATGTTGTAGTGATTATCTATGCACTACGCGCGCACAGTGAATGGCGTGAGCCAAAACTCAAAGCAGTCAAATAGCTCAGTCAAAAGCGCCAAAGACACGGTTCTCGTTGTCGTATTCTAGCGGATGAGTAGCGTGCATCGTACCAGGCTGCATGGTTGCGAGCCTCTGTGTTACTGCTTCAACAACTGTGTACTGCCCTGGCGGGTTATGACCTTCGGGCCAAGACACAAGGTTCATTGCCATATCCACAAGCCCAACTGATGCTTGCTTAAGAATAGGTGCCACAAATCTCGAAGCGACAGACTCGGGTACTAGCTTGTCATCTGCAACGCCGGGTATCCTCTGAATGAGCCTTAGTTCACTCAAGGGGATAGTTAAGCTACCATCAATCATCAATGTTCCTCGGCCAGTAACAGCGATTACAGAACGAGGGGACTCCAGTACTGTAGGGTCATAAGATAAACTTAGGTCTCCTGCGGATCGTAGTAATTCGATGTCTGCATGCCAGCCGCTAAATGAACGCGCTGTTGTTTCTGGGCCAACTGCAAGCAAGCCAGTAGTAATCTTTCGGCCGGTTGTCTCAGACGCTCTCTCGCAAGCCTCTTCCATAAGCACTGCGACTTCATCACGAACGGCTGGATCGATAGGACCGTAGTCTTCGCGCAGACCACTGCCTACCACGAATCGAACCGCATTGCGGTATAAGGGATTTAGTGGGACACGTGGATCACGCAGAATCGTTGAGACCATTGATAGTACCCCACTTAATCTTGGGTTATACGGATGGACTTCACCTGCATGCGACTCAAAAGTATGTGAGCGAATGCGATTCTTCAACAAAAAAGGCATAACGTCAATAATACACTAGATAAGGCCGTTTGCAATGACTGCAACCAGTAGGGGGATCAATATATTATCCGTTCCATAGACCCCTACATTTTCTACGAGTGCCAAGAATGGCGGCATGGCCAACATTACTGGCCATATAATTTCTGTGGGATGGTAGTGGTTAAAAACCGCGAACAACAGGAAAGAGACGGCTATGAACGTGCCAGTGCCTACAAGACTCTTGGTTGTCCCAAGTACTTTGTATTGTGATTTCTTGCCGAACTCCGTACCAATCAGCCCTGCCAGCCCGTCGGCAATACACATATGGAGTACCGCAAGGGCGAACACCCAAGGCTGTTTGGCCACTACAGCCGTCGTTCCTAAGCCAACGGCATAAAAGATATCGCCCCAGGTCTTGCGTTTTACGTCTGTAATGGCATGAAAAATATGGAACTTATGAGACAGCGCTACGCCAATTAACATCGCCGCGCTAAGTAACTGGATCTCGCGGAATGACAAGAAGTACAGCCAGTAGGCTACGTAGCTGCCAATGATGATATGCAGCAGTTTGCGGGCAGGCTCGCCCCTAAGAATATGAGTACGCCACAAAATTTCAGACAAGAATAACAATAGTGCGACTGGTCCAGTGGCCAGGGCGAGTTCAAACATAAGTTTATTGTACACCTGTCCTTGGGCCAATGTTAGCTATCGTGAGTAGATAACATGACCGAACCGACGACACTAGCCACAGCAACAACCTTAAGCAGACGAGCGCATGCTTCAACAAAATGCACTCGATCGGCTACCATAGGGCTATTTAGTCTGTCGGCAAGTGACTCGGCATTTGAAAATATTGCTGGGTCATTAGAGAGCTCAACGTCGGGATCTCTCTGTCCAGTTACAATCATGTCTTCGCCAACAAGCGGTATTCGATGCAAATGGACATACCCGGAATCACCAGAACCATATGGGTGGTATTCTGCACTACTAAAAAAGCGGAGGAGGTACGGCCCACGATAGGCCGCATCTCTTTCCGCTAATGTCAGTGACTGCCCAGGTAGTATTTGATCGAGGGTGCGTCGCAACCCCAACTTCATGCTATTTACTCTGTCCTACTGCGTCAGTGTTGAAGTTCACACCAGTTGTGTATGCATTCCATAATGCTTCTTTAGCAGATGTGAGTTTATTGGCTTGATCTACAAACTTCTTGGCGGTAGCTTCTTTTACTTCTACGGCTTGGCCAGTATTAATCTGAGGCGATCCAGCTTCTTGTGTGAGCCATGTCTCTGCCGCAATAACCTTTGCATTGCTGAACTTAAGCTTGTTCTTCTTGGCGTAGGTCTGTACTGCTTTACGTGCCAATTTGCTGTATGAGTCACCGCTTTGGGCAACGTACTTATAAACCACTTCTTTAGAGGCAGTTGTCGTTTTGGCTGCTGCTGGTTTTGTCTCAGCATGAGCAATAGCAACTGGCGCAAATGCTGCAACTCCGAGCATAGTCGAGATGGCATAAATGCCAGACAGAACCAAGGTTGCTAGTTTCTTACTTAATTTAGTCATGAGTACCCTCTCTTATTCCCGCATATGGGACCCACCCATGTTACGTTAATGCTTTAATTCTACACCACAATTTTACTTCGGCTAAAGTTTTATGTCGTAATATTTACCTTGCTTGAGAGTCTTGCAAATCAGGACGACAAGCTCTTGCAGCTGAAACAAACTCATCCTCAATTTTCATACCCTTTGACACGGATCGCATAATTGACGGTAGCCGTCGGAGAGTCCTCAGCCTACCACCTTTGCTAATAAGCTTTTTGTCACTATATTGTTTTCGTCTACTATACCCATTAGCATCCCGAGACATCTCCCGGAGTCGGTCACGTGTACCTGTATCCATTCTGGAAACGGCTCGAAGAACGGTAGCAGCAGATTGCAAATCGGCATTCTGCTCACGGTTATGTCCAATGGCAGCATCAATTGCAACTGCGGCCATAATCGTATCCACCTGAGAAGGTTCAAGATCATCGAATCGGGGCAATACCCCGTATCGCATCATCTTTACCACTACGTTTACAACACGGTCTTCATAGAACTCATTTGTAAATACCCTGGTAACATTACCTCCTAGTTCTCTGACAGCTACACTCAGCTCTCTGTGGCCTGCGCCGTACAGCACCGCCAGCTGTTTTGGCTTGCCATCCTTACCAAGGCGGTTAGCGACAACTGCCAACTGGCGTAGTGTCAAATCTTCACGCTCGACCATGTAGCCGGCGTCGTGTGCGATCATATCACGAACATACTCATCACCTTCGTACAGTCGGTGACTGAATGCGCTTTGCGATAACTCATCGTCATCTTTAGTTCTCCCGGCATAATCATCAACCAAGTATATTCTCGGTCTCTTAGGTAATCCTGCTATCATCTCGACTTTCTTCCTAGAGAATCTAGAGTAGCCATCGATGTACTGTACTTCGTCTTCTGTGGCGATACCCTGGACAATATGGTTCGCAGCCTTTTCGAACCGCTTGCCTGCTTGATGTTGATTTAGGCCTTCAGGAGTATCAATTCCGGCCATCTCCCATGTGATCGCATCTGCACCTACCAGGTGAGGTGCTACCTTGGGTATGTTTGCAATTGTGTGCGCCCAATACACAAACTTAATCTCCACATTTTGTGGAAATCGTAAACGTTCGTTGTCTCGAACAATATCTAGTTCTTGTGCGGCGCTCATAAAGAAAATATTCTAACAGTTTTTGTGCTCTGTGTCAATCACTTAACTGAGGTAGTCTCTGCCGCGAAAACCATCCCACGTAGCACTTGCCAACTAAAAAGAGCCTCCGAAGAGACTCGTTCTAGATGGTCGGGGTGAAAGGACTCGAACCTTCGACCTCGCGGTCCCAAACCGCGCGCGCTAGCCAACTGCGCCACACCCCGAGGTGTGAATAACTAAGCCATTATACCTGTTTTACTTCGGTGAGTACAGTCTAATTTAGTCAATGCGGTAAAAACGGCTACTGAGGAGCTTCTGGAAAGGCACCCAAATTTCTTTGGCTTTTTTATGCGTGAGCGTACTGAGCTTGGCAAGTATAAGCAACAGCATGGTTAAGCCAGTGCACAATAGCGCTGCAACAACGCGTAGTAGCAAACTGTCCCCTGTGTCGAGAAACATGACGAATGACAGAGTGATCGAGAAGAGCATTAAGATAATCATCCACTCGTTTGAGAATACCTTGTTGTTTAGCTGCATGCTCAGATTGGTCCTGTTCTGCTGATTAGTAACAAGCTTTTCCAGCAGGCTGTCCATCTGAGGCTTTTCCTTACCTTTGTACTCCATAGCAAAGGTTATGAGTTTCTCGTACGATGTTTCGGCAAACTTACGGTGACCGCGAATGTTGCCCTGCATGTAGTGCGTAAACATCGTCTGCAAGTTTGTGCGGAGCTCTTTTGGCAGATCTTTGGTCATGAGCACCATGGCAAAGATAGCATTTGATTCTGCGCGGACAATCCTGTGTAACTCTTCTATGCGAGCTTTTTGGGCAGCAAGAATTGGCGAGATATAAAAACCATATAGGAATGAGTTCACTGAGAAAAGGGTGAGTGCTCCACCTTCGAATGCATGACGTGGCAGAATGACCGCTAAGGCAAGATAGACCACAAAGAAAATTACAAAAAACCAACTGAGGCGAATACGAGCAAGGATTGAATGTTGCATTGCTTACATTCTACCAACTAAGCATAAGCGTGATCAACTGTTCTTTGTAAACCAGTCGGGTGGAGGAACGTCGAATCTGACTTCTGCAATACTCGATATCTTTTCTTCTGGCAAAATATCTGGGTATTTCATCCGATACACTGATGCAACCGAGCCAAACACAGCTGTCTCCCACTTCTTGCCCATGTCCTCGGCAACTTTGCGAATAGCCGCTTCGCTGGGGCCTTCGATCTCGATATATGGGTCTATCCAGGGCCACTGATCTATCATTATCTGGCAGTCACCCAACTTCCAGGTCTCACGCTTTGTTTCTTGCACTGAGAATTTGAACATGCCCATAGCCTCAAAGATCGCCACCGTGTCTTCGTATGAGCTAACCGTTGTCTCGATCTCTTGAGCGCCGTGTAAGTTTCCTTCCTCTAGGCTTTTGAATGTCAGGCTAACGTGATCGCCTTCGTCGCGAATGCGTATCCATGAGTTCTGCTTTCGCATCAACCTTCTGTCAGGATAGTCAAAGAGAGTTCGATTCATATCTTGCATGGGCAGTGCACACACAGCTCCTAGTGACTCAAGTTTTTGTCTTGTTCCCTCAATATCTACATCAAGGAAAATAGCTTCTATTTCTTCAACCATAGACACTCCATCTTTTAGTTACAAAGTTACTTGTCTTTGTCGAGTGGGCCAGCGCCGGCAAACTGTGTGCCAACACCAAAGACCGCACCGAGTAAGAAGATGACGATACCGACAATAATCTTACTGAGAATCGCAATGACTACGGCAACTACCAACAGAACTACAACCGACGCAATAACTTGCTTGGATCGATTTTCTTTTGGAGGAATGTCAAAGTCTGCCATTGATTACATTCTACAATGACAGACTGTTTGACGCTATGACCATTATTACAAAAGTTACCTACTTAGCGAATTCGATGGCACGAGTCTCTCGGATTACGTTGACCTTGATAGTACCAGGGTACTGCATGGTAGATTCGATCTTGGTTGCGATATCACGGGCTAGTTTAATGGCACTGAGATCATCGATGTTCTGTGGCTTCACAAAGACACGAACCTCACGGCCAGCACTAATTGCGTAGCTCTTGTCGATGCCGTCAAAACTGTTGGCAACGTTTTCGAGTTCACGCATTCGCTCGGCAAAGTTCTCGGCACTGATATTTCGAGCTCCAGGGCGTGAAGCACTGATTGCATCGACAACACGAACAATAACTGCCTCAACACTTGTAGCTTCAACATCGTCATGATGTTGTTCTGCGGCAAGTGCGACAGCCTCAGGAGCGCCATACTTGCGGAGCATCTCACCACTAATATGGTGGTGCTTGCCTTCCATCTTGTGGGTTAGTGCTTTGCCAAGGTCGTGTACAAGTGCGGCGTACTTAGTGGTGCGAACATCTGCGCCAAGTTCTTCGGCAATGATACCAGCGATGTGCGCCATCTCGGTTGAGTGTTTAAGTACGTTCTGCCCGTAGCTAGTACGAAACTTCAGCTCTCCAAGTAGCTCCAAGACTTCTTTAGGGATACCTGGAACACCTACTTCACGGGCTGCGTCTTCACCAGCTCGTACAACTTCTTTCTGGACATTCTTCTGTGCCTTCTCAACAACTTCTTCGATGCGTCCTGGATGGATACGTCCATCTTTCATGAGCATTTCCATAGTCTGACGAGCTACTTCACGGCGTACTGGGTCGAATGAACTCAGCACAACCATACCTGGGGTATCATCTACCATAATGTCTACGCCTGTTGCGCGCTGAATAGCTTGAATATTACGGCCCTCTTTACCGATAATACGACCCTTCATTTCGTCGTCAGTTAGCTTCATAGCAGTAATGGTACGTTCTGCAGTTACTTCACTAGACATGCGTTCCATAGCCGATGTAATAATTAATGCAGCTTGTTCTTCGGCTGTATCACGAGCTTCGCTCTGAAGTTTTGCGATGAGACCTTTGAGGTCATTCTTGATGTCTCGCTCGGTCATGGTCATTAGCTTTTCAGCGGCATCTTCTTTTGTAAGCTTAGCCACTTTCTCGAGCTTTTCTTGTTGTTTCTTGCGGATGTCACGAATTTCATCCTTAAGACCTTCTAGCTCATCCTCTGCCTTACGCAAAGCATCGCTGCGCTTATCTAGCTGATCAAGCTTCTTATCTAAAGACTCCTGGCGTTCGAGTAGTCGCTGTTCGATCTCCTTTACCTCACGGCGTCGGGTCTGTTCTTCTTTACGAGCATTCTCAGCCAATCGATTTGCTTCTTCGCGCGCATCGCTGATCTGCTTCTCGGCTTCTTTTTTGGCCTTCTTCAGCTCTTTATCGGCAGCGTCTTGTGCTGTCCCTAGCTTACGTTTAGTTATGGTCGTACTAGCTCCAAAGCCAATACCAAGACCAACCACTGCTAGTACAATGGAAATTGGGTCCATATCGGTTCCTTTCTATCAGTACCGACAACCTGCATCACTATCACTTCATTAGCAGTCGTTGTCAGATGTTTTATGTATTTCGGTGATTCAGGAATGTTGCTCTCAAACAATCATTACCTTCAAGTACTAACTATACACTGCAAAAGCCCGACTACACAATTGCCTGCGGATCGATTTTAAACCTAAACTTGTTCGGCAAAAACAGTTACACGCTGGGTGTATTCGCCAGTTTTTGAATCATATGGACCAGTGCAAGTCATAAGATTAATACCTGACTTGCCTTCTGTTACGGGTAGTAAGGCAGCCGTCATATCTGTCTTATTGGCGTCACTTACCACGCTCTTAACAACTTTGTATGTAAACTTCTGGCCATCGCCACGCTCTACCTCGATTGTGTCGCCTGCTTTTAGGTTCTTGATGTTATAGAATACGCCTCGTTGTGTCGGTCCAGAAACATGGCCATCTAGTAATGTAGCTCCACCTTCACCTGGCTTACTACTGTTCTCGTACCAGCCAGCATTATGCACATTCCCTGGAGCTTTTAGCGCACCGGTCTTATCGATACCCTGTCGTTGAATTCGAGCGTAAACGCCGATCTTGGAAATACGCACAGTTCGAGGCAATGATGGATCTACTTGGTAGCTGCGTACCTGTGTCTCGGTTGGTTTTTCTTCGGAAACCTGCTCCTCTTCTGCACGTTGTGTAACTGCAGCAACTTGCGCCTCGACATGTTTATTTGTCTTAAAGCCAAGTGCAGCTACTGCCATACCAGCGATGAACACCATGCTAGCCATGGCTACTAACAGCTTTTGTCCAAAAGGTTTTCGTTCTTTTTTCTTTACAACAGTAGGCATGGCCATAATGTTGCGCTGTAGTACCTCAGACCTTTCGAGCCTAGGCTTAACGGGGACAGCAACACTACGTTGGACAGTCTTTTCAGTGTAGGCAGCTGGTACAGAAGTCTCAACGACGTCGCGAATAACCGTAGGTTGCGCAGTTTGCTTTGGTACGTGTACAAATGGTGTACCGCGACTAAACTGGCGAAGTCTGCCTACAAAAACTGGATCGTCTAATGTTACTCGTGCTGTGGACATATTTTTTTTGTTTTTTGTTTTTTGTTTGAACGAACGGTTTGGGAAAGGAACTATTTTTTATCGACGGGCGCGCTTGGTGGCTGGCTTCATGCGTCGGGACATGATCAGGATAGCGCCGGCAGCAACTGTAGCACCAACTAATGTAGCCGTAGGATTGTTGGTGATCAGAGAAAGACCAGTGTTTGGCGTACCGGGGATTGAAACCACAGCTAGTTGGAGGTCGTTTCCGTCTCCACCCTTATAGCTTGCTCGTAGTACGTAGCCGTTTGACTTAAAGGTTGCACCTTCGGCAACTCCCTTTAGGGTTCCTGTGATTGCGTCGGTGCCGTCATTTGCAACAAGCACATACTTACTGCCTGCTTTAGCTTTGTAGTTGTTATAAGTCGATACGCTTACCGAACCGTCTGTCAGGTTCACTGCACCCGTAACTTTAAGTTGGTCATAGCCAGTGCAAGGATCAACCCCGCCAAGTTCGAAGTCATAGGTACCTTGCAAAGTAAAGTCGTTCGAGTTTAGGCAACCAGGGCTATTACCAGGAGCAACGAAAGATTCATCATCTACTTTTAGCTTTCCAACTGTTCCAGAGCCCTTAAGCACCGCACCGCTAGAAACATATGTGTCGCCACGCTTGCCGTTCACCGTATAGCTTGTGTATCCGCTAACACTAACGATTGCAGTCGACTCATCACCTGCAGCAATAGTCTTTGCGCGCCTAATAGGATTGATTGTTGCATTAGCAGTCTTTGAAGTATTGCTACTTCCCTGTAGGGTAAGTGACGCGTTTCCACCTTCGAGCAGGCCAATATTATAATTACCACTTATCGCGCTTTTAATTGCAATATTCTTTGTCCATGAGCTTAGTACTACATCGGCACCCAATGTAAGTGTACCGTCTAGAGTGGCACTGCCGTTGATTGGCATGGAGTTAGCCGAAAAGTATTCATCTGGAGTCACAGCACAAGGGATGAATACGAGCGCATCTTCACAACCGCCACCGCCGCCACCCATGCCACCACCTGTTGGAGGAGGGCAAGTGGTGGAGTTAATACTGAGGTTTGAATCACCAGTGCCTGCAGTTGCATTCATTGTTATATTCAAAGACCTAGTCTGACCTTCACAAATATAGACATATAGCACGCCACTATTGTTCACAACCACGGAGCCTCCGAAAGCACCTTGGTTAATGTATATATAAGAGCTGCCAGTAACAGTACCCGTATAGTCTGGGCTATCACCTGAAAAACTAAGCCCGCCTGTTGCTGCAGTAATATTCCCAGACCCAGTAACTGGCCCGTAAAAATTTCCACCGCCATAGCCAGAAAATGTAAGATCATGACTGCCAAGCGCGATGGTCTTATCGGTAACATCATATGATCCAAACCTTACACTTCCAGATATAGTTAGGTCATCACCAGCAGTGACAGGGAGATTGATTTGCGTATCATATGCAGATAAAGAGGAGTCTGTAATGCCTGTCGTTAGAGTAATTCCATTTCCACTGAGAACGTAATTTGAATCGCCACCACCCTTAGTACCAGAGAACGTAATGGAGGTAAACGAAGTTCCGGCAGTGAGGTCATTATTAGAAGCAAAACGGGCTGCACTCGCTCCGTAAGGGAACACCAAGCTATCACCTGCAGCAGGTGCTTCTCCAGTGTCAGTCGCACAGCTCCAGTTGCCGGTTGTGCTCCAGTTTGCATCAGCACCACCACCTGTCCATGTACATGCATCTGCTGCAGCATGCGCGATCATCGGCGCGAATACAAATAGCGAAGAGATACTCACTAGTATCGCTGAGACCATCGAGAATAGTCGTTTTATCATTGTTTTTCCTTTTTGATATTTTTGTTTTAGATTGCCTTACCATAAGCGTAAAACTCTGATGGATAGCTGTCAAGTAAAAATGATGTGATTTTACTTACGTTGTTGCGTAATGTGAACCGGTGCCCCGTATTCCGGCAAAGCTACATGATCGTCCTCATCGTTTAGCAGCGTGTCTATGCCGTCTATTATCCAGTCTTCACCTGTACCGCTCGTGATAGCTGCTGGCAAACTTGATGCCAAAGCGTTTGCAACACTAAGGCCGATACGCAGTCCCGTAAAACTACCAGGTCCTTTGTAACAAACAATACCTTCAATATCATGCCAGTCTTTATTAACAGACTGGAGTAATTGGTTAATTTTAGAGTGTAGAGTTTCTGCTAACTGGCGATGAGCTTCCCACTTTTCTTCAACAACAAGATTTTCATCATCGAATAAAGCAATCTCTGCCATGGGCTTATCTGTTCGGAGTGTCAGTATCAGCATAGAGCTGATTATACGCTATCGACCACTGTTAGAGGAAGCGGCGGCGGTACAAGTTGGATCAACTGTGTTCTGAACTCGTCGGTAGATCTGTGACATGCTATCGTCTTGTGTTTCGTCTATGTATGCGTGTGGTGGATCTATGATAATTCGATCTTCTGGTACGCCGCGCTTGATCAGTTCTGCCTTAACCTTTTCTGAACGAGCATTTGCGAGCTTCTGAGCAGCAGGAGTAGCATTGTCGGCGCCATAAGTTGTGCCTTCAAGGCGGAATTTCCATTGCTTATTTTCGTTATGCTTGGCAAAATCAGCCCAATCATCATAGACATCTAAGAATGAATCTTCGTTTGTAGTGTCTGGCTTAAAGAACATGTCATCGACTTTGTTAAAGGTATACTTTGCTGGATCGTAAGTGCTGTCAAACGTCACAGAGAAAGGCTGCTTGTCGTAAGAGATCCACTTATAGTCGTCTTGTTCCAAGCAGGCCAGCGCAGCACCGGTGTCTGTCTTGGTAGTTGTCGTATCGGTCTTGCTTGAGCTATCACTAGTCGAGCTCGCAACTAACTTAAGTTGTTGGGTATCATACACAAACCCATCTAGATACCATTTACCTGAAACGTTTATCATCTCGGTCCGGGCAGACTTATAGTCGCCGCCGCTCAGATCATACAAAGCATAGAATTTATCGTTTTGTTTTGTTGCATCTTTAAGCTTATAGCTTCCCTTCACCTTGCTAGCAGCAGCTTCGAGGAATGTCTTATCTTCACTATCGCCACCGTTTTGTACAAAGGTCAGGGCAGTTTTGGTGTCGTTAGTTGTAATAGCTTTCATAAAGCCGTCCGAGCGAGAAGTTGCCTGAAGCACAGAGATAGCTGGCAATAGAATGAGTAGGCCAAGGATAACAATAACTGCAACGACAGCTACGATAATCCCGATAATCAATCCTTTTTTACTTCCACCGCTCGCTGGAGCTTGTCCTGGGGCGAGAGGTTGCACCATGCCTGGCATTGGCGCCTGTGGAGATAAGGGAGCTGGTGGTTGCATCCCAGGAGCAGGTGCTGCTGGTGTAGCCGGAGCAACCGGAGGTACCGGTGGCTGCACGGGGTTAACTGGTGGAGTTGGGGCGGCTGGGCTATTTGGGTCCATGACCTTCTGATCCTTTCTAGTGTTAATCTAGTTATGCTTTTCTGAGAGGTAGTGTACCAGACCACTTAGGTTATCTGGAATACTGATAGAAAAGTTACGGCTATCATCACCAGTGCTCGATATGCGAATTGTGACGCGATCGACTGGCAATACATCGTGTACAATATCGGCCCATTCGACAATAGTTACCGTAGTAGGATCTTGTAAGGATTCTGCCAACTCAAATTCTAAGAGGCCAGCATTCTCTAGCCGATAAAAATCATAGTGTACGATGCGTTTGTTGCCGCTGGAATACTCTTTGTTAACCGTAAAGGTTGGGCTAGACACCTTGTCAGTACTTCCAAAGCCTTTAGCAATACCTCTGGTAAGTGTCGTTTTGCCACCTCCCAGGTCGCTAATCAGTTCAATCACTTCATGCCCTTGCAACTTCTCGCCAATATGCTCACCGAGCTTTTCGGTCTCCTCGGAGCTTGCGGTAGAGATTGATAACGTCGTACCGGTATTCATATGCACCATATAGTACCGCGAGACCGCCAACTCCCGCAATGACTGCGTTGTGAACCGCTGGTACAGCTTGTTCTTTAGCAACCGCTGGCGTGCTTGTCGCAGCAGCATCGACCTTGCCTTTTTGAGTCTTGCTGGTAGACTTTTTGCTCTTCGCTTTAGGCTTAACGGTCTTCGTAGTTTTTACAGACTTCTTGACAGCAGCTTTTGGTTCATGCGTAGTGGCCGCATTTTTGTTTATAATTTGGTTTGCAGCGCCTGGCGAAGGCACAGTCGTCCATTGCCAACCTAGACCATCCCGTGCCCATGCCGAGCCAGTTAGTGCTTTTGGGTATACAAGCTCATCTACAACATCTCCCTTCGGGTTTTGTAGTTGAATCGTTGCCCCGTTATTACGTAAGCTGAGCTTAGTTTGTGGAGCATAAAATACCACATAGTTACCTGGGCTCACTGATTGATCGGGCAAGATGAACGACTTTAATCCGACACGTATCTTCCAGCCAGCAAACGTACCTATCTGAGTTCCGATTACATGTATTTCGATGTACTCACCAGTGGAATCGAGTACTGGAGCCACAGGATCAGGTAACACCTCGGATAACTCTAGTTCTATACTCGATAAACCACTATATACGGCGTCCGAAAAGTCATTGCTAGAATTATCGGTATCAATATATTCGCCGTTCTTTGATTGTCTACGCATTGGTGTGCCGGCTGCCGGCGCCAGAGCAGGCGTGCCCATCGCCGCAGACCCCCAGCTAACCATACCCAGCTGAGAACCTGCACCGACAAGTCGCAAGTGCCCGCCACTTGCCGCAAGCGTCGGGGAATATATTTGGTCTACCGGTAGCCCAGAGTATTCTGCCGTTGCCAAAACATACGTTTCGCGAGGATTAATGCTGCCGCTTAGGGCGATTCGGCGGGTTGGTTTACCGAAAGAAGTAGATGCTGCCGAGTAATATTCGATATACATCCCAGACAGAGACTGCGGCGTATCAGTAGTATTGGCGATTTCGATATATTCTTCGCTGGCATTAGCAGACCCACCAGTTTGAATAGCGATAATTAAGACTGGTGAGGATGCGGCACTAGCAGATTGCCAATTACTCACTACTACCAGTAAGCTGATCGAAACCGTAAGTACTACCCCTGTTAACTTGCTCATAATTGGGACTATACACCCCAAAATGCTCGGCATGCAAAAGCGCCTTAGATCTTGCTATACTGGTATAGTGTTAGTCCTAACTAAGACCATTATTGATCGCCCCGTGATGAGTCTGCGAACCGGTGGCCAGGTTGCCACCACAATAAAGCCGCTTATCAACCCAAACAATCTCAAGATTGAGGGTTTTTATTGTGCAGACTCTTTTGAGAAGAAAAAACAGCTTGTGTTAGTGTATCGAGATATCCGTGAAGTACTGCCTGCCGGACTGGTGATTGATGATCACAGCGTTCTCGCCGAGCCAGAAGAGTTGGTCCGATTTCATAAGATTATGGAAATTGATTTTGAACTCATTGGTAAGCCTGTCGTCACCGAACACGGGAAAAAACTCGGCAAGGTCAACGACTACGCCACTGAGCCAGACAGTATGATGGTCAAAAAATTATATGTCACACAAACTCTTATTAAGAATCTCACTGGTGGTAGCATTAGCGTCGACCGAACCCAGATTGTAGAGATAACGAACCGCAAGATTGTCGTTAAGGACCCTTTAGTTCCACTAAAGTCGCCAGCTATTAGTCCTCTTCCGGCAAGCTAAGCGCATCCTTAACATCGCCGTAGTTATAGCCTTGGCGCATAAGATAGGCCATCAGTTTTTGATCGTCTTGGTAGCGTGTTTGTTTGCGTTTTCGAACAACCAACTCTGCCAATACATTACGATCGTCTGTTTCGTCTTGTTCCAGCACTTGCTGGATCACATCATCGGCCACTCGTTTTACCTTAAGCTCCTGCTGCAGTCTACGCTTACTAGTACTTTTAAGCAGCCGTCTGTTTTCTACCCAACGTTTTGCAAAGTCAAAGTCGTTAAGCCACCTACCAGCATGGAGACGCTCGACTAGCTGCTGGATCATTTCTGGCTCATATTCTTTGCGCTTATAATAATCACGAATTTCCCACTCGCTTCGTGGCCTCCGTGAGATTAAGCCTAGCGCCTGATTGTATGCCTTATCATTACGGGCAGTCTCTTGCACCTCTTTTAGCTCACTTGGGGTCAGCTCTTTGCCCACCCGTAGGCCACTGTTCATAAGTGCCGTCTCTCCTAAGCCAAATGAAAACTTACCGTCTATAAATATCGAATAGCGGCCTTCTCGTTTGACCTGTTGTTTGATGTCAGTGACCTTCATTGACAAGTACTAGTCGACTGGGACCACAGCTGGAGGAATTGGATCTCTGTCGACACGATGTTCTAAGCTAGTGCCAAGGTATGGCGATGCCGACCCAATGACTTCGGCTGGTGCACCAAAATCTTCATAAGAAGGATCCCCCAGTCCGTCCTCTCCCCATTGTTGCTCTGGCCTTGGCCCAACTATTTCTGGTGATGATGGATTATCTCCACTTTGTGCCATAGTGCTAACTCTCCTTTGCGGCGGCAGCCACACGGACTTTGCCGGCAATTTCTTCGAGTACCTTTGGATTTTCGTCTAGGTACTTCTTGGTTGCTTCACGGCCCTGGCCAATCTTAGCTTCGTTATAGGCATACCAGGCACCCGATTTTTCTACTACATCGTGTTCGGCAGCCAGATCTAGAATATCGCCACTTCGTGAGATACCTTCGTTATACATGATGTCGAATTCTGCTTGTCGGAACGGTGGAGCAATCTTGTTCTTAACAACCTTCACTCGGGTACGGTTACCGATAATGTTCTCGCCCTGTTTAATCTGAGCGATGCGACGAATATCCATACGTACCGACGCGTAGAACTTCAACGCGTTACCACCAGTGGTGGTTTCTGGATTACCAAACATCACCCCGATCTTCATGCGTATCTGGTTAATAAAGATGACTGTTGCTTTGGAACGGCTAATTACTCCAGTGAGCTTTCGGAGCGCCTGGCTCATTAGACGAGCCTGAAGACCCATATGACTATCACCCATGTCACCTTCGATTTCAGCCCGAGGGACAAGTGCGGCTACAGAGTCGACTACGATAATGTCTACAGCATTGCTGCGCACCAATGTTTCGGTAATCTCGAGTGCTTGCTCGCCGTTATCTGGCTGACTTAGTAAGAGATTATCTACATCGACACCAATTCGTTTGGCATATGACGGATCGAGGGCATGCTCGGCATCAATAAAGGCAGCCGTGCCACCTGCTCGCTGTACTTCGGCAATAGCATGAAGACTTAGTGTGGTTTTACCAGATGATTCTGGACCGTACACTTCAATAATACGACCCTTTGGGATTCCACCACCAAGCGCGATATCGAGCGATAAACTGCCGGTTGGGATGCATTCTACTTTTACATCACCGACGTTACCAAGCTTCATAATAGAACCCTTGCCGAATTGCTTCTCGATAGCGTCGAGTGCCAAGCCTAATGCTTTAGTCTTGCCTGTTTCTTGGCTTCCGCCCTCTGTTGTGTCGGTCTTAACAGCTTTGGCTTTCGCCGCAGTTTTCTTTACAGTTTTCTCATCGGCCATGGTTACCCTCCTATGGTGATTAATTAGAATACATCACCCACACTCTCAGTACAACAATAGTATATCAAGTTATTACAGAAGTTAATTGGTAATGATTTCAACTAGACAGCGGCCGGTTCAGTATCATCGGGCGACCCTCTTCGGTGACTACCTTCCAATGGAGGCAGAATAGATACAACTCCAAGTGCTCCAACAAATGCGCCAGCAATTCCGCCAATAGCACCAGCTGCTATCGTTCTCACGGCCACATCTTGACTATCGAAGTTAGCTGCATCATCACGCATAGTACTAATTTGCCCATCTAGATTATGTAGGCTAGGCATTCGAACCTTTATCACTTCGACAGCACTTGCCACCGAAGCCCCTTCCGGGAGCTCCCAGCCTATCTCTCTAAGATCTTCGTAATCAGCCGCCCGATTGTGTAAAGCGTTTTGAACACCACAATCGTATTGAGCTGTTTGCGGCAGCGAGGTGCTGCGAACAACGAGGTGCTGCTGATCGCTCGTTACCAGCCCAGCTAGAAAATCTCGGCATCGTTGTAAGGTATTTGCCCGGGCAGTTACCTCGCGGTTTGCTGCATGCTCCTGGCTCACCGAACCTTGATGTCCGATATAGCCGCCTAGCAGTACGCCGCTAGAGAGTGTCGCAGCCATTAGTAATACTCTCGGCCACTTTTTGTAACGCCATGCTGCGGTGGCCTTTGCTCGCTCCGGGCCGGCTTCGTTGCTGTTACTCATGCGGCGGCTCGTCTTCGTCGGATACTTTGCTCGGCCGTATCTATGCCGATAACTGCCGCACAGCCTATTGCTGTACCCATTGCGGCCATTGCACCTGGCAGTCCCATTAGTCCACCATCGCTCGGACTAAATGTTGCTTCTGGCTGGTAGTCTTTAATCTGCCCGTCAAGTTGACTTATACTTGCAAGCTCAACAGTTGCATCAACGCCAGTAACAGTGATGGCAAAGTCTTCACCAGAACCAATGCCCTGCATATCTTCAACAAGATCTGCAGGACTTGAAATAAAGCATGTTTCCCGTGCAGTCTGGGGCACATCTTCAAGATCAATAACGAGTTTCTTCGTAGGATCAGTGGTCAGACTCATAACAAAGTTTCTACAGGTTTGCAGACGAGTAACTACCTTGGCGGCTGATCTGTTTTCGGAACGCTCCTGGCTCGTAACCCAGTTCGAGCCAACCCAATATCCACCAGCGCCACCACCTACAATAATAGAGAACATGAGTACGCTTCTGAGGTTAACCCAATCACGAACGCGTCGGGGCTTTTTTTCTGGCTGCTTGGCTGTCTCTCTACCTGTTGATTCTGTAGTCATGCGGACACCCTAGCACTCAGGTTATATCCAAACTACTAATGCTTTATACTATCTATATATGCGGATTCCCGATACTCTTGTGGTCCAGCTCCTAAAAAATGTGGGTAAGCTCACCGACGATCAGTTAAAGACGCTCAAAGAACAGGAACTGGTCGAGAAAAAGGCGCTACAAGACTTAGCTGTTAAGAATGGCCTGATTACTGAGCCTGAGCTTACCAAGTTGTACGCGCTTGAGATCGACGTCCCCTATGTCGACCTCGACCCTAAAGCTATTCGGCCAGAGCTGTTTAAGCAGATTCCTGAGCGTATTGCCCGACAATACAAAGTAGTCTTATACGGCCAGGACGAAGCCGGCAATAAGCAGCTAGCTATGGCTGATCCAGACGATATTCAGGCAGTTAACTTCTTGCGTAAGCAACTTGGTCCAGACATCAAGGTTCATTTAGCCACTGCAACAACTATCAATGCAGCACTTGAGCAATATCGCGGCAATATGAGTAGTGAACTACCAAAAGTTATCACTCCCGAGAACGAGACCGAAGTCGACGACGTTAGCGCCGAAGACCTGGCCGAAGATTCACCGATTGCTCAGACCGTAAACGTACTTATTGAATACGCCGTAACCAGTAGTGCTAGCGACATCCATATTGAACCGCGCGAAAACTTTGTGTTGGTCCGATATCGTGTTGACGGCATCTTGCGTGAAGTGAATAAGTTACCAAGGAACGTGCTTGGCGCACTGGTTTCTCGCATAAAGATCCTTTCTAACCTCAAGATTGATGAACGCCGCGTACCACAAGACGGCAGATTTAAGATTGAAATTGGCGGACAAGTGTTTGCCATGCGTGTCTCGACACTGCCGATTGTCGACGGCGAAAAAGTGGCTATGCGTATACTTAACGAGTCGGCCAAAGCAGCTACCCTGAATGAGCTTGGATTCTGGGGCAGGGCTTTAGAGACCATCCAACATGCCGTCGTGCAACCGCATGGCATGGTGCTAGTAACAGGGCCTACTGGTTCCGGTAAGTCTACCACGCTGTTTAGTATTCTGAATCAGCTCAATAAACCAGGGGTAAATATCTCGACCATTGAAGATCCAGTGGAATATAAGATCCAAGGCACCAACCAGACTCAAGTTAACTCCGCTGCAGGTATGACGTTTAGTAGTGGCTTACGTGCCCTACTCCGTCAGGACCCAAACATTATCATGGTTGGAGAAATTCGCGACAACGAGACGGCTAACCTTGCAATTCAGGCCGCTTTAACAGGGCATCTGGTGTTCTCTACACTCCACACTAACAACGCTGCGACAAGCCTGCCTCGACTACTAGATATGAACATCGAGCCCTTCCTGATTGCCAGCACTGTCCGCGCAGTAGTTGGACAACGGCTAGTACGCAAGCTTTGCACTAACTGTCGTGAGGCATATGAACCAGATGATACAGCACTCGACACCCTAAATGAAACCTTCCATACCGACGATCCAGAGGTGATTTCACACATCAACAGGCTAGAATTAGATGCCATCCGTGACGGACTTGGTGGTGAGTCTGCGGTACCCGAAAACGGCAGTAGCCAAGCATCGATAGTAAAACTTTGGAAACAGCACGATACCGGTTGCGAACAGTGCAACAACAGTGGCTACAAAGGTCGGATGGGCATTTATGAGGTTCTCGACAATACCAGTAAAGTCCAGAAGATGATCGTCGGTAGTGGCACGAGCGAAGATATTCAAAACCAAGCTGCTGAAGATGGCATGGTACTGATGCAGACTGATGGCCTTGTAAAAGCGCTTCGCGGCCTAACCAGTATCGAAGAGATCCTTCGAGTTACGGCAGAGCAATGATAACCGAGTTTATATATTCCGCGACAAACAAAAGTGGCAAGAATGTCCAGGGCAGGCTCGAAGCCAATAGCCGAGAGGAAGCACTTAAAACATTGCGTCATCAAGACCTCCGACCGTTAGCCGTTAAGCAAGCTGATAACAAGGTCGGTAAAGGGCTTTTCAACTTCGGGAAAACCGTAAAACTTAAAGAGCTTGTTATATTCACTCGCCAACTTTCGACCATGGTTTCGGCTGGTGTGCCGCTGAATCGTAGCCTCGCAACACTTCAAGAACAAACCGAAACAGAATATTTTAAGAAGGTTTTAGCTGGTGTCAGTAAGGATGTCCAGGCGGGTAACCCGCTCGGGGAATCGTTCGCCAAGTACCCCCATGTCTTTAATGACGTGTATATCAACATGGTCAAAGCCGGAGAAGCGGGAGGCATTTTGGAAGAGATTCTTAAGCGCCTGGCAAATCAGATCGAGAAAGAGTCGAGCATCAAGAAGAAAATCAAAAGCGCCATGACCTATCCAGCCGTTATTATGGCGGTTACAGTTGTTGGATTCTTTGGCATCATGATATTTATCATTCCCAAGATTGCCGCCATCCTTAAAGATCTTGGAGGCGAGAACGCCCAACTACCGATCTACACCCGTGTCATGCTCGGTATCAGTGGCTTCATGCAGCAGTATGCCATTGTTATCTTTGCCATTCTATTATTCCTTGGCTACGTTATTAAACGCTACATCCAAACACCCGAAGGTAAATTCCAGTTCCATGCCCTCATGCTAAAAACTCCAATTGTTAATACTGTAATCACTAAGGTTGCTATTGCCCGTTTTGCTCGCACATTCGCCAGCCTGATGTCCGCCGGGGTAGGCGTACTTGATGCATTAGAAGTCACAGGTGGCGCAATTGGTAATAAAGTTATCGAAAAAGAACTTAGAGACGCCGCAAACGAAGTAAAGAATGGCAAACAACTATCTGAGCCACTCAGTAAAAGTAAACACTTTCCCCCAATCGTTGGCCAAATGCTTGCCGTCGGCGAAGAGACCGGCAAGGTCGATGAGATCCTTGTGAAGGTTGCTGACTTCTACGAAGAAGAGGTTACCGCTGTGATCGATGCCCTCAGCTCACTGATCGAGCCACTGATGATCATCGTTCTTGGTGGCGTAGTTGGGCTGATCGCCGCAAGCGTCATGGGGCCAATCGCAGGATTGTCCAAAAACATCCAGAGCAACAACTAATCTTTTGTTGGTTAGCGGTAGCCTTCGGCCTGAGCTTCGAACATCTCTTTATATAAGCCACCGTGTTGCAGTAGCTCTTCGTGTGAACCATATTCGGTAATCTTGCCAGACTCCATAACAATAATCTTATCCGCTTTTCGAACGGTACTAAACCGGTGACTAACAATCAGTGTCGTTTTCTGTCCATGACTCTTATAGATATTATTAAAGATCATATATTCAGCCTTGGCATCGATAGCACTAGTCGGCTCGTCTAAGATGAGCATGTCCCCTTCACGCAAGAGCGCACGTGCCACACCCAATCGTTGCAACTGCCCACCAGATAAACCAGTCCCATCGTCAAACGATGGATCAAGTCGCTGTTGGTACTTATGTGGCAAGGCGGTGATAAACTTGGTAGCGCCAACCATATCTGTAGCCTGCGTGACGGCTTTCTGATCAACTTTCCTATCAAGTCCCATTAGCAAGTTATCTTCGATACTCAGGTGGTCTACTACCAAGAAGTCCTGGCTCAGATTACTAATGGCATCGTAGTAGCTCTTTTGCTCAACATCTTTTATATCGATGCCGTTAACCGTAATCGTACCGCTGGTTGGTAGATACTGGCGAAGGAGTAGCTTAATAAGCGTGGACTTGCCAGCGCCATTTTCACCGACTAATGCCAACTTGCTGCCAGGCACAATTAAGAAAGAGACGGCATCGAGCACTGGCTTCTTAGTCCGGGGATACGCGAACGTAACGTCCTTGAATTCTATAGTCAGTGGCCCATCTATTACTTGCGTACCATTTGGCACAGAAGGTTCGGTGTAGTAAATCTCGTGTAATTCTTTTAGGTAGGTCGCCGTCTCGTGCAGGCCCCGAGCACTATTCACAATTGATGAGGCAGAATTACTTGCTTGTTCTAGTAAGCCCCGAAGGAAGATGAAACGTTCTAGCCCAATCGTGCCAGCTATCAGGAGCTTCAGGAAGTACAAGGTCGCCCCAACACTAACCACTGGCTCAATAACATCAGTCCCTACGTCGGCCGGCATCATTTTGACGTCAGCGTCATAAATAACATTCTGTGCTCTTTCGGTGTGCGAGCGCCAAGCCTGGATAAGCCGTTTGAAGGCGGTCATTAATCTGATCTCTGGCATGGTGTTCGGGTCCATAAGCATCCACCTGGTTCGGAACGCGACTCTGTCGATTGGCTCAACCTTTTTGTTAAGCGCTTCATAAAACTTATTTTGGTACATACGCAGCATTGTTACAGGGATAATCATTACAATGATTACTAACCCAACTAACGGCGCAACCACCAGGATTGCGCCAATAGAGCTGACGAATCGCACAACCGATGAGATCATCCATGACAGCTCAGAAATTGTACGCCACATTGAGCTCATCGCTTCACGCGCCCGAGCCAGCTTGGTGTTAAACGTCTGGTCGTCGAATTGCTCCTGGCTGAGTTCGTACATCTTCTCCATAAACAACGTATTTAGATTGATCTCCATCTGATTTTGGAGCTTCTTATCGACCAACCGGTTAATCGCCCCCATCACTGTGCCAAAGATCTCTAGGAAAATCATAATCCCCAGCCATAGATATGCCTGTCCGCCACCAGTGTGCTTGGTCGCAATCAAGGCCACTGCCGCGAGGAACTTGGCACTCGCGTAGACAAACAGTACCGAACCTATGCCGTCATAGATACTGTTAACAATTGTCCAGGCAAAGTAACCCTTTGACTTACCAAACTGGAGCTTGAGCGCCCACCATAAGGACTTAGCGGCATTTGACTTCATTTACGCTCAATATAGCACAGCCATAGTGGGTCGTGCTTGACGGCTTACTGCTTAAGGTTATAATTTAAGGTAAGCTTTAATAGCCTAAACAAATAATTAAACATAGGAGGGTGGGCTCCATGGCTTCACTTCGCAAACAACAAGGTTTTACCATTGTAGAACTCTTGATCGTGATTATCGTTATTGGTATCTTGGCCACTTTGGTCTTGGTAACTTTCACCGGTATCCAACAATCAGCACGTAATACACAACGCCAAACAGACATTAAGGCCGTAGCTAGCCACTTGGAAACATACAATGCCAAGAACGCTTTCTACCCAACGTTAACCGATCTTAACAGCGCATCATTCATCTCTGGTACCCTAAAGGGTCTAGACAAAGAATCAACACGCGATCCAAAAGCTGGCACAACTTCTGCTGACTACCAGTTTGCCGACGGCAACTCAACAAGCAAGAAGTATGGCTACAAGGCTACTAAGGACGACGGTTCTGCTTGTGACAACGCTGTCTCAGGTGACGAGTGTACTAAGTTCACTCTTAGCTACACCGAAGAAGGTGGCAGCGAAAAGACTGTAACCAACCTTTAGTAATATTTCGATATTACTGCTAAAGACCGGGCTCAAATGAGCTCGGTCTTTTAGTTGGCACAGTATGCCACGACCGGCTTGTTACGCTATTGCTTATTGTATTATATTATGCTATAATATTGGCATAATGAGTTTTGTTGAAGATAGCGATCGGCTGGAAGTATTAGCCGAACTAGTTCCTGAACGCGCCACCATCCTTTCGGTTGTGACCAGAGAGCACGGGCCAGTACCATTTGCCCGACCGGGCGACAACCTCTACAAAGGCTACCGTGCAGCAAACCTACTTGCTGTGGTTGATGGCGACGAATATGTGGTGAGTTTTGGCGATCGCCCTATTGATCAAGATAAAGTTGCCCTAGAGGCTTACCATGCGGCAACATCCGATATTTATGCAACTAATGATCCTGATTCGGTTGAATGGCTAGAAACTGCTGGTAAGAAGTCGCTGATCTTGCGCCGTCATCGTCCGCTTTTCGAAGGTCATGTAGCAATCACCTCTCGAGATGCTTTTGATGCTGGCGAGTCACATTACACGCGTGGTATGATCGGCTACACCTTACGGAATGAGACAAAAGGCATCTTGCATACCACTGGCGTTATGCCCGATGACCCAGAATTTTTTATTCGTACTGTGGCGGCGGCAGACCCAACAGATGTAATAAACTGGCAAAGCCACTTCACCACCAAGGAAGAGCAGGATCACGATGAGATATACGGCTTAATCCTCGGTAGGATGCATCATCTAATCAAGGAAGATGGGCTCCCTGCAGAACAAGCACTCTATCGATACCTAGACCAAACCGATGTAGACGACGATATTAGTCGTAAAATCGCGGCAGTACTCACCACAGGGGCAGATTGTGAGCCATTGAATGATTACACCGGGATCGACAGTCTATATGCCAGCTATACCCTAGGCGAAAAGGGGCACTTACTTATACATCGTATGGAAAAGAATGGTCATTACTACTTTGAAATGATCCGTCATTATATTGACGATCAAGGGGAAGCTGTAGTGCGTCGATACATGCAAGACTGGGGAGAACCAAACCTAATCCAGGTTAACCGACCACAGAAAAACATTGCTAATTTCGATCGTCATGATCGCCGCCTATTCCTCCTGGATCATGGCGATGCACTTGAACTGAATGCTATTCTTACAGCACTGCAATAAGCATAACCAACAGTGGTGAAACGCTAAGCATCAGCGTATACTAGTAGGTAATGCGTGGGCACCGAAAACTTCGGGAAGATTTACTACTTGATAACAGAGGCTCTACTCTGGTAGAGCTAGTTATTGGCTTGGCTGTACTTGCCATGGTTGGCATAGGTTTTTTGCTGTTTTATAACGCTCTACTAACGGGCGCTATCGCTGCTAAACAAAAATCGATTGCCTCTACCCTAGTAACCGACCAAATGGAATATCTCAAGTCGCTTCCCTACAACAGCTTAGCGGTAGCTGGTGGCAGCATTTATGCTCAAAATCCTTTGCCGGCCAGTAGCAACAAAAAAGTAAATAATTACACCTACACCATCAAGACTAGTATTAACTACATTGATGATGCATTTGACGGCTGTACCAACTACCCGAGCACTGCGCTCAAACAAAAGTACTGTCGCAATTACCCTGCGCCAACTGGCGCACCAAGCGTGGACCAAAACCCTCAAGATTATAAAATTGTCCATGTTACAGCCTACAGCCGTACCAACGTAAAGCTAGCAGAAGTCGACACACAGATATCAGCACGTGTAGCCGAAACAGCGAGTAACACCGGATCACTATTCATTACCGTCATCGACGATAGTGGCGCGCCTGTTTCTGGTGCAACTGTTCAAACAAAGAACACTACATTAGCCCCGAGCTTACTACTTTCGGATACGACGGATAGTGCTGGTGTGGCAATATTCTACGGACTACCGCCGGATACCACCGGTTTTGATTACAATATCACCGCCTCCAAGGATGGGTTCTCTACATTAACAACCATTGTCCCAAGTGGTAGCTTGCAGCCAAACTATCCTAACCAGAATATCTTTGCCCAGCAGCCAAGCTATACCACACTAACTATCAGCCCGATGACCACCAATAGCCTAGCGTATGAGACGGTCACCACCAGTGGAGCCGCACTTGATAACGTTAAACTGTACGTAAAAGGTGGCTATAAGAAGTACACCGCAACAACCGATACCTCCTACTATTATGACAACTTGTCACCAAGTGATACTCGCCCGATATCCGACGCAAGCGGCCTGGGAAGTATTAGCAACCTAACTCCTGGTAACTACTACATCTGTGGCGACACTGGTGCCACAAGCTGCAGTAGGAGTGGCGCCACATATTACCTCGCGGCAGCTGTACCGTACGGCGGCACAACTATCCTTGGACCAACAGATATTCCAGCTTACGACATTAGTTTGCCGACATTTGATTACGGGGGCAACCCGTTCATCCAGAAGGTGCGCCTTATCTTAACGACGAGCGCAACATTCCCGAGAGTCACTTCAGCTACTCCGGCAGAAGTCAGCCTGAATAGCGGCACGGCCAATGCCTTTATGTTCCAAATAAATGGAGCTAATTTGCCTTGTAGCACAACAGCAGCCAGCTGCAGCACGGTCGTAAAAGTAGAGCAGGGCGCAACCAGCAAGACGGCAAGCTGTACCGGCGCTTCAAGTGGATTGCGCCTGGATTGTACGGTAGATATGAGTAGTTTTGCTCAAGGCCGGACCAACCTGGTTATCACCGCAAATAGCTCCACACTCACTCTCCCTGGCAGTCCACTACTTGGAGGGTTTAATGTTGTACTCTAACCCAAAAGGAGCACGCCCCTTGCACAGCCATGGAAAATGGAATACATATTCCCGGTTCTACCCCTCTAAAGGCATTGCTGCGCAACGCTCACGCCTCAGACGTCGTAAGTTAGAGAATGATGGGTTTACTATTACCGAGTTGACCGTTGTTATCGTGCTGATTGGCATCGTTACGCTTGTTCTGTACGGTATCTTTAATGCCTCGTTAGTGAATTTCTTAGGACTCGAGAAAGATAGTGCCCAGTTTAATACCATAGCCCAGCAAAGTCAGCGCATTGCCACAGTAGTGAGAGGTCTAACAGACATCACTACTGCCGACAATAACGACATGCAGTTTTACGCCTACTTCTCGCCTAACGACTCATACGTTTCGTATATTCACTATTATTTAGCAGGCCCGAACCCCACCTTGTATGCCGAAGTCACGCCAATGAATGGCAACCCGCCAACTGGCACATTATTGACCGCCAAAAAACGGACCTACACAATCATCGAGAAGTTCAATAACCAGCCCTCTACTCCACTGTTCCAATATCTTGATTCGGTTGGGACTACGCTTTCCCAACCAATTGCCGATCTCCATACCATCAAGGGTGTGCGTATTAATCTTTCTCAAAAGCAAGATGTGAAGCGTCTTGGTGATACCTATGACTCAAGCCTGACAGTGTCACTACGTAATAGGAAGACAAACTTATGAGGCTTTTTAAGAAGCTAGGAAAGATCAAAAACCAAGATGGGTTTGTTCTACCGGCAGCTCTTGGATTGATTATCGTAATCACTGTTTTCGCAGCTGCTACGTTTACTATCGTCGAGAGTAACTTGTATGTTGTAAATACGAATGTAAAGCGCCAGAAGGCTTTGAATATTGCCGAAGCTGGACTTAATTATTATCTATGGCATCTTAGCCATAGTCCGAACGACTACCAAGATGGCCGGACAGGTATCGTGCCACAAGACGCGACACTTGGATATGGCCCATTTGTGCACAACTATCTTGATGACAACGGACAAAATGCCGGGACGTATACCTTGTACATAAAGCCGACAGGTAGCGGCTCAACCATTGCCCGAGTACGTTCAATCGGCAAGGTGGCAAACTCCGACATTATCCGGACCATTGACGGCTACCTAGGCGCACCATCCTTCGCCAGCTACGGCGTAGTCTCGGACTCAGCACTATGGTTTGGTAGTACCGAAAAAGCTTCTGGTCCGGTTCACTCCAACCAAGGTATCCGTATGGATGGCGTCAATACGGCCGATGTCACCAGTGCTAATACTACCTATATCCCGCCTTCTTCGCTTGGTGGTAACGGGTCATCCTCGCAGCCAGGAGTGTGGTGCAGCAGCTCGATAACATCGCCCGTAAACTGCAATACAAGATCAAAAACTGATTGGAGATACCCTGTCCCGTCGGTCGACTTTAACGTAATTAGCGGTAACCTGTGCACCATTAAAAAAACAGCTCTGAGTGCCAACGCAGCAACTAGTGCTATTGCCAGTCAGGCGACTGCCTGTTCGCAGACGCCTACTACTCGAACATCCTCTTACTTACCCCAACGCGCAACAAACGGCAGCTACAGTGCTGCCCGAGGATATCTGATCGAACTCAACACGAATGGCACTTACAACCTATATAACGTAAACGGCGAGACAGACACAAGCTCACCATATACTAATGCACTTACGTTGGCCTCACTAGGATCAAACATCTCCATCCCTAGCTCGGGCGTTATCTTTGCCGAAGACAATGTCTGGGTGCGTACTAACCCTACATATCACGGCCGGGTCACTATTGCAGCCGGACGTCTTGCAACCAGTAGTAACGCCAACGTTACAATCGCAGATGATGTCGTGTATAGCACCAAGAACGGTAGCGATGCTATCGGCCTTGTCGCCGAGGGACAGATTTCTATTGCGCCGTATGCACCGCCTGCTACTGGAAGTTTTAACTTTGAAGTCGACGCCGCCATGATTGCCCAGACTGGGACGGTTGGATACCCTAATGTCTATAACTCTAACAGTAACCGCTGCACTAGAGGTTGGGGCAATGCCAATCAAACGTTCACCTTCTACGGATCAGTAGCGACTAGGCAGCAGTGGACCTGGACATGGTCGCGAAATGGCTCCTGCCCTGACTCAGTGCAAGTTAGTTCTAACGAATGGGTTTCGGGCGTATATCACAACGATACTCAGTATGACTACAACCTACTGTATGCACCGCCACCTAGCTTCCCAATAACTAGCAGTTTTTCAATTCTGTCATGGCGAGAGGTGCTCACCCGACCATGATCTACATCTGTTATACTAACCATAACGCTTATGTCTAAAACATACTTTTTTCGTGACCGCCCCATCTTTGGCATAACTATCAGCCACAGTGATGTTCAAGTCATGCAAGTACTCCATAAAGACGGGAGATTAGTCATCCGAGGCTATGGCTCGGGCGTACTAGATGCAAACACCGTCAAGGATGGCATCATTACCAACCCAGAATCAGTCGCAAGAACTATTCGCCTTCTGATAGATAATGCCATCCAGGGCAAGATTACTACCGACCGGCTTGTTCTCTCTATCCCAAGCGCTCGTACATTTAGTCGTGCTGTTACTATGCCAAACTTACCTCCTGAGCAGCTGGCCGAAGCCGTCATGCTAGAGACCGAGCAATATACACCAGTGGCGATCGATAGCCTGTACGTAGATTACACTCCTATCAATAAGATTGATGATCAAACAGAGATTTTCACTGTCGCGGCATCGAAGCAGGTTATTGACTCTTACCTAGAAGTCGCCAAGCAGTTGCAACTTGAACCAGTATTGATAGAAACTCGTGCCGATTCCGTACAACGGCTGTTCACTAAGACAAAGTTTGGTGGAATCCCAAGCGTCCTAATAGATTTCGATAAAGATATGGTTGATATCTCAATTGTCGACAAGCATATTGTTGCTACTGCAACAGTAACAACTGGTCCTGATTTTAATAATCAGATCACCAAAGCTCTGGCCAACAAGCCAGCACTGCCCAAACTACAACCCGTAGAAGAAGAGCCGACCACAGACACAAAAGGCGACAACCAACTACAGCAGTTTATTAAAGAAATTCGCCGCATGGTTCGTTACTATGAAGAACGGTATGATCGTACTCGGCAGATCGAACAGATTGTACTAGTTGGCGACGAAGCACGCATTCCTAGCCTTGCCGCCCTAATGACCGACCAATTACGACTTGCGGTGCGCACCGTTGATCTGTGGCAGTTATTCGACTACGAACATGACCTATCGCCTTTGCCTGTCAACGCAAGTGCTCCGTATATTGCCGTTGCCGGGCTTGCGAGCGTAGATCCGGGAGAGGTGTTTGCATGATAAATCTACTCCCCCATGAACGAAGAAGCGAAATTGGCTTTGCCCGCAAGAACTTCTGGCTACTAAAGCTGTGTGGGATCTTTGCCTTGGTAATCATTGGGGTTGGAGTTATTACCATGTCAGGTATTTTATACCTAAGAAGTAGTGAACGATCCTTCCAGCAACAGATCAGTAGCACCAGCCAATCGCTCAACAATCAACAACTCGATACTGTTCAAAAGCAAGCCGAGGAGATCTCTGGCAACATCAAACTAACTACAGACGTATTATCCCGACAGGTATTATTCAGTAAACTTCTGCGCCAGATTGGTGCAGCGATGCCAAGCAACACTAGCCTCAGTGATCTCAAGATCAACAAAGGTGAAAAAGGTATATCGCTCACCGCAAGTGCCGTCGACTACGATGCCGCCACTCAGGTACAGGTAAACTTAGCCGACCCAAAGAACAAGATATTTTCTAAGGCAGATATAGTCAGTATTAACTGCGACAAAACCGGAAGCAAATATCCATGCACCGTCGTAGTCCGTGCCCTCTTTGGTGACAACGCCTCGTACCTATTCATTACACCAAAAGCAAAGGCCAAATCATGACCCCTAAGCGTATCTTTATGCTCATGATTGCCGTCACCGGGCTTCTTGGTTTGGCTGTTATCGGGAGTGCTGTTACGAGTACAAATATACTAAAGAAGTACGCAGCCAACCTGATGGAAGCAAAGCTGCAGAACCGAGTACTAGACGAGCAACAAGATTCGCTAACTAGCGCAAAGAAAGATATTGACACGTACACAGAGCTTAACCTAATAGCCCGATCCGTAGTGCCACAGGATAAAGACCAAGCTAAAACCGTTCGAAGTATCAACGATGTGGCTAAAAGCCTAGGCATTAAGCTTAGTGGAATTAGTTTCCCACCAAGTACACTTGGGCAATCTTCCAAAGCGGCCAAAGCTAAAGAAACTCAAGTCACACCGGTAACTGGCCTGAAAGGTTTGTACGAGATGCAGATCACCGTTCAATCCGACAGCAATACCCCCATAACCTACGACAAGTTCATTGATTTTCTAGAAAAGCTTGAGAACAATCGCCGTACAGCCCAAGTATCCAATATCACCATCCTGCCAAATGTCGATGGTAGTAAGCTAACATTTAACCTAGTGCTCAGTACATACATAAAGCCATGAATAAAGACCTAAAAGATCTCAAACCCATGTTCATTAATGTTTTACGTTGGTTTAGGCGATATTATGCCATAATCCTATTCATTGTTGTGGCATCGATTTATGGCTTTATGATCTTCCAGATCAATCACTTCAACCGCGAGCAGCCAGATGAAACAGCCGTGGCCGAACGCATAAAGCAAGTAAAGCGACCTAGTATCGACAAGCAGACTGCCGAGAAGCTGAAGAACCTCGAGGATAACAGCCAGGAAGTCCACGCCCTATTCCAGGGTGCACGCCAGAACCCTTTTCAGGAATAAAAACAACAGAGGTATCGCTTGACGTAGATACCGCTTACGGTAATAATTTAGTAAAACGATTATGTATTACCAAAATAAACATCACGCTAGAATCTACAAAGAACGCGGCTTTACTATTGTTGAGCTTTTGATCATCATTATCACTATCGGCTTGCTTGTAGGTATTTTCTTTACAACATTCACCGACATCGGCCGTAAACGACGCAACAGCGAACGCCAACAAGATGTTAAGACTATCCAGCACGCAATCGAAGATTACTATTCACAAAAAGAACGGTACCCAAGTCTAGCACAAATTAATGATGTAAACTGGCGATCCAAAAATATCAAATCACTTAGCAATGACGACATAACCGACCCAAGCTCTAAGCAGTCTGCTTTGTCGCCAGCGCCCGCTGCCAAAGTGTATAGCTATGCTCCTGCTACCACAGATGGGGCACCATGCGACAACGTCACACTAGACTGCATGAAGTATGTTTTGACTGCCACACAAGAAGACGCGGAAGCTTACGCCAAGAACAACTATAACTAGTCTGGCAACCTGTACTATCCGCGAATTGAATGATTAGCTTCGTCGTCGTCAGCGCCGTCGGCCGCAATAGCCCCAATGCGCATACTCGGGTTTCCTTTTCGCTGCTGCTTGCGAACAGTTGGAGCTGGAGCAGATGGGTCATGCCCGGCCGGTGAAGAACTTCGGGAATAGGCACTTGCAGTGTCACGAAGTTCTAGTTCGCGACTGCCCATGAATTGCTGTCTAGTCTCGAGTATCAATTTAGCATAGTGATCTGCATGCGGGCAGTAGTCAAAATGAAAGTTTTCTTGCTCACCAGCGGTCTCGACAAGCAATCGGCCATAGTTAAAGAGAGTCGGAAAAACACCGTTTTTGTTTGCCGTAACGTCTTCTACACTAGACACAGCCAGCTGCGAAGTCTTCTTACTAAATAACCCAATCTGGATAGTTTGCGTGATTGTTTTGTCGGTGACCACTAACTCACTAAGGTTATAGATCACTGTGGCGATTCCTGCGATAAACACCATAAATACGACAACCAGTACACTAAGTAAACCAACGATATTGTATAGGCCAGCGTAATCATCAGGAGGAAAGGCGCCTGGTAACACAAAATAGATCAATGCTCCTGCGCCAATAAGACCTACAATAATCTGAAAATATAATTTAATAATGCCAAATGGGTGACGCTTGATGACTGCCAACAATTTCTCGTCGTCATCAACCTGGCCAAGGGACATGCTGTAATCTTGCTTCGGGCCTTTCATTTACCGTAATTATATCATTAGTTACCAGATATGAGCGATGTTTGTTCGACGTCTTGTTGCCTGCCTAAATGCTTGTAAGCTTTGGGGGTGACTTTACGGCCACGTGGTGTCCGTTCTATTAACCCAATCTGCATCAAATATGGCTCATAGAAGTCTTCAATAGTACTACGCTCTTCGGCTGTAAGCGCCGCCAATGTTTCGATACCTACTGGGCCACCGTTATAGTTGTCGATGATCGCTGCTAACAACATTCTATCTCCAGGATCGAGACCAAGTTCATCTATTTCTAGCAGCCGCAACGCACTAGTACTAATAACGGTGTCGATTATCCCGTCACCGTTAACATCGGCAAAGTCGCGGACTCGTCGCAGTAATCGATTGGCGATACGTGGGGTTAGGCGAGCACGATGCGCCAGTTGCTCGGCGGCTGCGGCGTCTACCTTTACGTTCAAGATAGATGCTGCTCGTTCGATGATCTGTGCAACCTCTTCTGGTGCATAAAACTCTAGTCGATGGATCATGCCAAAACGATCACGAAGTGGTGCAGCTAGAGCGCCCGTACGAGTTGTTGCGCCGATTAACGTAAATCGAGGTAAATCGAGTCGCATACTCTTCGCGCTGGGGCCCTTACCGAGCATAATATCGAGCTTGAAGTCTTCCATTGCACTATACAAAACTTCTTCGACACTGCGATGCAAACGATGCACTTCGTCGATAAATAAGATGTCGCCGTCTTGGAGGTTGGTTAATAAACTAGCTAAGTCACCAGCACGCTCTATTGCTGGCCCACTGGTAATTCGTATCTGGGCACCCATTTCGTGGGCGATAACTGAAGCCATCGTTGTCTTACCTAGGCCCGGCGGACCGTACAACAGAATATGGTCGAGCGGCTCACCACGTTTTTTTGCAGCGTCTATGGCTAGCTTGAGGTTTTGCTTAAGTCGTTTCTGACCAATATAGTTAGCAAAATCTTTGGGACGCAAAGTGTTCTCGAACTGCTCTTCGTCCGCACTTACCTCATCTATCCCCGTATCCACAATCCGTTCAATTGCCATAAGCACATAATACCTTGTATTTGACTAAGACAATAGTAAGTTCTAGAATTATCAGCTATGCCGATTGTTTTTGGACGCCAGTTAGATTCAGACGACATGGGCTTGGTATTCCAAGCAGTTGCTGAGTTCCATGCCGAAAGTGAATTTCCGGTCATGTTTAGCTTTGAGCCGAACCCAATACAAGTTGCACCAGTTCTTGGCCGACGTGCGTTAACAGCCCTCACAGAATTACGTGCATCTAGCGACCACGCCGAAGAACAGTATCAAAGGTTCATGGCTCGCCCAGTGTCTAGACAAGAAATACCCTTAGATATTGGTCTTATTCTATTCATGCACCTTCCCTTAGATCAGCGTCGTGATTCCGAGGAGCGCATTGCCCTTGCCGCAGCGAGCAAAGGGTATGAGTTAACTGAAGTCCAGAAACTCAGCTTGCCCCTCGTTTTGCCTGATGGAGTACAGACTATTGACCACAAGTTTGTCCGCTGGCTGGCAAACAATGGGATCGACGATGTTAAACGCAGCCCAGCTCCACAAGATGTTGCTTGGACGACCTTAATGGATGAGAACCGCCGCTCAGAGGGGATGTTTAAACCACGCAGAGCTTTGGCGGGCAGAATATCTAGAGCAATTAAGGTTATTAGGTCTGGTCCGCTCGAGTTGGTTGAAGTCCCGGACACCATTGCTTAAAGTATACTTTTATAGTATAATATATACATGATTAACGGCATCGAGTTCTACCGTGAAGTCAGTCCTTCCAGCAGATCATATCTGACGGGCAGGGCTGGTAATGCCTTAAAGACAGTAAACGCTGCTCTTGGCAGACAGACACTTGGTGAGCCAGATGTTGCCGAAGATGTTGTTATTGGATACATGGAAGTTGCCGGGCTAAGTCTACACGGAATTGCAGATGCAACAGAAAGCCTTACGGGCAACAAGCGCAACTGTGAAGTCGCACTAAAGCCAGAAGCCGCATCTTTCGAAGACGAAGGTGAACATATCGAAGGACTACAGTTGCATGCTGGTCGTCGACTACTGGCTAAACAATCCAAAATAATGGGCAAAGCACTCCGAGAAGTTGGCATCCGACCCCATCTTGTTGTCCCCGATATGCAGCTAGCTGTGGTTCGCTTTATGCCAGATGTACTCGCAAAACTCAACACGTCGCAGGTTGAACCGATCAGCCAGACAGTCGCTCAAGACACCGGATTAGTCTATCTCGAAGGGATTCAAGCCCGTCCGATGGACGACGGCTCAGGCATGCACTTGCGTGCTGTCAGTTAACCCTTAAGGGCTGCTTTTACCCGTTCTTCAACCGATAATTCTTTATCAATATCTTTCAATGCAACCTGGGCATCGGCGTCACTATAGCCAAGTGAAACAAGCGCCTGCAGCGCTAAGTCGTTCTGGTCTATGCCTGCTCGTCCAATTAGATCTTCGGCGGCCGCCCCAACAGGAGCGCCAACCTTATCACGTAGTTCAACTACAATCTGTTCGGCAGCACGCTTACCTACGCCTTTAGCAGACTGTAGTATTTTTACATCGCCATTTGCAATTGCAGTTCGTACTAGCCCCTCGCCGCCAATGTCTAACACTGCTAGCGCGCCCTTTGGCCCAACGTTTTTAACGCTTAACAACTGCTCAAAGAGCTGTTTTGTACTCAGTGACTTAAATCCAATAAGATTGTGAGCATCCTCTTTAATGTGTTCGTAAATATACAATTTAGCCTCAGCTCCACTTGGTAACGCCCCTTGGTCGGTCGAGGTAACCATAACCCCATACCCAACAAAACCAACTTCCAGGATTATCATGTTCCCTTGATGTTCAGTAATCGTACCAGTGAGTGTTGCAATCATGTTTCTAGCTTACCATGCCGCCTTAGCGGATACTCATAGCGCAAGTGATAGCTGCTGCAAGCGCATCTGCTGCATCGTCTGGTTTAGGAATTTCTTTGAGACGCAGAATCGTTCGAACCATTTCCTGCATCTGTTTTTTGTCGGCCTTGCCATAGCCAGTTATAGCCTGTTTGATTTGCATTGGATTATATTCGTATAATTTCAATCCGTTCTGCTGACCAAGTAACAGCACTACACCGCGCGCCTGTGATACCGTCATAGCAGTTGTAACATTTTTGGAAAAGAATAGCTTTTCGACAGACATGACGGTTGGTTTATTGGTAATAATTATGTCTTGGAGTTCATCAAAAATGGTCACCAAGCGAACAGCATCATCCTCTTTCACGGGCGTGCGGATTACACCTGCGTCTACCAACTGAAACGAGCCATTAGCAGCAACGTCTATAACGCCAAAACCAAGGATCCCGGTACCGGGATCAATCCCGAGTATTCTCATAATCGATAAGTTTAACTAGCCGGTCGTGAACCAGACTGTTACTAACTATCAGTCCATCGCCCCAGACATTGTACTTACGCGGTTTACCGTTCATGTCTGTTGCTTTGCCCCCTGCCTCCTGGACAATTAGCGAAATAGCAGCGGCATCCCATGGGGAGCCATATACCATACAAGCAGCCACAAAGCGGCCTTCTGCGACCAGTGCACCGCCATAACTAAAGCCGGCAAACATATATATCTTGGCGCCCTGCCTTTGGAGTTCATCAAACATTATGTTCACACCTTTGTGATCAGGTTTAGTGAGTGACCTAAAGCTAAGAACAAACTGCCGTTTGAAAGTATCTTCTTTTGAGACTTCTAGTTTGGCATCATTCACAAAGGCACCCTGGCCTTTTCGGGCCACGAACATACGATCCTGGAATGGATCGAAAACAATACTAAAGATTACGTCACCATTATGTACGAGCGCTAATGCAAAGGTAGAAATCGGGATACCGAGCGAAAAAGGAGATGTGCCGTCAAGAGGATCAACAACCCAGAGCCACTCACGTTCGATCTCATAGGTGTCTTCCTCGCCGTAGACTCCATGTTCTGGATAGCTCTCTTGGATCTTTGAGATAACCAGCTGGTTGATAGTTGTGTCGGCAACCGTGACAATCGAATTGTCTTCTTTCCAGTTCTTTGCCATATCTGCAGACTGGAAGTACTTAGTAATTATCTCTCCGGATTGTCGTGCAAGATCTTTAGCAAAGACAAATGCCTTGTCCAGGTCTGCATCAGTCAATGGTGACTCCATCAGCAATATCGAAGTTTACGTAAGTATTAGAAACGTCGTCTAGATCGTCGAGAGCGTTCATAACCTTCATGATCTTACGAGCTACTTCTGGATCGGTTACTTCGACAGTGTTGTTTGGGACGTATGCCAGCTCGGCTTCTAGGATTTCTACTCCAGCTTCTTTCAGTGCATCGCGAACCTTGGCAAGGTTATTCTTTTCGGTATAGATTACGCTTTCTTCACCTTCATCTTCAAAGTCTTCCGCGCCTGCATCGAGTACTTGGAGCATAAGTTCGTCACCGCCACCTTTAACGCGAATCATTCCTTTGTGGTCAAACTGGAAGGCAACTGCGCCTTTCTCGGCAATATTGCCACCGTTTTTACTAAAGGCAAGTTTAACTTCGGGGTAGGTACGATTAACATTATCGGTTGCACATTCCACTAGTACCGCCACACCACCCGGGCCATAGCCTTCGTATAGTACCTCTTGGATTTGCTCACCACCGAGCTTGCCGCTACCACGATCGATGCCTCTCTGAATGTTAGCAATAGGCATGTTAGCCGCTTTGGCTTTATCGATCGCCAATCGAAGAGAGAAGTTCATATCTGGGTCGGCGCCGGCTCGTGCCGCAATAGCGATAGCATTACCGAGCTTTGTAAATACAGCTCCTCGGGCCGCATCTTTTGCTCCCTTTTGACGTTTAATGGTGCTCCACTTGCTATGACCAGACATAACTACTCCTGTTTTCTTATCTGTATTTTACTATTATGGGCTGCTTTTCGCCAGCCGAGAGCAACCACCAGTACACCCGCATACACCAGCGTCATCTGCACGCCGCTTATCCGTAGACTAATAGACGCTTTGGGTAGTCGCGCAACCAATCTAACAACGTCCAAAATATACGTAGTAACGAGTGATACCGGCCATGCCAACCAACCTGCTACAGCCGGCACAATCATGCCAGCCAAACCTGCTAGCAAGCCAAGCATCATTGCCAAAGGGATGAACGGCACAACTAAGAGGTTAGCCAGCAGTGCGACAATGGACAGCCTCCCAAAGATAAACAATATAAGTGGAGTAGTCATAATGATGGCCGAGATAGTCTCGATAATTAACGACGGTACCGGCCACTTTGCAAGTCTTCTCGAAAACAAAGGCGCCAGTAGCAACACGCCCGCAAACGCCATAAATGATAAGTACCAGCCGATATCACTCCAAATATAGATAGGTAACCAGCCTGCCGTAATCGCTGCCGTCACCAATATAAGTAGTACTGGTCGGATCTTACGACCAAAGTACCAAGCCCACAAACTCAACGTGCTTATCAAGCCAGCTCGAACAATACTAGCGCTTGTGCCGCATAGTAAAACAAAGGCCAGAATAACCAGCAGGGTTAATACGGTCGCCTGATATTTGGATCGTCTCCGCAGAAGTCGATGAACAAACTGGACCAAAATAGTTACGTTGTACCCACTCACCGCTACGATGTGCGTTAGCCCGGTCGCCGACAAACTTTCTGTGAGTGCGGCAGGTAGTGTGGTCCGCTGGCCGACAAGCAATCCTAATGAAAACGAACCATGTGGTTCCGGCAAAGCAGACTGCATACCGTTCGCGAACTTGCGCCGAACTTTGGCAAGTAGGCTTTTAGATCGCTGGACTTTAATAACTGTTGCAAAGCCAATACTGGCCGACCGGCTCCCCCTGGTTGGATACAGTTTCCCAGTCAAGAGGAGCCGGTCACCAGCATAGACAGCAGGCAAGCCATACGAACCAACACCGATTGTACCCGGTAACCAGGTCTTTGCAGGCTCCAGGATCTGCGCTTGCTCTGCATCGAACTTTAGTTCTTTTCTCTGCCCGTACACTGCATCGGTTTTAGCAACAACTTCTAAAACAATCTTTTTGTGAGCATATGTAGAGTAGGGAAGTAACCGCTGCTTAAATGTCGCGCCGCGTGCACACCCAAGGCTCAAACCGATTACGGTTATGCTTAACATGCTAAGTGTATTACGGCGGAAGAGCAGGGGGATACAAACGAACGCCAAGCCGAGTATTGCCCAGCCTGGATTATAAAAACGGCCAGCAACAAGCCCAGCCAAAAACCCACAACACCCAAGACAAACTAACGTCGTCCGCCGAACTTTCCACCGCCCCATTCCATCAGACTACACGCGCTCTAGTTCTTAAACAAAACCGTCAAACTACCGTCTATTCTGCCCACGAGATACCGTTGATATCGTATCCTGCTGGCGATCGGTCCAAAATATAAGACTCATTCATAAACTGAATATGCGCTTGTAGCGCACGACCCTCGAGCGGCTGCCGTACTGCACCTGCTTCTAGGTGGTTCTCATTAAGATATGGGTAAATCGCTGTCGAAGCAAAGTCTACATAGGTATCCCACGTAGCATCAAAAAGTGTCTTGCCAGTACCTGGCAGAATTGTAGTTAGCGCCAAGCAAACCCCACTGCCCTCTGTCCCAACCATCCGAAGGTTGGCGATTTCTTTTGCAGCTTCGACAACCCGTTGGACCCCATCAACTGGCGTGATACCTGTGTCGGCATCCGGCTTGAACCACGCGGCATCAATGTGCGTATGAGAATACCCCAGAGGCTTTTGTGACCCACGAACGAGCGCCTGAACTCGAGTGCCATCTCCAGCGATTGCAGCGCCATACGCCTTTGCCTGCTTGGCCATAGCCGGCCAATGGTCCCGGTCAATTCCCTCTCTATTGGCGATAACCGGTACCACTTCAACTATTTCACCCATGGCCTGGTTACCGGGTCGATATCTGGAAAGCATAGCGTACGGGTCCACCATCTCCCCACGTATTCGTAGACGATCATCACTTGTGGCTTCTGCACGATCAAATGCCTTCTGATAGTTAAGCCTCTGGGCGTGATTAACAGTCCACACTGTAAGTGCTGTAGTCATCCATTCTGCAATATTTTGATATGGATTCCTCTCATCCTCGGGCTGGTCGCCACTAAGCCAATATGATGCCTCTTCAGGTATTAGTGATGCGTCTGAAACCCAGTCCAGAGATTCTCCAAACCTACCAAACTCTTCGCGTAACAAGGCGCGTCGAGAGGCTTTTACCGGTCCTGATCCTTTTATAACAAACATAAGTCTACGATTATATAATCTTTGCTACTGCATGTCTAGAGTACATGCATTGACATTTCCGCGAAAATAACGATAATGTAAGGAGTTATTTTGAGCTTGGGTCCATAGCTCAGCCGGTTAGAGCACCTGCCTTTTAAGCAGGGTGTCGTGGGTTCGAGTCCCACTGGACCCTCCATATAGTATCCAGAGGCTTCGGCCTCTTTTTTGTTATCATTAAACTATGAAACTCTATTTATCCTCTTATGGCCTTGGTAACCATTCCGACAAACTGGTAGAACTTATCGGTAAAAAGAATGCAAAGATCGGTGTCGTTACTAACGCACTCGACTTCTCTACCGATCTACCACGCGTTGCCAAACGGCTTGCCGATGAGATAGCCAATCTTGAAGCTCTAGGCTATGAAGCTGAACATCTGGATCTTCGGGATTACTTCGGCAATGACGGGCTAAAAGATCGCCTGAATGCATACGATATGGTCTGGGTCACCGGTGGGAACACCTTTATCTTGGCAAAGGCTTACAGACAAAGTGGTTTCGATAAACTCTTTGATGAGCTAGTAGTTAGTGGAAAGCTTATCTACGGTGGCTACAGCGCTGCCTTCTGCGTACTCGCTAAGTCATTACGTGGCGTCGAGATCATCGACGACAAAGATGCCGTGGCCGAGGGGTATCTGCAGGGCGAAGTATGGGAAGGACTAGGAGTGATCGACTTCCACCCGATTGTACACTTCCGCTCCGACCACCATGAATCACTTGATGTCGAAAAAGAATACGAATATGTTGTCAGTGAGAACCTGCCCCATAAAACATTTCGAGACGGCGATGTGTATCTGGTCAATGGCTCAAGCCAACAGACTTTAGCAACGTAAGCTTACAAATACCAATAGATTGACTAATTAGCTATATTACAGTAAAGTATACATATTAAATTGGAGTGATTATGTCTGTAGCTTCGCCTGAATCTCTAGCCGAGGTGCCGCAATTTCATCATCAAAAAACACTTGAAGTCGTGCAATTCGGTACAACTGCCTTGGGCAATATTGCTGCACGTACATATGACCCAACGACCGGCGAATACGGCGATAGTTTGCGCGTAATACACACCGACCTTACAGCAGTTCTAGACGACGTTTATGGAAAAGTTTCTGGGGTTATGCTTGGTACTGAAGCAATCGTTCGAGGTCTAGCAACGGGTGCCGCCGGAGAGACTCTCCAACGTGCCGGAAACAGCGTGTCTCTTAACAGTGCCATCCATGAAATTGGTCGTGGGCCAGCCGGCGTACAAGCCGCACTTCGCGCGGGACTTGATCGTCAAGTATTCGATGAAGCAGTGCAGGGGGTTAGCCTAAACTATGGAGTTCACGCGATTGCTAACTACGGATCAACACATGGCAAACGTGCGATGCGTCTTGGTCTAGAACAACGAGTATACCTTGAGGCATTTGGTGCTGTTTCTATTAATTCTGGCGCCCACACGATTGCTAACTATGCAGCCAATAGCAGCGCCTTACGCCGTGGTCTAGACCTGAGAGTCGCACACGAAGCTGCAACTGCGGTCAGCCTTAACTCTGCTACGCATACAATCGCAAACTACGGATCATCCCCTATTGATCAGCGTCATATGCGTAATGACTTAGACCAGCAAGTCGAATCCGAGGCCATGACAGCAGTCAGCCTTAACTCTGCTACGCATACAATCGCAAACTACGGATCAACACAAGCTGCAAAGGATAGCATGCGTGAGAAATTAAACACGCGAGTACGATCCGAAGCCGCCGATGCACATTCAGCAAGCAGTGCGCTTCAGGTAGTCCGTGGCTATGGATTCGGGCCTCAAAAAACTGTCATGGAACAAGAAGTTGCCCAAAAGTGGCTACCATCTGAGAAAGCGAAGTTAGCCGAACAGAAGAAGACTCTAGCAAAGACAGAACAGGAGCTAGATGATATCTCCGAACTTAACATCTTTAAACGTGCAGTTAAATTCCCTGCTTCACAAAGGCTAAAGGCCAAAGCAAAGCTGTACGAAATGTTAATTTCTAGTACTAAAGCTAGTGTAACGCAACTTTCTGGCATTCTTGGGATCGAAGACCAAGAGTAAATGATCTGTTTGTAGCGACGCGCATGCCAAGAACAAGCCAATCATTTTTAAAAAGCCGGTGCTAGTGCCGTCCAAATTGCTACTATTCTCGTAGACGAAGGCCTCGGTGCGTTTAGTCGGCTAGTCTCGTAATCAAATGTTACACTTGTGACATAAGGAGTCACTATGCAAAAAGCGTTAATTACAGGGGCATCTAGCGGCATCGGTAAGGAGCTTGCGATCATTATGGCAAAAGCCGGGCACGATCTTGTACTCGTTGCACGCGACAAAGATGAACTCGCAAAGCTACAGCGCAGTATTACTACTGAGCACAAAGTAAAAGTGAGTGTTATTGTGGCCGATTTGTCCGTTCCTGGATCTGCCGCTAAGCTGTACAGCCAAGCTAAAAAAGAGAAGATTCAGATCCTGGTAAACAATGCCGGTGTTGGACTAAAGGGTGATTTCTTCCATGATGATCCAGCTCGAACTACACAATTGGCACAACTTAACGTCGTGAGCCTTATGGAACTCTCCCAACTCTTCGGGAAAGATTTTATAACGAATAACAATGGTCGAATCCTGAATATCGCATCAATTACGGCGTTCTTTCCTGGGCCAAAACAGCCAGTCTACTATGCCAGCAAAGCATTTGTAAGGAGTCTTGGCCGAGCACTTGCCTACAATGTCCGAAATACCAATGTAACGGTTACCACTCTGCATCCTGGCGTAACCAAAACATCATTCTTTACTGCTGCGAATGCCGGCAACATAACGAATGGTGCCTCAGCTGAGTCAGTTGCTCGCCTAGGCTATAAAGCAATGATGGCCGGGAAGATAGAGGTCACCCATGGCTTTAGTAATAAACTGCTCACCAACGTCTTTGCCCGTTTTATACCCTACCGTGCTCAGACCAGGATTGTTGGGCGTGCCTCGGACGTATAGCTAGGCTATACTGAAAAGTATGAAGCTCACCGTTCTCGGTTCTGGCGCCGCCCTCTTTGATCCCACTACCCCATATCGCTTCCCTGCATCTCATCTTGTAGAGATAGATGGACAACACGTTTTGCTAGACGCTGGCCTTGGTGTATTACCACAAATAACCAAACTTGGTCTAACAATTGGCGATATTCACGCTATTGTTATCAGCCACTTTCATATAGACCACTTCAACATCCAACCTCTGTTGCAACGCTATTTTCTAGACGGCCGATTTGCCGGCAAAAAAGTAAAGTTACACCTTATCGGGCCTCCGGGCATTGCCGAGCGTGCAAAGATTGGCTTCAACCAGTGCGGGTTTGATTTTGACGAAGACTTTTTGCCAAATGTCGACTATAAAGTTACCGAATTTGTAGATGCCCAGCCAATCATTATTGCCAGCAACGCGCGCGTTATCCCACGCAAAACCACCCATTACAAAGTCGATGCCTATGCAGTACGGCTTGAATCGGACGGTACAGTTATTGCCTACTCTGGCGACTCAACCAACGACGACGTACTCGTGACTACAGCCAAGGATGCCGATATCTTTATCTGTGAAGCATCGGCGCAGGTCGGCAAAGATTCCGACGCAGGACACCTCAATCCAGCGGATGCAGCACAGACTGCGCACAAAGCAGGTGCAAGACAACTTGTTATAACCCACTATTCCGGACATGACTCTGTAGACGGCATACTTAAAGCCGCGCGGACTTCCGACTTTACTGGCGAGTTATCAGTGGCCAACGATCTTGATACAGTCAGTACATAGTATTGTTTTATGTAGACTAGTGTTTCTTCTTTTTCTTGTCTTTGTCTTTGCCACCGTGGCCGCTGCCCCATAACTGCGCCAGACTAATGAGTGCTGCGCCAGAGATGAGCGCCGCCTGATATGAGCTAAGTTGAACCCAAATATCGTTACCATAGATGCCACTCGAGGTGCCAGGAGGCAGTAGGGGCACCACAAGAAAGAGTACTGATACCCCTGTTAGAAGCGCGGGGAAGATATTAATAATTGTTTTATTACTGCTAAGTGACCGATTTAAGAATAATAACGTCAGTAACACCGGTACAATCAACAAACCAATCTGGACAATAGACTGCGTTGTGCTGTTATAGCCTTTTACAAATGTCTGCACCATATCGAGAGCCGTATCACCGACGTAATTGCTAAGAATAACCCCTACTGCCAACGACATAAACACAAAGGCCGCCTTAACACGGACAAGGACAATCAGTAACACTGGGGCTAGCCCAATAATCGCCATAAGAATAAGCGGATTCATACGGCTATAGTATCATGACCGCCCTCAATAATGCTATTGCCATAAGCACTACTTCATGCTATAATACTGCTTGTAATGACAAAAGAAACAGCCCCAATAACCGATCCTAAACTAAACGCCCTACTTATCGGTGGTGGATCTACCTACGGTAATGGTAAAGACCTTGCCGAACAAGGGGAGCTGTTATCTGTCGGTCTAGAGATGACTGGCGAACAAAAGCCAGAAGTCCTAATTGTCCCATCTGCACGATGGATAAAAGAAGGCCCAATTGACACAATTGTTGGCCGATTTGTTGATCACTATAAAAGCCTTGGCGTTAACGCTCGTCCGCTACATGGGTTCCTCTATGAACCGCACGAGATACTATACCCAACTATTGAGGAGATGCCTGTTGTCGATAGCCGTATGCCAAGTCACGACGAGCTCGAAGAGCGAATCCGCAAGGCAAACCTTATCTTTACCCTAGGTGGTGACTCCCACCGAATGTTGCAAGCGGTATGGAAGCCATATGGTATTGATGGCATGATGACCGATGCTATTCATAGCGGAACCATTGTAAGTGGCTCTAGTGCCGGTATGCTCTATCCATTTGCAAATATGCAGACAGACGCATCAAGCCTTAAAACTCCAGAAGATAAAGACTTCCACGTTACCGAAGGACTTGGTCTTATTCCTGACACAGTTGCTGCTGCTCACTACGACACTACTCCAAAAGACAATCCCGGCCACCCTCGTAAGGAAGACTTTGAGGCTCGTATGGCAGACCGCCGTGAACTTGGCGAACTTGGTATTGGTGTCGACGAACACGCTGCCCTACAGATTGTTAACGGCGGTATCTTACGTGTAGTTGCCGGTTGGGACAATGGTTCTAGTCCTCGTCAAGTACACACCATCCATTACCGCGACCCAAACCAGGCGCCTGTTATGCGCGATCTTGGCCCACAAGACGATACCTTTACGACTGCTGACTTGGTATAAATAGTCTATGACATCACTTGTTTGGTACGCGTGCTACGGCTCTAACCTAGAGCAAGAACGTTTTATGCACTACATCGATGGTGGTACGCCTGTAGGTGGCACCCGTGATCACCCTGGCACAACCGACAAAACTCCCCCTCTAGCCACCGAAGCATTCGATATCCCCTATTCCTTATACTTTGCCGGTGAGTCTCAGAACTGGGGTGGCGGCTTTGCCTTGCTGTCGGATGAACTAAGCGATAAGCCATCTCTTGGTCGCGCTTACCTGGTCACTCTTGATCAATTCGAAGAGATAGTCGCCCAAGAGAGCTTGCGCGACATTCCTGAAAAGATTGACCCCGACCTACTAAAAAACATGGGGCAATTAGTTCTCGGTGACGGCCAAGGTCGTTACGACAAACTACTCTACTGTGGTGAGCTACTAGATATCCCGGTTATTACCTTTACTTGTACTTCACCTCGAGAAGATATCAATAAGCCAAGTGAGGCATATCTATCCACAATTTATCGAGGGCTAACTGACTTATATCAGCTCACTCCTAGCCAAGCGGCCGATTATCTCGCAGACTGCCCAGGTATCAGGGGTGAGTATACTCACAGCCAGCTTGCAACACTATTTCAAGGATAATCGCTTACCCCTGTTAGTATATTGACAAAATTACGCTTATGCTGTATAATGCTCGTATAAATGACGTGAACCTTTGCCATATGTTTGGCACACGTTGTTTTTTTTATCAACATAAGCTTTTATGTATATATGTCAGAGTTTCACGAAGCACAACAACGAGACCTAATTTTATTCGTAGGTGGCACCAAAGCTGATGCCACTGCTGTTTGTGTTAGCTACGAAACCAAGTACAAAAAACGTATCCGTGGTCTCTACCTCGGCAACACGGATTCTCCAAGTTATAACCCAAAGTCTACTGCGCTAGAGCGCAAGTACCTCATCCAACTTCCTATTGCCTTCCGTAGTATGTCTGCAGAGGAAATCTCTAATCGTCTCAAGCCATACAAGCCAAGACTCCTAACTGCTGTTTGCACCAAAGAGTACAACATTCGATATTACAAAAAAATTATTCCTCATATCCCATACGTGTTTGCTCCAACCCAAGAATCACTCGATTGGGCAACCGATAAGGTTGAGATGCGCAAGCGTATCCGTGAACACGCGCCAGAAATTAGTCCGGAATTTATGCTTATCTCAAACATGAGCGAAGCAACAATAAAAAAAGTTGAGAAGCGCGTTGGGTTCCCACTAGTTGTTAAGCCAGCAGGGCTTGCCGCAAGTAAGCACGTTACAATTTGCTATTACCGCGAAGAGTTTGAGCAGAGCGTAAAGAAAATCTTTACCTCCCTCAAGAAGATGTACAAAGAACGTGGTCGTGAAGACGCACCAAAGATTCTTGTAGAACAGTTCATGGATGGTGCAATGTATTCCATCGACGCTTATGTAAACTCACGTGGTTTCGTATACCACTGTCCGCCAGTGTTTGTTAAAACGGGTGCTAATATTGGCTTTGACGATTTCTTTGGGTACATGCGCATCACGCCTGTAATGCTTAAAGACCACAAGGTAGAACGCGCCAACCAAGCCGTGACCCAAGCTATACATGCGCTTGGTCTCCGCAACGTTACCTGCCACGTCGAACTTATGAAGACCGAAGATGGCTGGAAGATTATCGAAGTTGGCCCACGTGTTGGCGGCTATCGCCACACCATGTACAAACTTTCATATGGAATCGACCACTTGCTTAACGATACTCTTATCCGTGTTCCGCAAAAGCCAATTGTTAAAGACCGTGCTCGGCAGCATGTTGCTGTACTGCAGTTCTTTGGCCGCACCGAAGGCAAGTTAGCTGCAATTGAAGGTGTTAAGCGTATACCAAAACTCGAATCATACGTAAGCGTAGATGTTCACCTAAAGAAAGGTGATGCCTGTAAGTTTGCCAAGAATGGCGGCAGCAGCGTCTTCGATGTAACCCTTGCTCATAAAACTCGTTCGCAGCTCTTAGCTGATATTCGTCGAATGGAAAAATTCATTGTTATCCGTGTGGATAAGGCTAGCAATGCAAAAAAATCCTAAGTACCCCGATGCCAAGGTAGTAATCCTTGTCACTAACCCGCTTCACTATCAATACTTCTTGCAGGACACCTGGCCAGAATGGCTGTATGTCGTTATTAGCCAAAAGGGTCCGGCCAATGACTACTATGCGCAAGATCAGCCTCGGGTTATTCGAGTCGATTCTATTAGTGGACCAAGTGAGCTATACGCAGCCAGTTCTCCCCTATTTCCAGATGAAACAAAGTACTTTGCCTGGAAAACGTTTGCTTTTGACGGTGAAGCTCTCGGTAATTCAAACGAGCAAGTGCGCGATCTCGAAAACAAGGTTATCATTCGCTCAACGATTGATAGCTCATTATTCCCTAAGCATCAAATTATTGCTCCAGGCCAAGAAGTACACTTCGACCAACTTTGCGAACAGCTAGACGCCAAGGGTCTTGTGGTACAAACTGCCGTTTCTACAGGTGGTATGGGAACATTTATGATCAAGTCTGAGGAAGAACTTCTTGATGCTGTCGAACGACATCAACTAGGTCAATCAGGCGAGTACGTCGTAAGTGAGAGAATCCCTGGTATTTCGTATGGTCTGCAGTGCTACTTTAACGGCCAGAATTCTTTCTTCCCACCATATTGGCATAAAGATTTGGTTGGCATTGGTGGTGTCGCAAAACCAGACAGTCCAAAGACTCAGTATAGTGGTGCCATCATCGAAAACATGCCTGTGGACATTCATGCCCAAGTTCAGAAAATTGTTGATGCATTTACGCCAGTCCTCGAACAAAATGGCTATATTGGTATATTTGGTATCGACCTAATACTCGGTGAGGATGGCACTGTCTATCTTGTAGAAATAAACCCTCGCTTCACAGCGGTCAGCCACCTTTACGCAACACTTATGCGTTCGCTGGGTGCGACCGACTACATAACCACACAACTTTCGCAGCTTATGAACGTTAGTGATCAGTCTGTTGCGCAAGTTACCAGCCCAATTGATTCCATGTATTACTACATCAAGTTGCAGAACCTCCTTGATAAGCCAGTGACGCTATCAGCTACTTGCAAGGTTGGGGTGTACAACGAAAAATTAGAATTCAAGAATAGTCATTATGGCATAGACGGTCTCGACCAAGATGGAGATATCGCTGTCATCCCAGAGTTAGCAACCGGGCGAGAGATCCAACCAGGCAGCCGTGGCATTAGCATTGTCGGCAAAGGTAACCCACTCGAAAATTCTGGGACACGACTGACAGACCACTACCTGCATGTCGCCAATAGCGTTCGTGCCAAATTTACAGACTAACTAACGTTAGTTACTAGCTTTTACGCGTAAAAAAGCCAGGATAATAAGACCGACAACAATTGCCAGGACACAGATTAGCAGCGGGATAAGCCCTTCTTGGTTGTCACGTAATTTAAGCATTACTTTTATTGTAGCAGCCCTGCCACCTACGGCAACCTACTGAGTTAAACTATGCAACGGAGCTGGTGGCGTTGGATAGTTACCGTAACTTTCGCACTAGAGTCTATCGTATACACTTCGCCATCTAGTTGCACAGGCAGTGCCGTAACCGTACTAAATGAAAAACTTTTCGCCTGCTTCTCATGAGGGACACCAAGCATTGCAGACTTGACCATTACGCCGAGTAGTTTGGCTTTGTCTGCTTCTGCGGTTATAACCTCGAATAGCCCATCATCAACACGCGCCGACTTACTCATCTTAAAAAACTTCGACATCTTTCCAACGTTACTGACAATGATGCTATGAAGCGTTTGTGTACTTGCACCTATTTTTACCTCAAAAGGCTCCGACTCCAGGAATGCCTTGGCCGTAACCAAGATCTCCTTAGTTGGTGTCAGCTTAGTCTCGTTTAATGCCTTGCCAATCTCGGAAGTAATACCAAAGCCAATATAACTATGCGCAAATCGCTCCCATTGTTTGCCGTGGATGGTCGTCTGGATTTTAAGAACATCGACCACCTGTAATTGCCCGGCTTTTAGCCTACGGATGACATACGGCTTATGCAGTGCTTTGTAATGATCGTTGGCGTTTCCGGACGGGACTAGCCCGGTAACTACACTATGCCCTCTTGGCTTTGGCTGCAGTGCGCCATTAACTAGCTCGTTATAGCCACCGTCCCCGCTAGACGACACAGCCAGTAATGTCTTATGCTTTTGGACAAGGCCGGCAACAAGCTCTTCAGCATGCCCTGCGTGTGTTGTAGCTATAACTTGAACGTCGTCCGCTAACTTGGCACGCACTAGTCGTCTTCCGAAACGCTTGGCATTACGTTCGCTCTCGCCGGTACTCTTTGGATTATATAAAACAACTGCTTGTTCAAACTGCATAGCTATATTATATGTTGCCTGGGCGGAATATAATAAACATGTAAACCTGGAGGATACCATGAAAGCAGTACACGGCTTTGGAAGCTACTCAGTAAAAGATGTTAATGCGGCGTTAGAATTTTATAAAGATACGCTAGGTTTGGCTGCAAATATCGATGAAAAGATGGGCATCATGCACGTCCCTATGCCGGGTGGCGGCGAAGTAATGATCTACCCTAAAGGCGATTCACACGAACCAGCTAGTTTTACAGTACTCAATCTCATTGTGACCGACATTGAGGCAAGCGTAGATGAACTGGCAGAAAAAGGTGTCGTATTCGAGCAATACGACAGCGAATACAGTAAGACTGACACGAAGGGTATCGCCCGTACCGGAGAAGACGAAGATAGCTCAGCAATCGCTTGGTTTAAAGATCCAGCCGGCAACATATTGTCACTAATTGAAGGTTAAGTAAGAGTTTTCGTGCAACCACCAACCATACTTCTCCACTCTTCAAAAACAATGCAGAGCACGACAGAGTCCGGCGATCTACTGTCGCCGGTGCTGTTAGATAAAGCCAAAGTTTTGCAGACGTATGCATCTACGCTGAGCAGCAAACAAATTGCAGCATGTATGAAGGTATCTTCCGGGCTAGCCGTTAAAACCGTAGCAACCATATCGGCATGGTCTAGCGATCCGAACAAACAGTCATTGGCGATCGACACGTTTAAAGGTGATATTTACAGTGGTCTACAGGCACACGATCTAAGTAATGTCGAGCGAGAATACGCCAATAAACACCTAGTAATTTTATCTGGGCTGTATGGAATCATTCGACCATTTGACGGGATTATGCCGTATCGTCTAGAAATGATGTACAAGTTCCCAAAGAAACCATTCGATAATTTGTACAACTTCTGGGGTTCGTCTATCGCCGAACAACTACCTGAAGTCGGACTTATTATTAACGTCAGTTCTGTCGAATACAGCAGGTTGGTAACACCATTTGTCGATGCCGCTCGGATCGTGACACCACTGTTTTACACCGTCAGTCCGAAGACTGGCGAACCAACATTTGTTACGGTACATGCCAAGATTGCTCGTGGAGCGTTTGCCCGCTGGGCAATTACATCACAAGCGGGCACCGAGCAAGAAATGAAAAACTTTGATCTATTGGGCTACAAATACAGTCCTGAGCTGAGCAAAGTAAAACAGCCTGCTTTTGTTACTAAAGACTTTGGTGGACTTGGATTAAGTATTCGGCTACTCAACAAAGCAAGCTAGATACTAGCGGCCAAGCTCTTCCCAAACTTCGTCACTAAAGACGTTGTCGGTATTAAAGTATTCTTCCCAGTGCTGGTTGTAATAGGCATACATTCGCCCCATTAGCGCATCGCTCGCGTAGTATAGCTTGAGCTTTTCTGCAAGCACATCTATTGTTGCTACTGCGTCATCCACTGATTCGCCGTCGGGGATCACCAGCTCGAGTTCAGCCTTATGGCCATAGCCAGCAACAAATTCGATATCGGCCTTTAGATTTTCGTCTAGGCTGTAAAAATCTCGTAGCGAAGACCACTTGGACACAAGTATTATGCCGGCACCAACGATTGCACCATTAATACTTTCAAGGTCCTGGTCTAGAACCACTTCATACTCCATGCGGTTCGCGGCGTGTACGGCATCCTCACCAGAGGCTGCGCCTTTTACGGCAAAGTACTTGGTGTCGTCTATTGAGCGACACTTAACCATAATCTCGTCACAATTTTCTACCAAGGTAGTGAGGTCGGCCATCTGCGCCTCAGTGAGTAGCGCCTTACCGGCAGCCAGAATCTGATCTTTAGACTCTGCCTTTTTATAGAAGTAACTAATGACCGTCTTAGTGCCTTTTAACTCCATGCCGGGAAACAGATCTTTTAGGTTTTGGACTAAGTCTTCTCGGTCGGCTTTGTTTTTGAGTAGGTACTTTTTTTCGATCTCTCGTTGCATATCTTAAGTATACCGTTAGACCGATATTGTGCTAAATAACGTAATGCGAACTGGCGGCTCAAAGTCTTCGGTGGCCAACAAATCGCTGTCAATAACAGCGGGTGTATGTGGATCGCATCCAGTCATAAACTGCTCAACAGTCCCGGCTTCGGAATACTCTCGTGGCCCGGTTAACGGCACGCCAGCTATATAGTCCCCTGCAGAGATATCAAAACCGTTTGGATCTACTGAATCTCTTGGCCATTCGGTACCCGGCCCGATAACGGTTACCCCGTAACGGATCGCAAACGTACCAGGATCATCTACATGCAAGTCTTCATCATCATCTGTATACAGACCTGCTTGCATACGCAATGTAGGCGTGTCGGTTTGTACAATTCCGTTCCTTTGTAGGTCGTCTTGCACGACCTGTTCAAATAACGATACAACTTTTCGTAACACTTCCCTGGCCGCAGGATCAAGCACGGGCACTCCGTCTTGCTTTGCTGCATCTGCTGCAACTTGATCATCTTCGTCCAATACGGGTGTGCCGAACTCCGTGTGCTCGAATGTTAGTGATCGCTTCAGTAAGTCGATTTGCTCATTTGTTAAACGAATAACCGCAACATGATTTGGTCCAGGACATTCGCCATCCTCCCACCATGATTCTTGACGCTGGCGCTCTTCGTCTAGATTAAGTGGTTTTTGCCGTACGTATTCTGCCTGCATGTGGTCAACCGGCTGGTCACCGCTAGCAGATGGTGCTTCAAGTGTATCCATTCCTGGCAAGCCTAGATGTTGTACAGGATCGCTGCAGCCGCCATAAGACACACTAGTGAACCACTGGCCATAATTGCGATCTTTTGGATGATCCACTTGGCTTCTGTACCGCCAAAGATAACTGCTGCCGTTTGTATTGGAACTACAAAGCCAATCCAAGCTAAAGCAGCCAGAGTATAGACCGAATAGTCAGGGAGCAGGGTCATAAATTTTGCTAGCACTGTTGTAGTAATAAACGTAACTGCAAGCTGCACACCAAGCAGTGGCATCATATCTTTTTGCGCCTGATCTTGTTGCTTCTTACTTAGTTTTTCGAAACCATGGATATTGCGCCATGCCCGGCCAAATACTGGCATGTACCAGATTGCGCCAATAATAAATTCTGCTACCGTTGCAAGTAGTACTGTACCGAAGTTGATACTCATCTAGAGTCCCCTTTTGTTATATACCTTCAGTATAGCAAAATGACTTACGCAAGATCGAGCTTGAACAGGTTTGTATCGTGGACTTGGAAACCGCGTGAATAGTACAAACCATGAGCTGGCAGACGGGCGTCACTAGACGTCAAACTAACACTAGTTACATCTCGATCACGAAACCAGTCAATGCAAAAGTCTAAAACTGCGCCGGCATAGCCTTGTCGAAAACTATCCGGATGCGTAGCGACATCGTCGATAGTGCCACGACGTTTATCACGACCAGGATTAATGTTCACAACGATGACACTGGCGATATATCCCAGAGGGTTGCGCGCCACCGCCAAGCCAGAAGTGGGATCAGCAACAATTTCGGGAGTATGAGAACGAAGCAACTCAGGATCAGAACCCGGGAATCCAAGAGTCCAAACTTCTACCAGTCTGTCCATGTCCGCGGTGTTGAGCATGCCTAAAATCTCAACGTTATGCTCAATGCGAGGCTTTTCTATTACATCAGCCATAAAGCAATACTATAGCATTTTTCAGTGTATTTTTCTATACCTAGGCAGCTAGGAACTCTTCGATAGTCGACCTGGTTACAGCATTGTCGACATGCTCTACACGCATCACTCCCGGCTCAATTGGCAGCACAAATCGCGTAGTTGCACCGTCGGTGTTCTTTTTGTCGGCAGCAACATGATCAACGATATCTTCAATACGAGCAACACCGTCGTAGCGGATCGGTAAACCAAATGCGTCGAGCAGAACACGTTGTTGTTCGACCACAGCTGGCTCTGCGTGACCTAGCGTGACGGCCAGCTGCGCAACGTAGTCCATACCAATTGCAACTGCTTCACCATGGAGAAGCTCCGTGTAGCCACCTGCCGCTTCTAGGCCATGCGCCAAGGTGTGCCCAAGGTTAAGTAGGATTCGTCCATCTGGTTCTTTCTCGAATGGATCTTTCTCGATAACATCACACTTTTGTTGTACGCAGCGGGCAATAATCTTGCCAAGTAGATCAATCTTTTCTTTTGAGAATTGCCGAATATCACTAGCTGCTTCTGCAAGAATTGGGTAGAACTCGGCATCGAGCATCGCGTACTTTACAATCTCACCAAAACCCTCGATATAAACTCGGGGGTCTAGCGTTTCTAAGACAGATGGATCAGCAACGACTAGTTCGGGTTGATAGAATGCTCCTGTTTTATTCTTCCCACCAAGGTCGATCCCAGTCTTGCCACCGATCGATGAGTCAACCATTGCAAGTAATGTAGTCGGAACATGCACTAGTGGTACTCTTCGGTTATAGGATGCAGCGACATAACCCACTAAATCCCCTATTACACCACCGCCCATTGCAATGATTGTGTCGTTTCGGTTCGCTTTTTGTCTGGAGAGCTCTAGGATAAAGTTCTGCCACTCGGTAACCGTCTTGTGCTCTTCGCCTGGTTCCATAGACATAATAGAAGCATTAACTCCAGCCTCACCTAAGGCGCTCATAACTCTTTCGCCGTACAAGCGTTCTACATTTGTATCAGTAACGACAAAGACCCTATTTTCTCCAAGGCCTTCCTGATGGGCGTGACCACGGACTCCAAGGCAGCGACCTTC
>CAZTPC010000007.1:0-41647 GCA_964615565.1 uncultured Candidatus Saccharibacteria bacterium
ATATTCCCGGGTAGCTCAATGGTGGAGCAAGAAGCTGTTAACTTCGAGGTTGCCGGTTCGAGTCCGGCCCCGGGAGCCAAATAAATAGTCCTAGCCGCAGGTTAGGGCTTTTTATTTGGCTTTTGGTGCTTGGCTCCAACTAGACAACCCTATCCAGCTAGCTGGTGGTAGGTTGTCTAGTTCGGTCGTTAGTCACAGCCGCAAGCTCGCATATTGGTGTTTGCACCAAGAACAAGTGCAGTCGTAAGACTATCTGGGCCAAGAAGCATTCATGCTGCTGTATTTTTGATATACTTATGCCGATGAATTCTAAACGAGTAATAATTGATGTCCGCGAGCCATTCGAATATGAGTCAGGCCATGTCAAGGGTGCTTTGAATATTCCACCTCACGATTTACTTTCTGGTACAAAGCTACTCGATAAATTAGAGAGAGACGTTGAGCTGATTGTGTATTGTCGTACTGGCAGTCGCTCAAATGCTTCAATTCAAATACTTCGACAAATGGGCTTCACGAATATCACAAATGGCATTAATGCAGGACATGTTGAGAAGCACTATTTTAATCAGTAGTCCGTGATCTGTGTGTGGAGTCAATTTAAACAAGTCATCTGCAAAGATGGCTCTTTTATTTGGTATATTAAGGCATATGAGCTATTGGATTAATGTAGTTAGCCGAGACCATGTTCAGCGAGGAGTGGAAGGTGGCTTCACTCAAGCAAATCATGGTAAGCCGTGGGCTCTGAAAAAAATGGAGAGGGGGGATTGGATAATTTTTTATTCTCCAAAAACGAACTTTGAGGGTGGCAAGCCGCTACAGGCTTTTACCGCAGTGTGTCAGGTCATAGATAATGAGCCTTATCAGGCAGTAGTAACTCCATCGTTTAGCCCTTGGCGAAGGGATGTCCATTTTGAAAATGCCATCGAAGCGCCAATCAAACCATTGATCGACGAACTTAATTTTATTGAAAACAAAGTTCAGTGGGGATACAAATTTCGATTCGGTGTCATTCAAATTGACGAGCATGACTTTTTGAAGATCAAACAGGCGATGGGACTAACTTAGTGCAGTCTAAATAATATTTATGAAAATACTTGTTACTGGGAATGCCGGCTCAGGCAAATCTACCGTCAGCAAGATACTGGAGGATAAACTTACTACCCCTAGATATAATCTTGATCCAATAACTTGGGATGCAGGCTGGAAGAAAGCGCCTCGCGATGTACGCAACAAAAAGATTGATCAAATTGTTAGCAAGTCAGAGTGGATCATCGATGGCGTATCACCACAAAGTCTTGAGTCGTCCGACAAGATTGTCTTCCTCGATTATCCTCGCCGTGTCTGTTATTGGCGAGCAGGCAAGAGGAGTTTACGATACCTTTTCAAGACCCGACCCGAACTTCCAAAAGGCAGTCCGGAGATTCTCATCGTCCGAAGACTTGCGCTAATTATCTGGCGCTTCCCAAAATTGGTAGTCCCCAACATTCTCGCCCAGAAAGAAAAGCGCACCCCAAACGAGTTCATACACATTCACAATAATGCAGAACTTAAAGATTTCCTAGACAGTCTCTAACTTCTATGTCGTCATATTGGTAGTGACTTTGGTTGTTCGGGTACACAATAATACTGTGTAACTTTTGTTATGATAAGATCATGAAATTGCTTCTTACATCAAACGGTTTATCAAATTCATCCATAGCCAACGCTCTCGAAGAGATGGTTGGCAAACCACGCAAAGAGATCAAAGTTGCTTTCGTTCCAAATGCCGGCTTCCCGGTCGATGACTTTAAAAATGAATCGAGAGATTGGCTCGTAAACGATCTGTATCGCATAAAAGAATTCTGTGGCTTTATCGATATCGTCAGTCTGGCCGATCTAACTAAAGAACAGATCTTAGAGCGTCTTGAATATGCAGATGTTATCTTCGTGGGTGGCGGTAATGCTTTCTATCTCAGCTACATGTTAGAGAAACATGATATATTTGATGAACTTCCAAAACTTCTTGGAACTCGAATTTACGCCGGCATCAGCGCAGGTAGCATGATTGCTACGCAAAGTCTACGAACAACTTCTGGGGCCATAAAGAACACCAGTAAGTTCCATGATGAAGAATACGAGGCATTGGGCCCGAACGAACACACAGCTGGCCGCACATTAAAGTTAGTTGATTTTGTTATTCGTCCGCATTTTAATAAAACGAAGTTCCCAAATATCCAAGGTGATTTCTTAGAAGAGATTGCTAAGGATGTAGACGTCCCACTGTACGCCATCGATGATGATACCGCAATCAAAGTGGTAGATGGCGCAATAGAGGTAATAAGCGAAGGTGAGTGGAAGATCTATAAGTAATCAAAGATGTTAGACCTTGTTTTTGTTATGATGTCACTATGTATTTAGTTCCTGTTGAGGTGAAAGAGTCAAGTATTGATGGCAAAGGTGTCTTTGCAAAAGATCCTATTACTCAGAACACCATCGTCTGGCAATATACTGAAGGACACGACAGCAAGATGACCAAGGAAGATTTTAGCCAGCTAGAAGAATCCGCAAAAGTTTCACTAGTAAGGGTTGCCTATTTATCTCCGACAACCAGCATGTACGTTATGCCTCCAGAAGGCGACCCGGCTCGTTATACAAACCACAACCCATCGAGTAATAACATTAGCGTGGTCATAGACAAGGCCATTTCTGATGAGCCATTCTTTGTAGCAAATCGAAACATCAAAGCTGGCGAAGAAATAACCAATGATTACTTGGAATTCGACGATAATTCTCGTGAAGATAGGTTTAAATGGCTAAAGCCACTGCCTACGAACATCTAAAGGCTCTGTTGCTTAATACTGTTATGCTATCTCTATGAATGACTCCGAAAAGCTACATGTTAGCTGGAACAAAGTAACTGAAATGTCCATCCAGCTTGGCAAAGATATACTTCTACGCGGTGACGGCAAACATAGCTACACTAGGGTAGTAATACTAATGCGTGGCGGAACGCATATCGGGAATATTGTTTCTAGAATACTTGGTATGAAGACCGAACAAGTCTTGGCTATGGGTATATCTAAGTACGATTCTTCTCAGAATGAACGAGCCGAAGGCGCCATGAAACTCGGACAAATACCTGATGCCAAACTCGTTAAGGGGCAACGTATCTTACTCGTAGATGACCTTGTTCGCACCGGCGACACCGCAGCTCACGCCGAGAAAATCCTCAAAGACCTTGGCGCTGAGTCTGTAGACTTTGCAGTGTTGTTTGATAAGTCTGACGATTACGATGCCAAAAGACTACCAGACTTTTACGTCCAGAAGACTAGCGCATGGGTCGAATTCGCCTGGCAAGAACTTGATGATATATACGCTCTTAGCGCTTAATATAAACGGCTGCCGTTTGCAGTAGCTTGTTGTGGCTGAACTAGGATTACGCCATCATTATCTTTGTCCGGTACGCCAAGTGTTAAGACCTCACTCATAAACGTACCGATTTGCTTGGGAGGGAAGTTCACAACTGCAAGCACTTGCATGCCAAGCAGATCTTCCTTTTGGTAATACTTTGTTATCTGGGCACTAGACTGTTTTATACCAATCTCTTCGCCAAAGTCGATCTTTAGCTTATACGCCGGTTTGCGCGCTTCTGGGTAATCATTGACTTCAATAATAGTTCCAACACGAATATCCACTTTTATAAAGTCATCAAAATCTATCATGGTTCGATAGTATCACACACCTAGATCAGACAATGGGTCCAGATAGTTGTTGAAATAATAGAATTATTGTATAGTTATTTGATGACTGATTTTGAACGATTAGCTGAGCAGGGGCCTGCAAAGCACGTTACTGAAATAGAGCCTATCTGGTTTGAGAACATCGTGCCTGCAACACGTGACATGCTAGATAGAATTGTCGAGGCACCACTACTCGCAGCCTGCCAGATGCTGTATGACAAGAATGTGCGCACTGTCCTTAGCAGCGCGAACGCTGGAGATGCCATGCGTGGATTTGCATGGATTACCCTAGATTGCTCGACCATGTCCGATCGCAACAGAGAAGTTGTGGATGAGCTTGGTATTGAAGTCTCTGCAATACCATTACCAGAGGGTGGCGAATTACTTGTAGGCGGCCTGAAACTGCCCGTTGACCACACTACAACCATCCAAGAACTCTCAGACCTAGCAGTAGCTGCAGCTGGCAAGTTCGATGTTCAGCCTATGCTCTGGGCAGTCACATGCCCATTAGATGAGCTACGAGCAGAAGGCGAAGAAGGTATGCCCGATACGGAACTAGCGGCACGAGCAGTAGCAGCTGGCAACTATTATGATGCCGAATCCCGAACGGTCTACATTAACGAAGAACACTTTCGAAAAGCTAACCCCGGCAAATAGCTTGTTGCAATGGTAGTGTACCTATGGTACAGTGCCATAAAGTAAACAAGGATCTAGAAATGGGCAAGTCAGTCGATCAAGCTACCGCTGCAAAGAAATCACTTCTTCAACACGCAGGCATCATGGCCACAATGGTCACAGCCTTGCAACTATTTATCTTTTCTAATGGTAGCCCTATAGATGGGTCAGCAAACCTTGGTCTAGTGGTCATCGCGCTATATTACGTTTGGTATCACTACACATCGCGTAACCTTTTAGCTAAAGTCCGTTTTGGACGATTGGTTGCACACCTCATCGGATTCCTGATTGTTAACGTCAGTTACCATCTTCATGCTTTTATCCTCATGATCAACAACAATCCAGCCATCCGAGGCGATAGTCACTTTCCAATCAATCCAGGCTGGTTTGGCGTACTATTTGGCATGACAACTTTCTGGGGGATCGGATTACTTATTCATATGATCGCATCTATCGCTAACCGAGGTTTCGAAGAGTTGCCACGAGGCTAACCATGCCAGAAATAAATCAAGACCTCGTCGACGAACAAGTCTACTCCTGGACGGAGATGCACAAGAAAAGTGCAGTCTCCTTCTTAGTACTAGCAGCGTTGGATACCAAAAACATGTGGTCTAAGGACATCAAAAACTGGATTCGCGAGAAGACCGGTTGGGAGATGTCAGAACGCAGTTTATACCGTGTGCTTCGCCGAATGGAAAAGCAGGGCAGTATTGAATTCACATCCGAAGCGGCTGCCCGTACAGGCGCCGAACGTAAGGTTTTTACCATAACACCCGAAGGACTGGCCATTCTTAATGCGATTCGAGCCGAGCTCATATATCTAGTCAAACCCTAGGATTAACCAAGTCACTATTGAAGAACGCTTTTCTGCCGCTACATAAAGTGTCTAATTAGGATTCCTTACGGAGGATTTTGTCCATTGCTTTGCCTTTGGCAAGTTCATCGATGAGCTTATCGAGGTAACGAATATTTTGCATAGTAGGTTCTGTGATATCCTCCACACGTACGCCACAAATCTTGCCAGTGACTTGGCGACGGGCAGGGTTCATTTTTGCTTTCGCAAAGAAAGTTTCAATGTCGGTATCATCGGCTAGAATGGTGTCGAGTTGTTTAGTTGTATAGCCGGTAAGCCATGTGATAATCTGGTCGACTTCATCTTTGGTCCGGCTTTTACGCTCAGCTTTGGCAATATATAGTGGGTAAACGCTTGCAAAGCTCATCCCATAAATTCGGTGCTCGTTCATTCTGGTATAATACCATTGTCAATAAGTCCAGGCGTCAAATAGCCCTGTAGCCTCTAAGGATCACTATCTCTGGCAGACAATTTTGCAGGCTCTATTATTAACAAATAAGGAGTCGAATTATGTCAAAGATGACAAAGGAAGACGAAATGCGTTGGTACGAAATGTCCAAGAAGCATTGGCGTTCGTGGGGTTCCTGGTTCAGCTGGGGCTCGCCGGTAGGGCTAAGTATCTTCGTACTATCCCTGGCGTTTGCAGCCTGGATCATCGCTCAAATATAAGAGCAATAAAAACAGGATACCAACAAAAGCGTATCCTGTTTTTACTTGTCCCGGCAACCTTTTGTTACATGGGATACTAATTATAATCGATTAAGAACACCCTTGTTCTTAACAATGTTCTTGTAGTCCCACTGTATCGCCTTAGACTTTTCTAGGCATCGGGCAAGTACATCGACATCTATTTGATCTACCCTGATGTAACGGATCTCTGCAGCCTTAAAGCTTCCTTCGTTTTGCAGTGCAGGCTCGTCAAACGACTGCCCACTCCAAAAGAGTATTCGTACTGAGTCCTTAAGCACATCGTAACCAACTGTGGGGTTATCATCTAAAAACCAAACCGGGGCTCCATGCCATAGTTTATTTGTCGCCTCGGGTAGGCTATCACTGATGATTCCTGCCAACCTCTCGCAAATCAACCGACGATCTTCTTCCTGCTTCTTGTTGTAGTCTAAGATATCTTGATGCATACGCACATAGTACCATGCTCTGTTATCATAAAAGAATGAAGGATGAGTCTACGACACTAGCAGAACTAAAAGATTACGCTGATAATTTTCGTAGAGAGCGTGACTGGAATAAACACCATACACACGCCAACCTGTCTATGTCCATTGCCATCGAAGCCGCGGAACTAATGGAGAAGTTCCAATGGGGTGACTACACTACAGATGACGCAGCTAAAGAAGTCAGAGATGAACTTGCTGATATTATTGTGTACTGTTTGTACTTAGCTAGTAGTGATGGCATTGATATCGCCGCGACTGTCGAGGCGAAACTCAAAAAAGCGGCCAAGAAATACCCAGTAGAGTTATTTAACAAGGACCGTGATGACCCCGCAGACTACTGGCGCATAAAGAAACAGCACCGTGGCAAAGCCTAACGTATCTGCCTGTATCCCGCTCGATAAATCATGGATGATTCGCATGGGAGTATTGGATCTCGTAAACAGACGCACCGACATGGTTGAGTACTTACAGACCATTCCTTCGAAACATCTTTGTACCGACCTGCAAGCGTTGTTACGAACAAGTGTGGACTGGAATAAGGGGAAGGCCATCGACGTTGGCGAATCTGGTACACTATACCGCTTCTTGCAGTTCGCCGACTGGAAGGACGGGGGTAAGCGCGAGTTCATTAAGCGCGGAACCCTAGTAGACCGCAAGATAGCAGACAACCCGGAGATCGCCAACATGCCGATTGATGAACTACTCAGGCTAGATAATGGCACGTCTCAGTGGGCAAGCATTGCGGTACTGCTGAGCGGCAATACTGAAAGACCCCCAGAATCTGCTTACAAACTAGATCTGACATATGAGGCTCTCGAGCACTGGCAACAACGCCGCAAAGAAGATAAACGGTGGGACACCCGTCTAGACCAAACCATCCGAAGTCAAACCGAATCGTTCCTGCAGTGGGCCAAAACTGGCAGGATGGTTTTTGAGCCCGAACAGGCCGAAGATTACTGCTTTGCAAGAGCCTTTGATCTGATCGATGCTGCAGAAGGCGAAAAACGCTGGCCAAGCCTACGCCAGCACGAGAGCGATCGCATAGAAAGCATGGAGATTGCACTCGGACAAAGTGAAGTTGATTCAGCCGACCACCGAGTAGTACAGGCAGTTGCTATGCGAAAAGGCGATGATGTCTCCTTTCTACACCCTGAAGCTGTGGCGAAAAGCTGGCCGCGATTCTGGGAAATGTGGAATACTGTGTATAAACGTACGTAATTCGGGATACACTTCTCGTACTCGTCGAGCAACTAGTATTTACATCCACAAAAACAGTGGAGCCACCATCTTACGGAGTGTTTCGTGGACCGACACCATCCACGGCATACCTTCGAAATACCAACCTTCATCACTGTAGTGGATAAAGGCGATAATCCCACCTCCAGACAAGAAACCAAGAAATGCTATCATGAGAATTGCCAGTTTTACTGCTGGCATCAGACGAAACGCTCTCTGGTAACCAGCGATAACTAACAGTATGAGCGGTATTAGTACTGGTTGCAGATATCGTCCATTAATAGCCACCATCTGTCCTAGATGTAAGAAGTCGTTATAATTCCTACCCCACAGTGCAGCCAAGTAAACTACTGCGCTAAACAATATAAATTGCAGGGCGTTGTCACCGGAGATTATGCGCATACCGTAACGTAAGAGCAGTACTACGCCCACAACAGTCAGCAGTATCGCAGTGCCAGCCATGCCATTAGGGACGCTGTTGTTATAGCGGCTTGGGCCTGTAGCACCATTGATAGTAAAGGTCGTCCGATAGAACATTCCACCTATCCAGTCGACAGTGAACTTCAGTGGGTTAACGGATGGCCTTTCTGCCTCTTGAGCTAAGGTATAATTTCGCTACCAAGGCTCAAAGCCTTCACAACGTGATGGTTCAAGCACTTGATGACATTGAATTACCGGGTTGTGATACACAACCGTGTTAACGCCGTAGAACCAAACAAATAAAATGCTCGTCACTGCCAACAGACTAAGCGCAGCACGCCGAGCAACCACACTCTGCTTACGCCAGCCAGTAGTAATCTGCTTGGCAAGTAGTGGGATTTTACGTCCATATACTCGAATCATAACGAATGCCAGGTAGGCCACGATTGCTGCCAAGAATGGCAAGAATGTGAACTTATTGAGTGTTCCAAGCAACGTTACTCCTAAACACAAAACTAGCTTATAGGCATCGATCTTTTTCTTTTGTATTGATTGAACGGCCTGATACCCAAGCAGTAAAGCCAGCGCCACAAGTGGAAACTGCACGTTATCGTAGTTTATCTGCCCAGCAAGCAGCGGAACTGTTGGCAGCAATATATAGAAAAGGATCGCCGAATGAATAGCCGCCCTGGAGGCCTTAGTCTGGAGTAGCAACTTACGGAACAGGCATAAGCCGACAGCGAAGAACAGAACATTACAGAGGCGCAGCACCACAATCTTGGTGTATTCGCTTGACCCAGCTAGTTCCATGATCCGGTATGGCCAGCTTAGGATGTAGTGATGCAACCATGACGGATCACGGACAAGTGCACCGTAAGGAGCAGGGCCCGGTGGCTGCGAAAGAAAGAATGGGTTCCATTGGTTGGCATGAATCTTGATGAGGTTATAGTGATATGCCTCGTCGAATGCCATTGGGTACCTGGAGACAATAGCTAGCCAGCTAGCCTGAACGACAGACACCAACCAGAGCACGACAAAGAAAGTCTTAGAAGCCAAGAATTTTACAACTCGGCTATACCACCCCAGCATCGTTTATGATTTCTTCGTTAATGTTTTAACAACGTCGGCAATTTCGTATGGAGTGTGGTCTACCTTCAATAGGTAGTCGACCGCACCTAACTTCTTCGAAGCGGCCACAACCTCCGGGTTTTCGATATTGCTCAAAATACAAACCTTTGTGCCTGGCATAGACTTGGGTTTAATTGTTTGCATGAATTCTATACCGTTCATTTCCGGCATGAGCATGTCCAATAAAATTACCGCAGGCTTATGCTTTTTAGTAAGTTCAATACCAGCGACAGGGTCATAGGCAACGAACACCTCGTACCCAGCCTTCTGAAGGGCAAACCGGTAGGCATCAGCCAACGTCACTTCGTCTTCTACGATTAAAACTTTAGTCATTGTGAAGTGCTTCGATTGGATTAGTTTGTGAGGCACGGATTGCAGGGAAGTACACCACCACTAAACCAACTACAGCACTGAGTAGCAGAGTAATACCAGCTAGCTGTGGTGTTACGACAAACGCAGATACGCTTCCAGTGATGCCATTCTTATGCGCAAAACTAGTCAGTACAAGGTTGCCAACAACCCCAAAGATAATCGCTCCAAGAATGCCGATAAAACCACCTAAGATTGACAAGAACAATGCTTCAGTTATAAACATTCTTTTAATATCTTGCTTGCGCGCGCCCAAGGAGATCATCAGACCAATCTCACGGGTTCGCTCAAGCAGCGAGATAGTCAAGGTGTTGAACATACCTAAGATTGCGACAATCATACCGATACCGCCAAAGCCAACCAGCACAAATCGGAAGAGAGTAAAGAATTGATTGATCTGATCAACTGTATCGAGTGGTGAGGTAGTAGTAAATCCAAGGCTCTCGATAGTCTTTCGAACATTCGATATATTGTCTCGCTGCGGCACGACAACCTTTAGCTGCGTTGCGCTAGCAGCACCAGAGTCAACAAAGTGGATTCGGCTAATAAAAGCTTCTGCTTGGTTCTCGCTATTGAACACACCGGCAACTTTAAGATCTCGACTGACGCGTTTCTTTACGCCGTCCTTATTCTCGATATCGAATGCTACTTTTAGTTTTTGCCCTTTCGCCTTGGCTACATCTGTCATACCGAGTGCTTTAGAAAGAGATGAACTAATCACAACCTGGTCTTGGGCGCCCTCTTCTGAGAAGATTCCACCAGAGGCAAACTCGAGGGAACTAAGTTTGAGATATTCTTGGTCAACACCATATACAACACTTTCAGTCTGTGAACCTTTGTAGGTTAGCTGACCAGCTGTGTTAAATGATTCTGCGACCTGCTCAACGCCCTGCATAGATTTAATTTGGTTAACTGAATCTTGATCGATCCGAAGGATTTTAGAACGGGGCGTTGTTACATCGATGGTCTGGACGGTGTCCGAACCAACAACTTGTTGGCTTACAAGATCCTGCAAACCAAATCCAAATGACAACAGGAATACAATTGAACCGATACCGATAATCACACCAAGAATCGTGAGGGTTGTTCGAAGCTTTTTAAAGAATAGGTTTTTGTAGGCCATATGGATAAGAATTCGGAAATGGATAACACCACGATTCTCCTGGCGTCTAGTTGATTGCTTACGATCAATAATTGGGCGGCCAGCGTTGTTTGAGTTCTTACTTTCCATTGTTTACCTCTTTGGCAGCCTTACCGAGTTTCATCATAGCTGCAACACTGTTAAACTTCTCGGCTACTTCGCCTCGGTAACCACCAGCGTCCTCAGTAACTACGCCGTCGGTAATGAACAGACGGTGATCACTAAGAGGAAGATAGTCGCTGTTATGCGTGACCAAGACAATTGTCGAGTTATGTTGGTTCTTGAACGATGTAATAAGGCTCATAATCATGTCGCCGTTCTTACTGTCAAGGTTTCCAGTTGGCTCATCAGCTACAAGCAGTAAAGGCACACCGACAGTTGCACGCGCCATAGAGATACGCTGCTGCTGACCAACAGACAGAACCTGTGGGCGATAGGTGGCATATTTTTCTAGGTCTACTCGGCGAAGACTGTCCATAGCCTCCTTTTGAGCAGCACTTCGATCGACGCCGCTTAGATACAAGGGTAGAGCAACATTCTCTAGCACGTCCAGGCTACTGACCCAGTTGTTGGTCTGGTATACCGTCCCAAAATTTCGTGCACGAAACTTAGCACGATCGTTCTGATTCAACTTATAGATACTCTCGCCATTAACAACCACACTGCCGGCAGTTGGCTCCAAGAGCCCAAGGATCATATTTAGAATAGTAGTCTTGCCACTACCAGACGGACCAAACAAGATAGTAAAGGTGTTCTTCCGAATTTGGAAGTTAACATCTTTAAGCACCTTAACGTTGCCTTCTTGCGTAATGTAATCTTTACTTACGCCGTTAAATGTAACCAATACGTCGTTTGCAGTCATAATGTAAGCTTAACCACTATTATACCTTACTTGACTCCAAATATCTTCTGTAAAGCACTTAATACAATCCCAAATATATTATCCGTACCGCGACCAATGATCGAGGTCTGAATCTGACCGAGGGTGATGTTTCGGGCCTTGTCGTAAGACCTAGGCTGCACACGGTAAATCGACGCAACCGACAGATCAGACAGCACTACGGTATGTGTTCGAGTTAGCTTGGTATCTTCTGGACTTGCATTAGTAAGCTCTCCGGACTGTCCCTTGCCAAACAGGACCTGACTCGTAGCTGGTTCGTCGGTAGACCAGGATACAATCACTTGTCCGCGAGCTTCGTTGCCAGTTCCACGGATTGTTGATTCTATGGAGATATTGCTCATCTTCGGTGGGCGAGTATCAAGCGCTGTTGTGAATAACTGCAGATCGGAGTTTGCAGAGTTGCCGCCAGCATCAGTTGATCTGGCAACTAGAGTATAGGCAGTACTATCAAGCAAATCGCTGATAATGACTTCGTGCTCAGTCACCATTTTTCCGTCCAATACATCCGTCTGTTTTGTACCTTGTGGGCCATACGTGATAGCGCTATTGGAAGCCACGTTTGTAGTCCAAGTAATCTTCTGGGTACTACTTGGTTCGCCCTCAATAGGTTGGAACCGTAGGTTGGCTATCTTTGGTAGCTCAGGAGTGGTAAATGAGTAGCTGTTACCTTGATACTCATTGCCATCGGCATCTACGCCATTGAGCTTGAATGTGTACTTAACACCGTCATCAAGATTCGCGAGTGGAATATTATACGTAGACTCGCGTGTAGCAGTGTTGATAGTCTGGAAGCCACCAAGTCCGTTATTCTTGCCGTAGTAGATGTTAACCTTGCTAGCATCTTTTGATCTAAAGGTTATGTTGGCACTATTTACTGACACATTTTTAGCCTCAACTTCACTAATAGTCGGTGCAGGTAGGGTAGTGAACGACTTCTCATCAGACACCCCAGTATTGCCGTCTGAGTCAGTCCAACGAGTGAGGTAATAGTATGTGGTACTTGGCTGTAGATTAGTAAGGTTAACAACGTGATTACCAGTTTGGATAGAGTTACCTACTTCTTCAGGGAAGTACTTACCAGGGCTAGTGCCAAAGGCAACCTTGCTATCGCTCTCACGGTCGGTGTACCAGAAGACAGTACCTTTTTTGGTTCCAATATCACGAATCTTCGGCTGATCGGTGTCCGCAGTCAGTCTTGGCGGGGTTGTAAATCGACCAGTTGGTTTGCGATTAACCGTGTTACTAACGACACTACAGCTATCAGCGTTGTCGCAAGCCTTCACATTATAGTAGTAGAGAACCTGACTAAGGCCAGTATCTACAAACCCTGTGTTCCCAGCTGCGGTTGAACCTACTTCGGTGAATGAAACATTATCTGTTGAGCGGTAGACCCGATAGCGGTGCACACCAGAGCCAGAAAGCGCAGGCGGGTTCCATGATAATGCAATCTTCCAGGCACTAGTTGAGCGTGTCGAGGCATCCGAACTATCCAGATCCTCAGGAGGCCCTGGGGCCGTTGTAGTTGCATTAAAGTCTACACTCACAAACTGGCTCGTATCGTAGTTACCAGTGATGTCTTTCGTCATCAAATACAAGGTATTCGTACCTTGTTTTGTTGCGTAGGCGCCCTGGGCAAGTGAGTAGATATTCTTGCCAGTCCAGTGGCAGTTATGGGCATCCGAGGCAATTGGGTCGTTAACCGTCCAGCAGTACTCTAGCTGGGCGCGACTACCAAGACTAAAGCTCGGCTGATCCCAGGTGAAAGAAAAGGCGTTCTGTGTATTGCTAGTCGGAGTAACTTGTAGGTTCTGTGGTGGCGCAGCCGGCATCTGAGTCAGAACAATCACACCTTGTGCAAATGGTCTTACATTGCCAGCATAATCAATCCCAACCACATTTACAAAGTTAGCCAGTGCATACTGATTATCTAGGCGATCCGCGTCTGCCGCGACAGTGTCAAAACCAGCATTCTCGAATGGAATTACATCTGACGTGTCGTATAAACTACCCGAACTGTGATCCAGCCCATACCAGTTCGGATCATCCGGGCCGCAACCTGTACCGCCGGTCATTAGCGGCGACAAGCAGTACTTAACTCCAGCGAATCCCGAATGTTCATCTCCGTAGAATATGAGAGGGCCCGTTATCCAACTTACGTGGAAGATCTTACTGCCTGATGCTGCCGGGATAGTAGCAATAGTATTCGCAGCAGGTGAGTCGGCATCAACCTTGAAGCTTATTTGGGTCGATGTGGTCGTGACATTATCCATATTATCAACGGCCTTGATAATCAAATAGTACGTATGGCCGTTCTGTAGTTCAGCTTGCAACATCGTACTCGCATATGCCGTATTCAGCTCTGCATTGTACTTCCCAAATGGGCAGATGCCCCCCATATTATCGCCCTTGTAGTCTACGCCAAATGTATATGGCTTTAGCTCGCCCGCAGTGGCCATAGGATCTGCCGTATTATCCTCACCAAGATACAGGCAGTAACCCTTTATCCCGGCAATACCATTGTCACTGGACGCATCCCATGTGAAGTAAGGAGTCTTACTATTCACCCAACCACCGTCCGGTATCGCCCTAATTGGGGTCCCTGTGTCCTTTCGAGTTACAAGGTTTGTTGGTAGATCTGGCGCTATGGCATCATTATCATAATCAAACGTCACTGAAGTAAGTTCGGTAGTATGGGCTGCAGAATCAGAAATTATTGCTTGATATTGCAGGTATCTATGGCCAGCTGTGACGCAATTAGATGCAGTGAGGGGAGCGCCACTCCACAAATAGCTACAGACTGCAAAATCAGTGGCATCAGACATATCGGCATTATTAGAAGAGCGTAGTTTCATAGTCACGTCGCCGTTAGCAGTATAGTTAATGTGGCCGAGGACTGGCTTTTCGCCGACATCGATAACTCTTGAGATGAGCGTACCAACTTTGCCGCCTTGGGGCTCGGTAGGACCTAGGTCGGAAGTCCTAACTTTTGAATCATACTTATGGGCAACGATATTCTTGAATGTCGGGGTGTCATTTCGCTGGCCCCAGTTATCGCTACCGAAGTAGATGCTCTGATTATTCCCCGTATTAGATGTATAGTTACCAAGTTTGTAGTATTGGCGTCCTTCGATCGTACTGTAATTATCTGTACTATAGTAATAATCGTTTCCACCGTCTTTATTTGAAACCATCCTAAAGTGGTAGTACTGGTTATATTCAAGGCGAAGTGGGGTAGTGGTATGGTCGTAGGTTGTATTCTGTTGTGCATCTTCTGTACCAAAGACATAGTAGTAACTTGGCCCCGAACTAGATCGGTGTTGCCAGAACGAGATAGTGCTTGAATCATTAATCGCCACGAAAGCCCCAGGACAGTTCTCATCCTGATTACATGTAGTATTGCTCGGGTCAATCTTTATATCGAAGTCGATAGCCACACCATATGGACGACCATTGGTTAACCCGGTGTTTATGCCAGCATTCCCTTGGGTGATCGTGGCCTCTCCAGTACTCCCATTAATACTCACCCCTCCTGGGTTCGGTGACCCCCACTGGTTATCAAGCACCCCATCCGAGAATTTGTCGGTCATTAGCATAATGTCTCGATTAGATAAGGAACTTACACCTGATTTATCGTGGTAAAGGTAGAAATTAGTCACTCCGGGCTGTAAATTTGGGATCTTAACGTAGACGTATGCACGTGGATAGCCAGTTCCGCTTTCTGTATCTGTCTTCTCAACCCAGTATGGTAGATCCTGTAGACCAGATTCGTCAGTAAAACGGAGGTCACTAAAGTCGGTTACGTTATTACGGGCGGTAAAGACAACACGCACCTGGTAATCCGTCTGTGGATCGCCATCGTTCTTGACGCTAAACGATTTACGAAGTGGCCAGCTCCAATCACAGTTAGGAGTACTACACCAGCTTGAGCCCTGTGGGTCCCCTAAAGTAAAGCCAATATCCGGACCGGATTTTACGACAGTCATATTGCTGGCGATACCGCCTAACGGGCTAGGGCTGAAGAATAGGGCATCGCCATTCGCAGGCGAAACATTGTTTGGGGTATAGTCTGGGAATTCAGTAAATGATATCCCGTCATTTGTGCTGTAGTAGTAGCGGAAGCCGCCTGTCGTTACTGATGTAACCCTAACGGTCACCCTGTTGCCGATAACGAAGGAAGGTGATTGCTCTACAGGGTTGCTTCCTGCGTATCCGTCATTGGTGATAGTAAAATGGAAACTATTGCTATTACAATCGACATTAGTAACTTCAATCAATGAAGATTGATAAGAGGGCCAGCCTGAAGCAAGGCCGTTTGGAACCGTGCTCCAAGCTCCGCAGTACCCCGTATCCATACGGACGTCGTACTGGAATGTCATATCTTGGGCCGTCGTGTCCCATCCAGTGCCTGTAGGTGAGATCATATGAGGGTGGTTTATGGAATACAGCTCACCATCTGTAATTGTTTCACTATCGCCAGACCAATATATTGGATCAAGTGTTGAGCCACTATGGAAGTTGTCCGTCCAGTACACGATTGATTCGTCGGATAGACTGCTAGCCGTAGTATTACCATAGTAGGCATATATCTTTGTAGTGCCATTTGGCAGACTTGGGATCTTGATCCAGAAATAACCTTTTGAGCGACTAATAAAGTGCGAGTTGAAGTACTCATACCCCGTATCACCGGCTTCATTTGTAAATCGCAGATCCTTAAAGTCTGGCGCCATCGCTGTTTGGTAGGGGATTGCTACGCGAACAGCATAGTCAGTCTGCGAGGCAGCAGGGTTGTCGAGTGTTATCGACTGGCGATTCTTCCAGTCATTATCACAATAGCCGCTTGGCGAAGACACATTACACCAGTCGGTTGTGTCTGGGTTGCTCGTATCTACACTAACGCTACCTGCGTTAGAGGTTACGACCTTATCACCACTAGCATATTGATTAGTGCCTGTGCCGGGGCCGCCGATCCAGTCGTCCTGTAGAAAAGTTGAGGCCTTGACTGCTGGGTTGTTTGTTACCAGCACACTTATTACGAGGACCGCTAAACTAACCCCCGCGTTCACTGCTGCAGGTTTAGTGAGCATACGTAACACCCTGTTAGTTCGTAGTTTTGCTAGTTTTTCTTTCATGAACTTTTAACTCCAAATACTTTCTGTAGGGCAGTAATTATAATCGTGAACACGTTGTCTGATGGTCGGCCAATAATAGCTGTTTCGGTACTTGATACTGCACTATTTCCACCCTTATCGGCAGAGACGGCCTGGATGCGGTAGATCGATGATGTTGATAGGTCTGAAATAATCATAGTATGCTCGAGGGTTAAGCGCTCATCCACTGGGGTCTTGCTTGTAAAGTTAGTGCCGTCGCCCTGGCCGTATGCCAATTGGCTGGTTGCAGGTTCATCTGTCTTCCACGAGACAACAACTTGTCCCTTGGCATCACCGCCATTACCCCTGGTGGCAGTCTCGATCACTAAATCAGATATCTTTGGCGGACGAGTATCTAGGGCTGTATGGAAGCTCCTTGTGTCAGATGTTGCACGGTTGCCAGCTGCATCGACCGATCGGGCAACTAAGTCGTAGTCAGTATCATCAAGCAGTCCCTTGATGACCATGGCGTGATCAGTAGTTAGTGCCGAGTCAGCTGCATTGAATTCCGTACCACCTCTTGGTGTGTATGAAACAGTTGAGTTGGTAGGCACATTTGTTGTCCAGGTAACTTTTTTGGTACTGCTTGGCTCGCCATCAACCGTGCCAATATTTAGATTCGAGATGACTGGTCGGGCAGGGGTCGTCAGTGAGTAGATATTACCTTGGTATTCGTTGCCATCAACATCGAAACCGTTAAGTTTAAAGAAGTACTTGGTACCGTCATCTAGACCTGTCAGTTGAATAGAATAGGTCGACTCATCTTCTGACGTATCTATAGTAATTACGTCCCCGTATGATTCGGACTTACCGTAGTACAGGCTAAGCTTCGAGGCCTGCTTGGTCTTAAAGGTTACCAACGCACTCGAGATTGATAACTGCGATACTTGTACCTCGCTGATCGCTGGCGCAGGGAGAGTAGTAAACGTATGCTCGACAGATTGTCCAGTATTACCATCACCATCAGTCCACTTAGATACAAAATAATAGGTCGTCCCTGGCTCTAGATTTGTGAGATTAATGTAATGATTTGCTGTCTGAGTTGAATTACCGATCTCTTCACCAAAGTACTTGCCAGATGATTTCCCAAGTGCCACGCGCGAGTCACTTTCGCGGTCGGTGTACCACTTAACCGTAGCCTTCCGTGTAGTAATATCAATGATCTTTGGCTGGTCAGTATCTGCAGTGAGCTTAGCCGGTTCAGTGTAACGCCCAGTCGGTCGTCTACTTGCGCTAGCGCTAGGGATGCCACAACTATCTGCATCATCGCAAGCTGAAATCTTGTAAAAGTATGTCTCTTGATTAAGCCCTGCGTCGATAAAGCTCGTATTCGAACCACTGGTTGAACCCACCTCAACATAATTGCTGTCATCAGTAGAGCGGAGAACTTTATAGTGATCCACCCCAGCGGCAACTTGATCGGGCGCCGTCCAACTCAAAGCCAATTTCCAAGTACTTGTCGAACGGATTGAGACATCTGAGACGTCTAGATCATGCGGCACGCCTGGCGCAATAGTACTGGTTGTAAAGTTAATGCTGGCGTATTTAGTGTTATCAAAGTTACCAGTTACGTCCTTTGTTGCAATATATAGGGTATTCACTCCTTGCTGGGTAGCATAAGGGCCGGCTGCTAGGGAGTATATATTCCTGCCGGTCCAGTTACAGTTAGTACCTTCACTTGCGATTGGCGTATTAACTGTCCAGCAAAACTCAGCTTCTGTACGGTCGCCATATAGCGTCGCCGGCACGCCCCAAGTAAATGAGAAGTTGTTTGCTGTGTTAGAGGCAGGGGAGACCTGCAAGTTTGAAGGCTCACTACTAGCCACGTGGCTGTACTGGAAAATAATCGGGGCGTTGTTACCCATAACCCCGAAGTTGCCAGCATTATCGACTACTGCGATAGCAATTGCATTATATCCGACTATCACGTCATCCAAGCGGGCTGCATCTAGCGGAGATGTAGTTAGCTCATTTGCGGACATCGGAAATACATCACTAGTATCCGAAATCGAGCCCGAACCATGATTTGGCCCGAACCAATTTGAATCGCTAGTTCCACAACCCGATAGCCCAGCTACAATAGAAGTTACACAGTATTTAAGGCCTGCAATACCTGATCCTGTATCAATAAACGGATCATTTCCCAATCCACCGACCCAACTAACTTTGAATACTGGCGAATTCACCGCAGATGGAACAGTTAGTAGCGTTTGGGACTCAGGATTACTACTATCATAGCGGAATCGTGTCTGCGTAATATCAGAGAGATTACCGGTACGGTCAAATGCCCTTACCCTAAAGTAGTAGGTCATGCCGTTAGCGAGGCTTGAGGTGTTAATTAGATTTCCGGCCGTATTAAAATTCGTGCCAGATACAGCCTGTTCGCAAATACCACTGGCGTTAAGTGCGCTTGGACCAACAATTAGTCCCGCAGTTGAAGTATCGGCATTAGAGTCTGTCCCCAGATACATGCAATAGCCGGCAATGCCAGACCCATCAGGGTCGTCCTGTGAAGCGCTCCAGCTAAAGTAGGGCGACAAGCCTCCGCGTATCCAACTGTTATCGGCTATTGTCCTGCCATTTTGTGACTCTTTAGCGACAAGGCTGCCCGGCGCACCTGGTGCCACGCTATCATTATCGTGCTCCAGTGTTATAGAACTCACCCCAACGTTGTGCGTACCACTGTCTATCAAGATGATCTGGTACCTCAGGTATCTCTGTCCGGCAGCCACGCAATCCGAATTCGAAATATCTATATCGCTATTAATATATTTGCAGTACTTTAGGGCTTGCTCACTCCCCATGTCCGAATCATCAGAAGTCTGAATCCGTACAACAGCGTTACCGCCATTCTCGGTATCTTGGATAGCCATTAATACTTTTCCAAAGTACGGACTCTCACCCATATCTATAACTGGGGAAGTAATGTAACCAGTTCGCCCACCATAGTGTTCGTAGACTTGCGGCAAGACATAGTAATTCCCGGTCTTGTACGTATACACATTCCTAACTTGCTCAGGTAGCTGGTCGGTTGTAAATAAGAACTTGGTAGTTTGCTGAAGATTATTATTAGGGAAGGATGGGTATTCTATATAACTATTTCCACCGTCTAAGCTGTAATAAAAGGAAACACCGCCAGCGGCACGGTTAACTAAACGGAAACGATAAAACTGGTTACTTTCAAATGACTGCCATGAATTTTGGTTATATTCTACAGTTCTGTAACCGAACTGGTGAGTAATACCAATCTGACTAATCGCCCATCGTTTCTGTGCACAACCGCTACTCTGAAGAACATTATTACCTGTAAAGAATGAGTCTGGGTCTCCCTGCGTGATATCATTGGTCAACTTTTCGTAGTTCGCACCGGTATATCCGCTACAGTCTGTTACCCCGGAAAGGTCTTTGCTAATTTCATACTCAGATACACGGTCTGTACTATTATCTTGATGGTCGTATCCGTCTCTTGTATTTAACCCGCACCCTTGCGGCAAATATGCTACGCCATCGCTGCCAAACGTGGCGCCTCCACAAGTACTCCAGTATGGGGTATTCGCTACGTCTCCGGCATAGTCGGCAAAATGATCACTAAAGTCCATAGTGTCGTTAGCGCTTGAAAGAGACGAAGCGCTAGTGTTGCCATAGTACATATAGATATTGTTATCGCCTTCCTCTAAGGTCGGCACCTTAACTACAACTTCTGCGGTGATATTATCGGACTTACTGAGAATGTAGTAAGGGATATCCTGGTCCCCAGCTTCATTGGTAAACCGTAAATCACGAAAGTCTGAAGCCATTTGTTCTTGAGGATCAACCGAGAATCTAACCTGAAAATCAGTACGCTGCGGGTCATTGTTCACAATCAAAAGTTTTCTGCGGAGCCCCCAACTACTGTCGCAGTTAGCCGTATTACACCAGGCTTGCTGACTGTCGCTACCAATAGTAATCCCTGCCACACCCGGGTTGACGTTTTGTGCCGAGGAATACTGGTTTGCGTACACATCAGTACCGACACCGCCGCTCCAATCGCTTTGCACAAAATTAGTCAATGCATTGGCATGGCCAATATTTAGCACAACGGGGAGCACCGAGCTTGATAATAGCAATAATGCAAGAGTAGCAACCCAGACACGATGGAGTGTCTTTTGTGGAACTAGACGTCGAAGATTGAGTCTTCTCACTTCTGCTCCTTCGAAGAGCCAAGTTGCTTAATGATCTGGGACTGACCACCAAGGAATAGGATGTTCTCTGGAGTTTTGAACGACGGCGAACTTGCGGCAATATAGTGACTAAGTAGTTTGCGCTTCTGTGCGGTAGTAGTCTTACTATCGCTTATGAGCGATGCATAGGAGTTTGCAACTGTCTTATCGTCAAAATAATCTATAAAGAGCACATGCGGATCGGCTGCCGTTGACGTAACCTCATATTTTTCTTTGAGCTTACGGTTCAGGTTAATTAGCTTTTGCTCGTTCTTCTCTAGTGTATAGATTGTTACCCTAGTATTCATTGCGTCAGGGTTCTTTAGATTCAGGACTTCATACGCTGGCAGGTCTGCTGTAGCAGCAACCTTAGGCGTCGACTTCTTGGCGTCCTCGGCAATAGTCTCGTCGGATTTTGAGCCCCCGTCGTTATGTCCGAACTGCCAGAGTAATGCCCCTCCTTGGGTAAGTAGGATTAGTATTAGGCCGACTACCAGCGGTTTGGCCAATTTTCGTTTTTTGGAGACCAGAAGGATTCCTGCGCAGAGCAGGAGAGTAACTAATGCAATAGCCAGCAATATCAGATAATGCATAGTTTCTTTGTTTTTAGCCGCCCAGGGGGAATCCCAGACGCAACTACCCTCCTAAAGTGATTATGTCTACCATTGTACCAAAAAATGTACTCACGAAACAAGCTTATGTATGCTATTTCACATCTGTATTATTACCAAAATTAGGCTAAGGTATACTACCTTATAGAAATGAAACTAATTGACGACATCGTAGCTCGTATAGACAAACTACAGAGAGACAAGAGCGTATTGGGTCTGCCTATCGCTATCATCAAGAAGTATGGTGAGGATGATGCGGGCTACCAGGCGGCACTCATTACTTATTACGGGTTTCTATCTCTCTTCCCGTTACTTCTGGTTGCTACTTCAATAGTAGGAATTTTGTCGCTTGGCGACCAAGCACTTGAGGCAAAGATTATGCGCAGCGTTAACACCTACTTCCCGGTCATTGGTGATCAATTGTCGCGGAACATACATAGTTCCAGCAAATCTGGCGCAGCGTTGATTATTGGCCTGGTTGTCACTTTCTACGGTGCACGGGGCGGGGCAGATGCTTTCCGAAAAGCATTGGCGCACGTCTGGAAGGTCCCAAAGGCAAAACAACCTGGCTTTCCAAAAAGTATCTTGCTGAGTCTGGGAACGACGGCACTCGGGGGCTTAGGGCTTTCTCTGGCCGCGATAATCTCTGCCTATGCAGCTGGTCTGGGCAGGTCGATCTTATTCAAAGGTCTTTCACTAGTTGTCGGTTGGTCGATTCTTATCCCAACCTTTTACTTTGTCTACAGAATTAATCTTCCATCCAGCGAAGTCACCAACCACGATCTAAAGATTAGCGCCGCCTTTACTAGTCTAGCGATCATTGCCGTGCAAAGTTTTGGCGGCTATCTGGTTGCCAACCAACTCCATACCCTCAGCCCGTTGTATGGCACGTTTGCTTTGGTGCTTGGAATCCTTTTCTGGATTTACTTGCAGGCGACAATCGTTATGTATGCCATGGAGATCCGTATTGTACGCAGTCAGAGGCTATGGCCTCGGGGCCTTAATAACAAAAACCCAACTGCCGCCGATAGACAGGTAGCCAGTAAATAATCTACAATAATCTCAATGCAGTCCTTTCTTGTTCCTTTTGCTAAAGCCGCGACCGAAGTCCACAGCTACCATGTGCCGTGGTTTATGTATGTGCTTGTCGTGCTTGCACTAGTCGGTTATACGGCCATTGAGGTTCACCACACTCGCCGCGACCACGTTATCAAGTTTCCTGAAGCGGTGAAGTGGTCCTTGTTCTACATCTCCATCGCGCTAGCATTTGCCATACCGGTATTCTTTTTTATTGGTCATCAAGCTGCTGGTGAATATCTTGCTGCTTGGGCAATCGAAAAAGCTCTCAGCCTAGACAACCTGTTTGTTATTGGTCTTATCTTCGCCAGTTTCAAGGTGGATCATCGGCTTGAGCGTCGCATGCTCAACTACGGTATTGCCGGGGCGATAATCTTCCGACTCATCTTTATCATTGCCGGCCTTGAACTACTCAAGCGTTTTGAGTGGGTCAGTATTATATTTGGTCTTATCCTAATGCGTGCTGCCTGGAAAGCATTCCAAGAGGCTCGGGGTGGAGACGACCTAGAAGAAGAGGTCGAGATTACCGACAAGCGTCTTTGGAAAGCGCTCACTAAAGTACTCCCGATCCATCACGAATTTGTAGGGCATAAGCTCACCGTCAAGAAAGATGGCAAACGGATGCTAACCCTGATGGCCGCCGTTATTTTACTTATTGAGTTTACCGACATAATCTTTGCCGTCGATAGTGTTCCAGCTGTACTGGCGGTAAGTCCGGATCGCTTCATAGCCTATGCCAGTAATGTTTTTGCTCTGCTCGGTCTCCGCGCTCTGTACTTTGTCTACGAAGCTGTTGCAGATAGGTTCTGGGCGCTGAGCTGGGCTTTATCTGGGATTCTTGCCTGGATTAGCTTCAAGATGATCGCCGCGCCACTTGGTCTACACGTACCTGTCGTTATCAGCCTAGCAGTGCTTGCTGTGTTACTTTTTGGTGCAGTTTTTGTCTCACTCCACTGGCCAAAAAAGGTCAAGGAGCATCCTATCCACATCGACGACTAGGGCAGAATGGTTGTAAAAAACAAACTTGTCAGCCCGCACCCGCAGGCGCATACTTAACGTTAGCAATATAGGTGCTGAACAACAGTGGTCGCAGATGGTTACCATTTTTGATCATCCCGTTCTTCCTACCCATATGCTACATATCCCACTCCGGTGGAAATCTCAGGTAAGCATACACACCAGTTAGCCGTAGTTGGAATATCCGCTACATTGGCAACAAGGCGTCACTGCGAATCCTTACATAAAAGTTTTAGCGTTGCCTACAGTTTTGCACACGGACGGTTGCAAATCTCAGACACTAAAACAGCTCCAACCCTAATGTATTAGGATCAAGCCGTTCGGCCCTAGCTACCTCTGGTAACTAACGGGTATCTCTTACAAATTTATATCGATTCGGAGCAATCATATGTCAATAACTCATTATCAAGACAGTCAAAACACAAACACTTACGTAAACAAAGAAGTCGCCGTAAACTCCATCAGCTTCCGTGGCAAGAACAAGCTACGCAGCTTCCCAAAGCAAATTACTATCGACTCAGAAGAGATCACTTTTGTCGAAACCGGCATGCACTACCTACTACAAAAAGGGCAGAGCATGGTGCAGCTGTTCGACATGAGTGACGGCTACCGAAACTACCGCCTGCAGTTTGATTCATCCAGTTTTACCTGGACACTGCTAAAAGTTTCACCCCTCCCACGTTAAGCCTGAGAGACTTATGACTGTGGTGTAGCCATGAAAAGAACCGTGGCAGAAGAAGGAGCAGAAAGCTCCTTCTTCTTTTTTACATGTAACCTAGTCGCAAAAGTAGCTCTTCCATCGCGGGAGAAATAGTAAGATTTGGCAAGTCTGTGACATTATGCCAAACAGCACTGGCAAAGTCGTCAGTCCCCGAAGCAGGGATATCGGCAGCCTTCTTGTTGGCCGTAACGATATAGTTTAGGAACTTCATTTTCACGATTACTCGCTCGCCAGTGTCGCGGAGATTCTTCTCGGTCTCGCCGAACGATGGATAATTGTCGAGCTGGATGTCGAAGCTACTAATATCGACGCCTACTTCTTCTTTGGTTTCACGGATAGCAGCTTGTAAGGCAGTCTCACCAGGTTCGATACCGCCCCCAGGGACACACCAACTTCCTTCGTATGCACCGCCCTTGATACTCTGGCCGAGCAAAATCTTATTATCAGAGCTAAAGATAAATGTCCCTACAACGTCTCTGTTGATTACTCTCATCTTGATGAGTATAGATCTGTATTACAGGCTAGGCAACGAGATAGTAAACGAGGTGCCAGACTTTTTAGAGCTCTGGGCTGTCAGTACACCGTCATGACGCGAAATAATATCCTTAGCCAAGGCCAACCCAAGGCCATGCCCATTAGAGTTGTGTGTTGTAGCCTGAGCGCCTCGGTAGAAGCGATCAAAGATATGGTCTAGATCCCTCCGAGAGATGACTTCACCTTGGTTATGCACGGCTATTTCCACACTAGAATCAGTGGCAGAAACGTTGATTGCGACCTTTGGATCGGCCAGACCACTATATGTGACTGCATTCTCAACGATAATACCGAGCACCTGTGGCAAGAGTAACTTGTCGGCCATAACTGATACCTCTTTTGGTGCAGTCACTGAGATCTTCTGCTTATAACGCTTACCTAGTGCCTGGGCTTGGTCACGCACCAGCTTAGCAGCATTAAGCTTTATGAGGTTAATTGATTCTGCATCGGCACGGGTGAGACTAAGTAGCTGGTCACTAAGCTGCCGCAGACGAGCCACTTCCTCGAGGTTACTTGCCAGTACATCTTTAGCACCCTTACTGCTAAGTTGCTTACTACGAAGGGCAACCTCTATCTCTGTTTGCATAATAGCTAGAGGCGTCCGAAGTTCGTGACTAGCGTCGGCCGTAAAACGAACCTGAGCAGCATGAGCTTTCTCGATTGGTTCCAGGGTACGTCGAGCAAACAAGTAGCTAGCGTATGCGCCAATACCGACGATTCCTATGTTGATCAAAACTAGAGAGAGAAGTAACTCGTGGCGGTCATCGGCTAACTGCTTATCACGCAGCTTAATGAGCCGCTGCACATAACTATCCCCTTCGTAAGGAGGCGGTAACTGCTGAAAAAACTCAGTCTGCCTAACGGCGCCATTGCGCAACCGCGCAGAAGTAACGGAATAGATTGGAATACTAAAGATGAGGCAGACCAGAACGAGCGCGCCCACATACCAAGCCGTTAGTTTGAAGACGGCCGATTTAAACATTAGGTGTCAATCCTTAGCCGATATCCGAAGCCACGAACCGTGTCTATGAATGAAGGCCCATCTGGCTGGTCGATCTTCTTGCGAAGACTACGAATAAAAACTTCAACGGTGTTAGGTAAGATATCGGCATCAAAGTCCCAAACATGCTCAATAAGCTGATCCTTGCTGGTTACCTGATCTGGATGATGGGCTAGATACTCGAGCAGAGCATACTCTTTCTTACTAAGCTTTACTGGCTGCCCAGCGATTACAACCTGCTTAGTTGCAGTGTCGATAGACAGTTGACCAAGATTGATAGACAAGCCAACAGCTTGCTTTGGGCGACGAACGAGGGCACGTACTCGGGCAAGTAGTTCTTCGAATTCAAATGGTTTTACTAAGTAGTCGTCGGCACCTTCGTCTAGTCCTGTTACACGATCTTCTAGCTCACCTTTGGCGGTCAGCATTAGCACAGGAGTCGAGTTACCGGCGCTGCGGATGCTCTTACAAATATCTAGGCCGTCTTGGCCACCAGGTAGCATCCGGTCGAGCATAATCACATCGTAATTCTCGGTCTCAGCATAGGCTAAACCATCATCGGCAGTATGGAGTAGGTCAACAGCATAGCCATCTTGCTCCAAACCTGCTTTGATCGCCCTCCCGAGTTTAATCTCATCTTCTACGACTAATATCTTCATACACCCAGTATACCGTGACCTACCTGAAGAATATCTGAGTGCGTACAGAGGTTACAAAATGCTATTATGAAAGCATATGGTGGAACTTCTCTTGCAAATGCTTCGTCCTGATAGCGTGGCCGACTACATCTTATATGCATGTATGCTTGTACCAATATTAGCGGGCTGTATATTTTCGTTTCTTGCCGTCGAGCAACGTCAGAAAAGCCGCTTACTAGAGCAGGTAATGAACCGTTACGACCTTGTACACCAAGCACTTGATGATTTTATGAGCCTGGCCACTACAAGTCTTCCAGTTGCAGTGACAAGCGTTGCCGAAGCCACTGAACGAGTTGCATCACTCGGCCTTTCGGCAGCAGATTACTCAGGGAGCATACAATCGCAAGCTGCCGAACTAAGAAAAGTCAGCGACCAAATTATCGCCGACAACCCTAACTCGGCTACAAGGTCAGACACAAAAGATCAGATCTTGTACGGTAAAAAGCCAAATCCGCTTCGCTCCATACTAGTATGGTCAATATTCATACCGTGCATTTGTATATTAGCGTTTTTTAACTACTCGCCGGCAGGCCATCTGTCTCCGCTCATCCAGGTGCCTGGCATACTTATCTCCTATCTATGTCTTGCTGCTGGATATAGACACTTCGGCCAAGCCCGGTCACTACGCCAAACCACAGAGAATGAGGCTTCACTCAAAGTCTATCTTTTTAACATCCGCCGCGACTTCATAGCCGAAACCGGCAACAAGCTCCAGGATCTACACATTAAGTTGACTACAGAGGGGCAAGAGCTCTCACGTGTTCCACAGGCCAGAGGATACTTTAATGGGCTAGTTACACTTGCAAAGATTAGTAAAGGAATTTTGGCTGTCCATCACGGGAGTGACATGAGTTCATCTGCGCCCCTATTGTCAGTATCGGCTGCCGTTCAGAAACAAGCCGAGAAAGCCTACCAGCCAGTTGCAAAAGAACATCACATTGAGTTAATGACAGCTATCGATACAGGTCTAGCATTTAGGATACATCCGAAAGACTTCGAAAAAGTAACTAACATACTCCTAGAGAATGCTATTACCTTTACTAAGCCCGGAGGCCGCATCATGATCAGAGGCAAACGTCGAGGCGACCGGATACTAATTAGTGTGACGGACACTGGCACCGGGATAGACAAACAGACGCTAGACTTCCTATTTCGACCACTTGCTAAACAACAAGGGAGCACCTATCAGCCAGAAAAAGTTAGCTTAGGGCTACAGGTTTGCAAAGTAATTCTAACGCGCATTGGAGCTGAGCTACGTGTCTCTACAAAACCAGGTAAGGGTACTTCGGCGATCATTGTCGCACCACGAAAGTTCACCGATATATCATTAGATATACCTCAGCATATTGGGGCACGTTCAAGCCAGCTAAACTAGAACCATTTGTTCTTCTTGAAGTAGGCCGCAACGGCGCCAATTGCTGTACCAGTTATTCCTAGAATAATCCAAAATGCGTTAGGGTTGTGCGCGGCAGGCAAGGAAATGTTCATACTGTAAATACCGGTGATGAGCGTAAAGATACCCATGAGAATAGTGATGCTGGTCATTAGTTTGAAGACCTTATTCAAACTATTAGCCATGATAGTGCTGTATGCTTCTCGAATATTACGAAGAGTTGATAATCTCGACTGGGCAAGACGGGTAAGCTCTTGGTTGCCAAGAGAAAGATCCTCAATAAGATCTCGATCTTCTTCGTAAAGCTTCATAAACTTACCACTAAGTAGTGCGATTAGAATTTCAGACATTGGCTCCAGCACTAGTAGGAAGTCATTGAGATCTTCTTCAATATCTATAAAACTAATGAAGTCTTTGTTACTAATCTGCTCGCGATCAAGGCGTGATCTCGACTGCAAAATACGACGTCCAGCATTATAAATACGGCGTTTGTAGCCGCCATTAATGATCTGCAGCAACTCTAGTGTTAGCTGTGCACGCTTACTGGTTACAATGTTGGCCTGGCCACCAATGATCTGTTCCAGATGAGTAAAAGGCTGGCGACAAATCGTGATGGTAACTCCCTTGGCATGCACAATCAAAAGTGGGGCGGTGGTCATCTTTTCTGCCTCAGGCAAGCAGTACCTTGTGTAAATAAATACCGATGTTCCATCTTTTTCGATACGTGGAGCTTCGTTTGGATCCACGCCATCAGCCAACAGATCGACGTCTAGGTTGTATTGCTTAGCAAGCGTATCTAGTTCTTCCGCCGTAGGAGTTTCGAGATGCAACCAAGAACCATCTGCTGGCTTAGGCAGCTCAAGCAGCTGCGGTGACTTCGCTGTGTTATAAAAAATGCGCATCGACATATCCTTTTTATTTTGGTCAATTTTCCTCAAGTATATCAGTAACTGTTAGACTATACCTATGTTTAGTACTAAATTAGATGCGAAACTAAAGAGCGGAAAGGTCAAGACTATTGGCAATCTGCAGTCTACTTTTGGCGAAAAAAGTTTTGCCATCCTCTTTTTGATTTTCATGTTTATCCCCTCGCTACCAATCCCCACCGGAGGAATAACACATATAATACTGCTGCCTGTAGTCATGATTGCCTCACTTGAGATGATGTTTGGAAGAAGAGAACTTTGGTTCCCATGGTTCATCACCCGAATTAAACTTGGATCTTCAGTACTCCATAAAGGTCTGCCGTTTATGATCCGTAGAATAAAGTGGTTCGAAAAGTTCTCACGGCCAAGACAGTCAGGGTACATTAATAGCATTGGATTACGTAGCCTAACAGGCTTTGTCATGCTTTTATTAGCAGTAGCTGCTTTTGTTGCGCCACCATTTTCGGGCCTAGATACTTTACCATCACTTGGGGCAGTGATTATCTCATTGGCACTCATCCTGGAAGACATGGCGATGTACGCCATCGGTGTTGCGGTAGGTATGTTTGGCATTGGCATAATTGTTGCAACTGCCGGGGCGATAACCGCCTTTATCCACCATTTCGTCTAGACTATTTTTGTTTTTTAAAAGAATAAACTAGCCAAGACTTTCCGCGCTTAAGCGGCTTCTTACCCGGAATATCAAAAATGTAGCTCACCAATCTGGCGGTTGGCTTCATTTCCTTTGCTGCTTTTGAGCCCAATTTTGGCATAGTGCGGGGCACCAAGAATGCCATGACAACATCTGCTTCGCCAAGGTTAACCCGCCAAAAGTCGCCACAGTGAACGGTTATATTTTTATTGCCAATTGACGCAACCCAACTGAGAGCCCACAAGACCGGATTGAGTTCATATCCGATTGCTTTTGCCCCGCGCTTTGCAGCAGCACGCAGTAAACGGCCATCGCCGCTGCCTAGCTCTAGATACACTATGCCTTTTTTTACGCCTGAGTCATTCAGTAGTTCTTCGACATCAAACCCGCGAACCGGTACCCATGGGGCTCCCGATATAGCGGTGTAGGCAAAGAAAGAAGTTAAAACTAAAAAGACGAGTAATGCAATTTCCACCAGCCTAGCTTAGCATTTGTTATTGCTTATGCGTACCCGAGTAGGCGCTTTCAATGCTAGAATACCTATAATGAAATTACGCAAAAAGCTATCTAGCATCCCCCTCATCTCGTCATTCAACCTTAACGTTAACCCGCTCGCATTAGCGGATATCCAATTCAGAAGAGACAAGCGTACCAAACTATTCTTGGAGCTCGAACAAGATAAACGAATAGAGATGTTGCAGTCCGTAACACCAGCAGTTCGACGTGACATTCTACAAAGAATTCCAGATGAAGAGCTAGTTAGCCTACTCCAGACTTTGAGCCCAGACGAAGCAACTGATATGTTGCAGGTCATCACCAAGAACAAGCGTGACCGCGTACTTAGCACCCTAAGTGCCGAACTAAAGGATTCATTGTCAACCCTGCTAGCTTTCGACCCAGAGACCGCTGCTGGCCTTATGACCCTAGATTACATCCAGATGGATGCCGGAGACAACATCGAAGCAACAGCCAGACGCTTTGCCAACCACGAGAAACATACCGGACGCCCTCCAGTTATCCTCGTAACGAAAGATGGGAAGTTGAGCGGGTTCTTACCGGGCCATCGTCTCGGGCTTGCTGCCAAGAGTGAGTTAATTGGCAAATACACTAGTCGTATCCCGTCCGTGTCATATGCAGCGTCACACCGTGACGTCGTTAACTTATTCCGAGCACATCCACGCAGCAAAGTAGCCGTACAGAACGATAAAGACGAAGTGATTGGTATCATATACTCCGACGACATGCTCAAACTTATCCAGGATGAGCAGGCAAGTAGCTTGTACAACTTTGCTGGTATCGTCCAGACCGAAAGTGTCACCGACTCGGCCAAGAGTAAAGTCAGGAACCGTTATCGTTGGCTCGTCATCAACCTGGCAACTGCGTTCCTTGCATCATTTACTGTTGGTCGATTTGAACCCGTACTTAGTAAGTACGTTTTACTAGCAGTCTACATGCCTATCGTTGCAGGGATGGGAGGTAACGCCGCCACCCAGACGCTAGCAGTACTTGTTCGAGGTATTGCACTTAGGCAAATCGAACTCCGCACCGCATTCAAAACACTTCGAAACGAGCTCGGGGCAAGTCTTATCAACGGTCTTATCAACGGTGTTCTTGTGGCGCTAGTTGTATATCTACTAAACGGCGACATCAAGATTGGCATCATTTTAGCCCTAGCTATGGTTATCAACCTCCTCGTTGCCGGCTTCTTTGGAACCATTGTGCCATTGATTATGCAGAAGCTCGGTAAAGATCCGGCGACATCGGCTACGATCTTCATTACCACCGCAACGGACATCCTTGGATTTATGGCATTCCTGGGCTTGGCTACTCTCATTCTTACATAGACTCTTAAACATCGTTAATGGTATTGCTTTTTTATAGTAAAAGTGCTATAATTAGCGCCTCATGAAAATTGATCAAGATCCCCGAATCCAACGAAACTTGGCGGCTATCCGCGGCATTATTGTTGACCAAATCCCAGACAGTGTACTTGCTGAAAACCCTGATGGCATGGCCGATCATGAGTTCGGTGAAACGGGTGTTCGCATCTGGCGCGAAATAGGTAATGTGGGTCTTCGATATCAGCACACTGCTGAAGAAGATCTTGAACGCGACGACTTTGGCCCAATTGCTTCTAGTCTTGAGTTCGATGATGGGCTAAGTAAGGTTAAAGCTAAGATCCACGTTGCTGGCGGGGAAGGTCAAGAATTCGACAGAACAGTGCGTGAAGCACAACGAGTTGGCTTCATTGCATCAATGCTAGGTCACCTCGAAGAGGTATTGTAAGCTACACTAACTGGCGTAAGGCTTCGATCGGATCTTTTCGTGCTGCCTTAACAGCCGGGATCGTACCGAAGATAATGCCAACTGCAAGCGACACTCCAGCCGCAACCACAACAACTGGCCAGGTAATAACCGGGTGGAAATTCGTCGTTACCCGGATCACAAAGTTAACGATAAACGAACAAATTATTCCCAAGACGCCGCCAACCAACCCTAGTACTACCGCTTCAGCCATAAACTGATTGCGGATCTGGCGGTTAGTTGCACCTACTGCCTTACGAATGCCAATCTCGTGAGTTCGCTCACTAATTGAAGCCAGCATAATGTTCATAATGCCGATACCGCCAACCAATAACGAGATGGCTGCGATACTCGCCACAAAGCGAGTAAGCAGTTCTAGCATGTCGCCCGCTACCATGACATTCTCATCTTGTCGCAGAATTGTGAAATCCTGCTGACCACCATGTGCTTTAGTTAAGGCGGTAGTAAGCACCTTGACCATGTCACCTTGTACGCCTTTTTTAGGCCGGACAATAATCTGTGTTAATGGCGCAGCATCACCTGCGATATTCTTAAGTGTCGGGCGAGGAACAAAGACTGCCTTGTTAAGATCTACGCCCTGTCCGAGAGTAGCACTACCAAACTCGTCAAAGACGCCTCGCACAATGTACTCCTGACCGCGAATAGTAAATGCTTGGCCAATAGGGATATTCTCGTTGAAAAGTTGCTCGGCGACACGCTTGCCTATGACGGCTAGCTGACGGTTCTCGTCACCATTGTCAAAGTAATTACCGTAAGCTACTTTGTGTTGTAGTACCTCCGGCAGGATAGCATCGGTGCCCAGAACAAACCCATCATCATATGTTGAATAATCTGTCTTAAGGCTAGTATTTAGTAGATTAATTGGGACAACGTCGGCAACGCCGGGAGCTTTGTTGATAACCTGAATATCTTGTTCGCTTAGACTGCCGCTGCCAAAACCGTAAGCCTGGGCGGGGTCAACATGGGTAATATTGCCGTCTTTATCCCTGGAGATAAACTTGCCAGGCCGAACTGTCACAAGATTAGAGTTAGATTTACCAACCTGGCTAACTACCTGTCGTTTAATACCTTCGCCCAAAGAAACAGTAGTAACCACCGAAACGATACCAACGATAATCCCAAACATCGTTAATGAGCTTCGCCACTTAGAGGCGCGCACCCTGGCAAAGGCTAGTTTGTAGTTACCGCTAAACATTATCGTTTTTTCCTAACTATCTTGGTTTTTCGAGACTTTGTCTTACGAACTCGTCGCTTCTTTGTGGGTGCGCCAATAGTTTTATCAGGCAAAGTGTCCATAATAGCCGAAATACCAGCCAAACCGACTTCATCAGGATCAGCTGGGAAAAGCCTATGTGCATCACTAGCAACCTGCGGTACTTCACCTAAAGGCGTAGCCTGGTCTTCAACAATGGCGCCATCAAGCATATACAACACACGTTCTGCATACCGCGTAAGTTCTGGGTTATGTGTAACCATCAGGATAGTATTTCCAGTTCGATGCAGCTCACTCAATAGCTCCATCACAACCAAGCTCGAAGTGCTGTCAAGGTTACCGGTTGGCTCATCGGCAATGATAATCTGCGGGTCATTAACGAGTGCTCGAGCGATTGCGGCGCGTTGGATCTGTCCACCGCTCAATGCACTAGGCATAAAGTATTGTCTATCGGTCAGACCTACACGTTCCAAAACTGCTGCTGCGCGCTTTTGTCGCTTAACGGGTGCGACTCCTTTATACAGGAGAGGAAGGGCAACGTTGTCGATGACACTCAGCTTTGGTAGTAAGTTAAATGCTTGGAACACAAAACCAATCCGGTCGCGCCGAGTTTTAGCACGCTGATTAGGCCGAAGCTTAGCAACTGAACGTTTACTGAGCATGTATTCGCCATGCGTCGGACGGTCCAGAAGGCCAATCATATTAAGTAGGGTAGATTTACCAGAGCCACTTGGGCCCATGATAGCCACAAACTCACCAGCCTCAACATCAAGAGTAACCTCGTCGAGTGCCACTGTCGTAGCATCACCGAAGCCGTAGATTTTACTAACGTCTTTTAACGATATCAGAGCCATTGTAAATTCAATTTTACCCTTGTTTTTGCGTAGCCTGCAAGTTGACAATGTAGTAATATAAACAGGTTCGACATTCAGCGTCACGGAGGGGTCGCATAGTGGTCTAGTGCGCCATCTTGGAAAGGTGGTATAGGGGCAACCCTATCGAGGGTTCAAATCCCTCTCCCTCCGCCATACTTACAGTTTATTGTCGGCTCAACAGCTCAACACAAATGTCGATACTCTCTGCCTGTGCAGTTCGCAGTCGCAGCTCACGTTCACTCGAATCTTCGTTGCCACCCAGTACTGATGCCAGCCAAAAACCTATCAGATAGATTATCATTAATTTGTCATATTTTTCGGGATGATATTGGTAGGCATTAAAATCACCTTTATACATATTGATAAATAGTGGGGTAGTGTCTAGGCTGGCATCTCCGACACATATCCAATTCCAGTCGACCAGCTTTCCTTGCTTGGTCACGGGATTATACCCAAAGTTATCAGCACGAATATCTTCATGAACTAGAGTATCTTCTTTTACGCTCCAGCCTATGTGCAAGCGTGCAAAATCTTCGATCTGTTCTTTTGTAAATCTCGAGCTCGCTCCAAGCTTGCTAAGTTTTTGATTCACTCGTTCTAAGTTATCCGCCTCTAGCAATTGTGGCCATCTTGGCTCGGTATCCACTACGTCGCCCGACTTATAATCTGGATCACCGACAAATGACTCGGTAATATCTTTCAGTGCGGTCTGGGCGCGGACAACAGCTTCAAGCTTATCTTTATCCCAATCGTTCTCAAAGCTTGCTCCCTCAAGATATTCAATTGCAAAGGCCTTCTGATCATCTCGCACCGCTAGGAGTAGAGGCATATACTCATACCCAACCTCAGTCAGCTTTCGATAGGTGCGTATTTCTTTGCCAATCCATTTGGCGGTGTTTTCGTCGGTCGCCATCTTAATAAATACTTTGGCACCATCGGCCAAAGTAATTACACCGCGTTCGGCTGGAGTGAACCCACCAACCACATCCTGTCTGGTGTCCAGATACGGTTCAATGTCTTGCTGCCAGTCGTACTTGAGAGCATTCTGCATAACCTTATGTTAGCAGGTGTTGATATACTGGTAGTTATGAAATTATATTCGTGGAACGTAAACGGAATTCGTGCAGTACTAACTAAGGGCGCTATCCAAAAGTTTTTAGAAGAACATAACCCAGATGTATTGTGCCTGCAAGAGACTAAGGCAAATCGTGATCAGTTCGAAATCGACCTCCCTGGCTACGAAGAATATTGGTGCTCAGCTGCCCGTAAAGGCTATAGCGGCACAGCCATCTTTAGTAAGGTAAAGCCCCTCCAGGTTATTAATAACTTTCCTAAAGATATTGCCGATCAGTACGAGCTAAACGAAGATACCTACAACGGAAAAGAAGGCAAGCCTAACGATGAAGGCCGAGTTATTGCTGCTGAGTTCGAAAAGTTCTGGGTACTAACTGCCTATACGCCTAACAGCAAAGGTGACTTGTCTCGTCTAGAACTACGCCATAAACACTGGGACCCAGCCTTTTTGGCGTACGCCAAAAGACTAGAAGAGACAAAACCGGTGCTATTCTGTGGCGACCTCAATGTTGCCCATCAAGAGATTGATCTATCTAACCCTAAGCCAAACGTCGGTAAGCACGGCTTCACTAACGAAGAACGAGAAGGCTTTGACAAGTTTGTCGAGGCTGGATTCTTCGATACCTTCCGTACACTCCACCCAGAACAAAAAGAAGCTTATAGCTGGTGGACTCACTGGGCCAACGCCCGCGCCCGAAACATTGGCTGGCGCATCGACTACTGGCTCGCCTCGGCCTCACTCAAAGACAATGTCAAAGCTGCGCACATTCACCCCGATGTCATGGGCTCAGACCATTGTCCCGTCAGCATCGAATTGGAAATATAATGGCCACGAAATACATTATTCAATCTGGTGGCGTTCGAAACTATCCAGACAAGAAAAGAAAATGGCACCTAGAAATAGTCTCGGGCACCACGAATCCCAAAGTTCTAGTCTGCTTATTCGCCCAGCCCCGCGAAGTATGGGAAGAAAAATTCCCAGAGTACTCAAAATCTTTTGAATCTGATATGCCGAGTGGAACGACACCGCAATTTAGAATGGCTATGCCAGCTACTTTTGCAGAAGACTGTGAATGGGCGGATATTATTTACTGCATGGGCGGAGATGATGCTTTATCAAAATATTGGTTTGAGAAGTGTGGCGTGCCTAAAGTCTGGGAAGGTAAAATTGTTAGTGTTAACTCGGCGAGTTCAGATGCACTTGCTACACACTACTTCACCTGCGACTGGCGACTTTGCGGTGACGGCCTAGGTATTCTGCCAATTAAGTTTTTCCCACATTTTAAATCAGCCTACGGTGCAGAAGACCCAAGAGGCCCGGTAGATTGGGATGCCGGACTCAAAGAGCTTACAGCCTACGGCAACACCACACTTCCAATCCACGCACTGCCAGAGGGTGACTTTATCGTCATTGAACAGTAAATAGTTATGAAGCAGCTTGATCTAACTCTTTTATATCTCATCCGTGGCGACGAAGTCTTACTCGCTTTAAAGAAGCGTGGCTTTGGCGAAGGAAGATGGAATGGGGTAGGCGGCAAACTAGAGCCGGGCGAATCCATAGAACAGGCACTGGTTCGTGAATGTCAGGAAGAGATTGGAGTCACTCCAACCATGTTCGAAAAGATTGGCGAGATGCTATACGACGAGATTCACAACGATACTCGCAAACTTATGAACTTGCATATTTACTTCGCGACCGAATGGGAAGGTAATGAAGTAGAATCAGAAGAGATGCGACCTCAGTGGTTTAAGAAAACTGAGATACCATATAAAGACATGTGGCCAGCCGACCAACAGTGGCTTAGTAGGGCACTTCGTGGCGAAAAACTCAAAGGTAAATTTGTACTTGATGATTCAGATCAAGTTGTAAGCCAAGAGCTACATAAAGTTCAAAGCTTTGGTACTGCGCTATGACAAACATCGACTACTGGCACAAGCAGGGTAGCGACCCATTGTTCCCTGATCTACTTTGGAGCCGGCCAGAGAATAAGCTGCATGCTGGAAAGCTGCTGATAGTCGGAGGCCATGCTCATGGATTTGCCGCTCCAGCAGAAGCATACAACGAGTCCGAGAAGGCCGGTATTGGCGTGTCGCGGGTAATTCTCCCTGATCATTTACACAGTCAGTTCCGTAAGTTTCAAGGATCAGTATTAAGCACCGAGTTTGCGCCAAGCACGCCAAGCGGTAGTTTTGCGAGCAAGTCATTGGCCGAGCTATTAGATGCTGGTGCCTGGGCGGACGGCGTACTGTTAGCCGGAGATTTTGGACGCAACAGCGAGACGGCAATTGTGCTCGAAAAACTTGCCCAGAAATACCAAGGAGCACTCATCCTTACAAAGGACGCCGTCGACTATTTTACTAGCAACCCCGACCCGGTGGTCAATCGCAAGAGAACATGCCTTGTACTGACAGTAGCCCAGCTTCAAAAGTTGGCAACAAGCTGCAAGTTTACTGAACCCATCACCTTTGGTATGGGCCTGCTACAACTGGTGGACACATTACACCTTTTTACTAGCATCTACCCTATACAGATTGTCGTGAAGCATTTAGATGGTCTATATGTCGCCATCGACGGGCAGGTAAGCACCACTAAAACTTCCGAGGATCTAGAAGAGAGCTGGCGCGTGCGGACTGCCGCCCATGTTGCTGTTTGGCTTATTCAGAATCCCGATAAGCCATTCCAGGCTGCAACTACTGCAATCTCCGAAACTGCCTAGGCGCTCATGCTTGCAGATTAAACACATCCCTGTACAGTTAATTGCAATGAAAAGCACAGTAGAGAAAAACGCCGTAGAACTCAGCGTCCCTTACTTTCATCGACTAGGAGAAATCCAAGCCGACAATGTGCAAGTTATGGGTGGTGTCGCCTCGATTGCGCTCATGCACCCAGATACTGTAGTGAAGTTTGACGAAAAGCGGTTAATACTCAATACCAAGCCCGACGATGAAAAGACATTCTTAACTCAGTACCGACCTGATGGCAGCCTACGAGATATTGATGTACTCGTTCTTAGTAACGATCCAGAGGTAGTCGCCAATGCACAGGCAGTTGCCGACGCAGCCATTAACGGCGAGCTCGTCACTTCGTTCTTTCCAATGCATGACATGTCTGAGCTGGACATACTGGCTGGTAGTCGGTTCAAGGCACTGTACGACAGCAGGAGTGTCCTTGCAGACAGATATGTAACTGTCGGTGACGACGGCAAGATAGACACTCTCGTAAAGGCAGTTTACCCATTCGAAGTGCCACTAGATCTCGACATACTAGATACATGGATTCTCGAGTTCAACGGTGTTGAAGTACCAATTCCTAATCCAATTCTAGCAGTGCTAAACTATGCCACTAGACCAATCTCTGGTCTCCGTCCCAAAGACGCCAACAAGGCCAACGGCATTGCCGCAGCCATGATTGCCAAAGCACCAGAGTTCAAAGACTGGGTCTATGACGGGCCAGGGCAAGAGCTATATTTACTGGCTTGTTTACTTCACAACTTGCGCAAGCCAAAAGACAGTGCAAACTTACTAATTATTGGCGATGACAAGAATATGCTCACTCTATATCCGAACATGCAGGGCATCGATCCTGAAGCGTTCATGGGCCGCTTTGCAGATGGACTAACGCCAAAACAGATTGCTATCGCTATAAAAATTGCACGATGTAAGTCACGGGCAGTACATGCATACGAGAAACAACAGAAGCTGGTTGAGTTTTGGCAGCTACATGTAGAGCAAAACCCGGTAATGACAAGACTAATTAAGAACAGTTAGTTACGAATATATGGTGCCGGAGGAGGGACTCGAACCCTCAAGTCGTAAGACATACGATTTTGAGTCGTACGCGTATACCAATTCCGCCACTCCGGCGGCACATACTAATAACAGAGGCCATTATAGCATATTACGCACTCATTCACGGTGGCACTAATGTATACTAATAGCTATAACCATGACCGATTCTAAACAGGGCAATGCAGGCAATCCTGGCGGCGACGATGCTGCTGTTAATTTGATTCGACAAAAAGTTGGCAACTTGTACGGCGAAGAACCGAGCGCAAAAGATGAAGCCAAAGAAGTAAAACAAGTCGACCATCCACTCAGTAAACACCAGGCCTACATGCAGAAAATAAGCCAGTCTGGTAAGAGTCTGGCCGAGATCCAAACAGCGTGGCACAGTTACTATGTCGGCCTATCAGATAGTGAGAAGCATGAGGTCTGGCAAGAGTTTTATGCCGAACATGACAAACAAAAGGCCAAGCCAGAAGAGAAACCAAGCCAGAAAGAAGAAACTAAGCCAGTAAAAACAGAGGGCAATCCGGCAATCGGTATGAGACTGCCCGACACGAATGCTCCATCCGTTCACCATGTCGGCAGCACCCCTCGTACCCGTAAAAAGCACACTATCGGCGCTCGCACTGTCAGCGAAGTAAAACACCAACTCACCAACAAAGCCTCCTTGTCCGCTCAGTCAAAACTCCGTGCCAAACAGCATTTCCAATCGATGCTATTTGGGATAGGGATGGGTTTAGTGGTCGTGATAATCCTGTTATTTGGATTTTTCAATGACCGGTTTATTGCACCGTTCATAACACCTAGTCGCAATGTCAGTAGCACCCCAATTATTATCGACAGCACCTCAACAGTTGGCACCGAACCAAAGATCATTATCCCAAAAATCAATGTTGAGATACCGGTAGTCTACGATGAACCATCGGTAGAAGAACATGCCGTACAGAACGCTTTGGAACGAGGTGTTGTCCACTATGCCACCACACCTAACCCCGGGCAACTCGGTAACGCAGTTATCTTTGGGCATTCTAGTAACAATATCCTCAACAAAGGTAAGTATAAGTTTGCTTTCGTACTACTCAACCGAATGGAAGTAAATGATACGTTCTATATAACAAAAGATGGCGTACGTTACGCCTACAAGATCTATGAAAAGAAGATTGTTGACCCAACCGAGCTTGGGGTTCTAAACGCCAACGACAAGAAAGCTACCGTTACGCTTATTACATGTGACCCACCAGGAACAACCCTGCATCGACTTATTGTTGTTGGTGAGCAGATTAGCCCGAGCCCGGATAAAAACGTAGCCAGCACAGCCACGGCGGCCGACGCCAAAGAAACAATACTCCCGAGCAACGCCCCAAGCTTGTGGGAACGTATTAAGAACTGGTTTTAAGCCAGCTTATGGCTTTTGTTTTAGTTTAAGACTAGTTCGAGTTATGGTTGCTTTTGCAGCATCGTTAGCTACTGGCGACATCGTATATAGCCGCTTGTAGTCACGATCAAAGAACGGCAAGGTGTTCGGTACAACACTACCAAGCTTAGTCTGATTGGTTCCATCAAACTCAAAAACCTGCACGGTACTTGCTTGATTTAGCGACAATCGATGTCCATCCATCCAAGTCGCAAACTGGTCTGCGGCAACCTCACCAGGCACCGTAAAACTGTACCGTCGTGCTTCTTCGAAGTCGTATACCGCAAATCGTGAGGCGGATTGCACAGCTACAAAGCGAGTATTCGCCGAGAATGACAACTTAGCGGGATCCTTAAATCGAATCAGTACAAATGGCGTCAATACAGTCTTAGAATCGCCACCTAGTCGTGCAAGCGGATCTTTATAGATATATAATCGGCCTTCAGAAACAGAAGCAGCTGTTACATACATATGGCCATCGTACTCGGCAAGATCGAGCAACAAGTTGGTCTGAGTACCAAACGTACGCATTGTATAGTTTTTGCCATCATTAAGTATCCGTAGCATGGTCTTGCCAGGTTGCGCTTCGTCTTCCGCGGTGTAAACAACCAGCTTGGACCCGTATGGCTTAAAGCTAGTGACTCCCGTTAGAAGTGGGGTCGTAACTTTCTCCTCGACATTTACTGTCTGTACCGTCTTAGCTGTAGCATCATAGACATACAATCGATCGAATTTTTTATCATGCAGTGCAACAAGCGTTGGGTTCAGCCCTGTGACCTTTGTCACATTGTAACTATTGTTTTCTTGGGTGGCGCGATCGAGAACAATGTACTCGAAGGAGTCACCAAAGCTATGTTTTAGAAGTATATGTCGGTTATCGGTCGACCACTCAACCATAGTTAGAGATTGCGCTACACCCTCCGCAGGTTGTGTTAATACACCTTCGGGCATTGTCGCAATAGTAGGGGCTTGCTCTGGCTTGCCGGTGTCGTACACATCAAAGGCCTTAAACTGTCCTGGTTGCGCAACCACTAGCCACCGTCTATCTGGGCTTTGCGCTGAAAAACCAGGGATAGCGTCATAGGTTTTTGAAACCGCAGTAGTAAGTTTACTTGGGAAGAGTCGTGGATATACCAATCGCTCTATACTACCGCCATCTAGCTGCACGGTCTTCTTCCATGTCGTATAGCCCGTACGTTGTAGCTCTACGATATACGTACCTTCTGGGACTGTTAATCGTTTGTCTGTCTCACCATTTGACTTACCGTTCAGATAAATATTTGTCGACTCCGGTGCTGAGTTCGTAAAAATCAGGCCATTTTGGATTACTTCGCCAGTTTTTCGGTCTACATCATAGCCGTTGGAAAG
>CAZTPC010000007.1:41657-54415 GCA_964615565.1 uncultured Candidatus Saccharibacteria bacterium
GCAGTAAAGCGATGCCCATCAAGAAGTAACCGAGGTATAAGCGCCTCGCATGAGCTTGTTTTTTCTTTGGGTCTAGGAAATCCATATTTGTGTTGGCTTGGCTGTGGCACATTATAACACCAACTTGCAGGCAAGGGCAGTAACCGGTACAATTCAAGCCATAAGCATAACGCGAGAGAAAAAGAAAAAAGACGCTTACATGAGGGCTAAAACAAATACCATTACCATAAATGGTCGTACATACGATACCAGCACCGGTAAACCTATAGAGGTGTCTCAAAAACACACCACTCAAGATGTCGTTTCTATTGTTGCGCCTAGTAAGGATCATGCACAGAAAGTGGTTAGTCCAAGTGTTGTTAAACCGACTCCAGTCGCACCTAAAGCAAAAAAAATTACCGTCACCGAATCTCGAATGACACCTAAAGAGGCTCCACAGAAAGTAGCCGTCAGGGTTGCTAGGCGACAAACCGAACGCTCAACCACACTCATGCGCCATGCAGTCAAAAAGCCCACGCATACTACGAGGACTCATGCTGTTTCTGGCTTAACCGCCCAACCTAAAACCATTACTATTCAGGGTGGCGTGAGCAAGGTGCGTGATAGCCGCGTGCACCAGTATAGTAGGAGCAGTCAAATCAGTCGTTTTGCCCATAATACTGCAGTAACCAAGCGGACTGCCCATATCCCAGTAGCCGCTGCGCCAGCTCCAAAAACTACCCAAGCTCGACCTAGCTATGACATTAGCGATACTCCACCAGTGCCACATGTTGCCAAGCCAGCTACATTACGCGAACAGCACCGTGATTTGTTCGAAACTGCTATCCAGCAATCGACCAGCCACTCGGCCAAAAAACACCCGGTTCACAAGAAAGGTCGACGAGCTGCACGATTAGCGTTAGGTGCTGCTAGTCTAGTAATTGTAGTTGCATTCTTTGCATATCAGAGCGCACCAAGTCTAGCGCTTAAACGTGCCTCTTCAACAATCGGATTCACCGCATCGATACCTTCATATCGACCAAGCGGATTTAGAGTCAGCGGACCCGTGCAGTACGACTCCGGAAAAGTAACCATAGACTTCCGCTCTAACAGCGACAGCCGCGCCTACACTGTTACGCAAGCTGTTGCGTACAATGATGACTACTCTTTGCGCAGTAAATTCTTAAAAGATAAGCCATTCGAGCCAGTCAGTATGCTCGATCAAACCGGCTACTTCTATGGCAATGCAAACCTCACCTGGGTAAAGAACGGCATCTGGTACAACATTCAGGGTGACTCCCAACTGTCTCGTGACCAACTTATCCATGTTGCTAGCTCATTGTTTTAGGGCGAAAGACTAGTAAGTTGGCCTCTGTTAGCGTATACTTGCGTCAATGAAAGTTCGTACTCGTTTTGCAGTCAGTCCAACCGGTTTTATGCATGTCGGCGGTGTTCGTAATGCACTATTCGACTGGCTTTTTGCCCGTCAACATGGCGGTCAATTCCTACTACGTATGGATGATACCGACCAAGAACGCGAAGTTGAAGGCTCACAAGAGCACATCTTTAAGACACTCATGGCGGTCGGAATTGACTGGGATGAAGGCCCCGATGTCGGAGGCCCGCACAGTCCATATGCCCAAAGCCAACGACTTGAGATTTACCGTGAATGGGGACAGAAGCTTGCCGATGCCGGGCTAGCCTATGCAGACCCGTACACACCGGAAGAAGTCCAGTCTTTCCGTGAAGAGGCACAAAAAGCTAAGCGACCATTCTTGTTCCGCAATCACCGTCCAGAAAACCCGCCAGTCTGGGATGGCACAATGCCGCTACGTCTTAAAAGCACGCCAAAAGCATACAAGTGGCACGACGTAGTTATGGGCGATATGTCTGCCGGGGAAGATTCGGTAGACGACCTGGTGCTTATTAAGTCCGATGGCTACCCAACCTACAATTTCTGCAATATCATCGACGACCACGTGATGGATATTACCCATGTGATCCGCTCCCAAGAATTCATCGCTAGCATGCCGAAGTACCTCAACATGTATGAAGCGCTCGACATTCCACTCCCAGTCTTTGCCACTTTGCCGTACATCATGGGCCCTGACGGCAACAAGAAGCTCAGCAAACGAGATGGAGCCAAGGATGCCCTTGATTACCTAAAAGAAGGATATTTGCCTGAAGCGTTTCTAAATTTCCTTGCTACCCTCGGCTGGAACGACGGTACAGAGCAAGAAGTATTTAGCGTACAAGAACTTACCGAAAAGTTTAGCCTAGAGCGAATCAGCAAGGGCGGAGCGGCCTTTGATGAAAAACGACTATTATGGCTCAATGGGGCGCACATTCGTAATCTCACCCTCGAGGAGCTAAACGAACGAGTTACCAACTTCTGGCCAACCAGCGCCAAAGATGCAGACCAGGAGTATAAGTTAACCGTCCTAGGTCTAGTCCAAGAGCGACTCAAACTATTGACCGACCTTTCTACGCTCAGTGCCTTCTTTTTTGAGGAGCCAGATACTTCCGCAGTGAAAGAACTACTGCAAGATCAAAAGAACAAACCACTCAAGAAGCTTGATGACAGTGAAAAGAAAGCCGTGTTGCAAGCCGCACACGATAGCCTTAGCCAATCAGACTTTAGCCTGGCAGATATCGACACACGTCTTAACGCACTCCTTCAGGAGCTTGACACCAAACCTGCGGTTCTTTTTAGCTTGATTCGAATTGCTATCACTGGTGCGCCATTCTCGCCATCGCTTTTTGAAAGCCTCGAAACACTTGGCAAAGAAAAGAGTCTAGCGCGCATCGTTAGTACTCTCGAACTACTTTAGACACTTGCTGTGGTACCGTTAGCATAAGCAGTTTGCTACAATAAACGCATGTCTGATGAAAAAATAGTCAGCCCCGAAGAAAAGGGAGCTGATGACTCTAAAACCGTAGGATCTCTACGACCAAAGAAAAGTAAAAAAACAAACCCATTCAGAAAACTGGTTGATTGGTTTCAAGATTTAAGCAAAAAACAGAAGATTATTTTTGTCATTGTTCTAGTTTTTGTGATTGCTGGCATTACGACTGGGCTCGTACTGGCTCTACATAAAGACCCTCCACCAGCTCCAAAACCCGTGGTCAAAAAAGTTGAGCCAAAGAAAGAAGAACCCAAGCCCACCACCGTACCTAGCACGCTAACAGGCCTCCAGGTTGACCCTGCGCTCAACAAACGAACAGTTACGGGAGTAATGATCGAGAATAGCCCCGAAGCCCGACCACAATCCGGGTTAACTAGCGCAGGGGTTGTCTTTGAGGCAATCGCCGAAGGCGGGATAACTCGGTTTCTAGCCCTTTTCCAAGATACACAACCAGATTATATTGGTCCGGTTCGCAGTGTTCGACCATACTATCTCGACTGGCTCCAAGGTTTTGATGCACCCATTGCACACGCCGGTGGCAGCAACGACGGTCTTGCCAAAGTCAAGGCCGACAAAGTTAAGGATCTGGATCAGTTTGCCAATGCCAAGGCTTACCAACGGGTAAACAGCCGTTATGCACCACATAATCTCTACACCTCCAGTGCCAAACTTGATGCGCTCGAAGCAGAGAAGGGGTTCACGTCTAGCACCTTTGATGGATTTACACGAAAGACTGAAAGCAAGCTAGCCACTCCTACCGCAAAGTCTATCGACCTAACAATCTCAGGCTACTACTACAACCCGCACTACGACTACGATGCTGCCAGCAACACCTACAAACGTTCTATGCAGGGCAAGCCACATACCGATGAGAAAACCGGCGCCCAAATTGCACCAAAGGTTGTAATAGCCAATATCATGCAGTACAAGATTATCGACAGCGTCGGCCATAGCGGTTACAACACCATCGGTAGCGGCACATCATACATCTTCCAAGATGGGGGAGTCACCATTGGCACCTGGAGCAAATCTAGCAGTAAATCGCAGATCGTATTTAAGGATAGCTCCGGAGCAGTCCTTAAACTCAACCCAGGTCAAACCTGGATCGCAGCAGTCGGCGCCAATCCTGGCGTAAAATACACCCCATAACCGTTAGATATTCCAGACGTCAGTATCTCGGCACTGTCCTCACACGGAGCGTGATGAAATATCACACTCAGGCTGCGGAGGTGCTTCGATTCTGGCGCCAGAATACCTGACTATAAAGGTATAATACGACCATGGAACCGGAGGAGTTGCGCGACCATGGCGTGTCGGAGCATACGGGTTTTCCCAACGCTGCTACTGACATCCGTTTGAATAGCTTGGATCTTACCAAGCTACTTATTCGTCACCCCTCGAGCACGTACTACTTACGTGTCGCCGGCACGACCGGCAAGGATTACGGTATCGAAGCTAACGACATTGTGGTTGTCGATCGTAGTCTTGAGGCCAAGCAGAAAGATCTGGTCATATGGTGGGATACCGACGGTTTTATCATCTCTAAGGCAGGTCTACTTCCAGAAAACATTACCCCATGGGGCGTCGTAACCCATGTTATTCATGTCTTTCGGGGCAAAGACAGATGAGCCAGACAACGTATGCCCTAGTGGATTGCAATAACTTCTTTGTCAGTTGCGAGCGAATCTTTCGCCCAGACTTAGAAGGCAAACCAGTAGTAGTCCTGAGTAGTAATGACGGCTGTGCTGTGGCGCGTAGTAACGAAGTCAAAGCTCTTGGTGTGCCTATGGGTGCCCCTGCATTCAAGTTCCGTGATCTATTCAAACAACATGCCGTTACGCAGTTCTCGGCCAACTTCGAGCTGTACGGCGACGTCTCAAAACGAATCATCCATATTCTGACCGAACTCACGCCACGGACCGAAATTTATAGCATCGATGAGGCATTCCTAGAGTTGTCTCAATTAGTTACAGAGGATTATCAAGGCGTTGCCGAAAATCTCCGCGACCGAGTATGGAGCGAAGTGGGCATACCAGTTTCTATTGGCCTGGCGCATAGCAAAACTCTCGCAAAGCTTGCCAGCGACTTTGCCAAGAAGCACCCCGAGCAACAGGGCATAGTTGATATGACCGGCTCACTCGAACAAAACCTGACGTATCTGTCAGTGACCCCAATTGAGAGTGTTTGGGGAGTAGGGCGCCGTCTTGGCCCGCGATTACGGGGCGAAGGTCTGTCTACTGCAGCTGACCTAGCAAAGCTCAATACTAAGCGTGCTCGGCAACTCATGGGTGTCCGCGGCGAGCAGATGGTTCGCGAGCTAAACGGTGAAACATGTTTTGAGTTCGTCCAATTGGATACCAAGCCTAAGACTATAGCCCGTACTCGAACATTCGGCGAAGACACCAATCAATTCCATGTGCTTGAGGCCGCCATTGCCAACTTTGCCACACAAGCCGCGTTTAAACTGAGAGCCTCTGGGCAGCTAACCAAAAGGGCAGGATTTTTCCTGACAACGAATCGACACAAGCCTGGCTTTCAAAGTTGGAGTAGGGAGCTAGTGTTCGATGTACCAACTTCCGACAGCGGGCAACTTATCCAACAATTAGTCGCTCAAGCCTCATCAGTTTTTAAACCACAACACTCATATCACCGGGCTGGCGTATGGCTACAGGACTTTGTATCAGATAAATTCTTGCAAACAGACTTACTTGGCACCGTAGATGTAGACAGCCACCAAAAGTCACAAGACCGCATGCTATCTATTGATAATTTGAACCGGAAGTATGGTCGTGGCACAGTGCAATATGCTGCCGAAAAGCTAGGAGGCACCTGGCAGCCCAAACACAAGATTCGTAGCCCGCGTTACACCACCAGCTGGGACGAACTGCCGGTGGCTACTTTCCGCTAAACAAGGCTATACTAGAACGTAATGCTCCGAGTTAAGAACCCACTCCATGCCAAAGTAATCCAGCATGTCCGTCGTAACGTTACGCGTAAACGCCTTCTTGTTGGAGGCAGTGTGGTGATTAGTATTTTCATACTCAGCAACATAATCGTGTCGCTCGCTTATCGACAGCGAATGTTCCCAAATAGCTATATCGATCTCGTACCAGTCGGCAATAAAACCTACCGGGCAGTGGAGCGACTCGATCTAGTGCCGAAAGAAGTAACCTTCAAAGCTGGGACTGTCACTAAGAAGATGTCTACCAATGACCTTGGCGCACTCGAGAACTGGCCAGAGACCAAACGACAAGTTGGGCTTAAAAAACCACTGTTGTCAGTAGTAGGACTATTCGGTCGTAAGCAATACAGCCTAGCTGTAGATTACAACATAGATAAGAAGAAGAAAGTTGTCGAGCAACTATCGAAGGACTTTACTCTAGAGAGTAGGGATGCAGCTATTGATATCTCGGGCAACGAGGCCAAGCTAGTGCCTAGTAAAGAAGGTCAAGCAGTGACCACTGAAGATATAACAGTAAAACTATACCAAGGGATAACCGGCGGAACAATTACCGTACCTACCGAGAAAGTTGCACCAAAGATTAGTAACAAGGATATAGAAGCGACCATAAAAGAACTTAATGCTAAGCGACAAGTCACACTCAGCTACGCCTACGATGGTTCAACAAAATCACCAAGCCAACACGATATTCTAACTTGGTACGACATCACAGGCACTACTATCAGCCTAAACAAAGATAGGGTAGCGGCATATCTGACTGATCTCGGTATGGGACTTGGGATCCGGATACAAAACAAGACTCAACTGACAACAGATACAGTGAACGCGTTAACTAGGCAAACTAAGTTAGTCGTCGGCATCACTGCAGCACCAAAAGCAATCAAACAGTACACCTTTTGCGTACGAGGCAAGAATGTTAATGAGGATGAACTTCCAAATTTTGCCGCAAAAATCCTCAGCGTCCTTAATGACTCACGCGGCTGGTCGCTCGATGGGAAAGTTAGCTTCAGCCAGGGAACAAGCGGCTGTAACATGATAGCCTGGCTATCAGCAGCGAACGATATGTCTAGCTTCGGAGCCATCTGCGATAGCCTCTGGAGCTGCACGGTCAAACCCAATGTCATTATCAACCATGACCGCTGGGTTGGCGCAAGCGACGCCTGGAACGCGCAGGATGGCAGCCTGGACGACTACCGCTCAATGGTTATCAACCATGAGTCAGGGCATTGGTTTGGGTTCAACCATCGTTTCTGTGGCGGAGCCGGGCAAGCAGCGCCAGTCATGCAGCAACAATCCATCAGTCTGCAGGGGTGTACGTTTAACCCATGGCCAACTACTGCCGAAAAAGACTCTTTAAAATCGATGTTGGGTCTATGAAGTTACATATCATAACTATCGGCGAACCTAAGTTAGCTTATGCCAAAGAGGGCTGGTCGGAATACACCAAACGGCTCGGGCATTTTCATCAGTTGCGAATAAGCCACTTGGCGGACAAACAAAATACTGCCGCAAATATACTAACTACCGCAGGACAGGCGACAATAATTGCCATGGTCATTGATGGCCCGCAGCTATCCAGCCCAAAACTAGCCGATTTTCTTGAACAAAGCGCGCAAAACGGCAAAGAACTATGCTTTATTATTGGCGGACCAGACGGATTACAAGATGAGGTCATCCAAGCTGCGCATAAAAAGCTCAGTCTGTCAGAGTTAACCTTCCCGCACGATCTGGCCATGGTAATCTTGGCCGAAACGCTCTATCGGGCAAGCACCATTGCCGCAGGCCACCCCTATCACCGAGCCTAATACCGTAAGTTAGTGAAAATCTATTCACTGCTTTAATCTCACTCCAGCCCCAGACTGGAGGGCATGAGTAATTATCACAAAGTCGTCATGTTCCCAGTATCAATGTTTGAAGGTTACGAGCACTTCGTAACCCCAAGAGCAATAACCGAAGAGGAGATCGCCAGACGCCGCAGCCTAGAGCCCGGCACTGTTGGAAGAGAGTCAGAATACAAAGCCTTGCTCCGAGCAGCAACCTTTCTAAAAAGGTTGCCTGTCACTGATCTAAAAGCACACCGTGCAGCTACTGATGCGTTATCAAATATGCTGATCGGCTCAGCCGGGCAAGGTCTGTTCCCGGAAGAAACTATAGGCGAGATGCCCGACAAACATGATGCCAGGGGCTACAAACCAGTCTGGCTAGAAGATTTAACTAGCGATGATCCAGAGCAACGACCAACCGGTATTGATGTGCTCGATCGAAACGTTACTAGACTTGAGCAAGCAGCAGGTATCGCCGGTAGACTCATTACTCCTGCTGGTATGACCGAGGATGAGGTACGAGAACTCACCATTAAACTTGCCCGCCTAGAAGGCAGAGTAGGGGTTGGCTTATCTGCGTATCCAATTGCCGATCAAATCTCGTACGAAGGGACTGGATTGTCAAACTTCGATGTCATGCATCTTGTACGAGAACGTGCGTTGCAGCAACAGGTCAAGGCTGTGAATCTAACCGAACAGCTTGGTGTAATACCTACGATTCGCCACTTTGCCCACGAGTACTCACCGGGGGTAGTTCACCTAGAATCCGCTGGACTACCTGCTGTGTCTGCAGGCCTACACGCCACAACAAACTTCGTAATGGCTCGCTAGGAAGTAAAGGTTTTTTCTACAAAAAAGGTTTTGTTAGCCTTATGTAAGTTGCCAAGTGTCTTCATGTTGGGCAGCATGTCGTCGTCTGTAAAGTCGGGGTCATCTGCCCAATAGAACTCAGTAAGTGGGTCGTTCTGCTCAATCTCGCCAATTGCATCGTTACTAACTAAGAACGTAAAATTGGTATAACTCTCTAAATTCTGACCGTCATAAACGGTAAAGATACCACTGCCTAAGACTTCAAAACTGGCCTGTATACCGGTCAGTAGGCGACACGTCTGCTGCGCCGTTTCGATCACCGACTGTCCAGCAGTTGGGATAGCGTGCATAAATCCAACCCTTCCTAGTAGTGGATGCGTCTTTCGACGGTAGAGCAACCATTGTTTATCACTCTTTCTTCGTACAGCCAGTATCAAAATAGAATAGGCCTGATCAATAAGCGCCTGTCCGTTCTTGAGCGCGTTAAGCCCAAGCTTTCGGCCAAGAGGAGTAAGCACATATATACCACCTGGGCTTTTGACTACATATCCTGCTTTGATCGTCTTCTTTAGATGATAATCAAAGAGCTTGTTATCTAGCGTGTCAGGCTTTAGATCGCTAAAACGCACCCCTTCGGAGAAGGCTAGTTCATAGACTATGGTTCGTTGAATATGGTGATCTAACACGTAACTATTATACCTTTGATCGGATAGTGTGAGCATAGTTACAGAAGGTCTTTCAGTAATTCTTCAGTTTTCTTGTTGCATTGCTAAAAATGTCGTGTAATACTAAGCTTTAGCATCATAAAAATAAAAAGGGTAATTATATGCCTACAAGATCAATACAAAAGAAGAAATCCGCAAAGGACTTCTTTAACAATTCGGGTCGCAAGAAATTCGCGATATTTACCGTAGTCGTTTTGGCGGCTATCGGTGCCTATTTGCTTTTCTTTGCAAAAGCAGCAACTAACAACTGTCAGCCAGAAAACGGCGTACAAATCTGTGATGTCGACCAGACGGCGGCAAGCAATGATACAGTGCTCAGTACAAATGGTGAAGCAGAGTCACTAGCTCAACAAGGCTGGGGAACATACTTCGGTGCAGCTTTCCGCGCCCCAATGACCGCTTATGACGGCGCAGTCCCAGTAACCCGAGTAAACAATGGTAGTGCTACATGGCACGAGTTCGTTACTGATGCTCAAAAAGGTCAGAAAGAAGCCAAAGCCGGTGGCGCACAAAACCTAAGCAATGAAGGCGTTTACTTCTTTGCATGGACTGATGGTCATCACCCAGGAACTGTTCCTGTTTACCGTATGACCCGAATGGGTACCGAGACTCAGTCTATGTACTCTACCGACAAGGGTTGGATCGACCAGCAAGTAAACGGTCCATGGGGTTGGAAGCTTGATGACACAATGCCATCAGTCGCATTTTATGCCTTTCCACCAAACTACATGGTTGCCGGACAGGCAAACCCATACGACTGTTCTATCCTCGAAAACTTTGTAACCGAGCGATGTGCAGTTCCGGCTAAGAACCTCCAGACAAACATCGATGCCGGTAACGTTGCAGCAACTTGTCCTACTACTTGGGCAGACTGGAACAAGACTGTAAACGCAAGCTCACTAGACCAAGCATGTCAGGATAAGTGGAATAAATACGCTACTAACTGTAGCAACACTGATGTATTCATGAGTGACCGCTGTAAGGCGGAACGAGAGGCACTTGCCGCAGCCAACAAAGCTGCACAAGACGCTCGAGACGCAGCAGCTGCAGCAGCCCGCAAGAAATCAGGCGGTACTAAGAAAGGTGGCTCATCAGGCGGTGGCTCTACAACTACCACGACTGGTGGCGGTACTACAACAACAACCACCACGACAGGCCCATGTCCTGCTGGCCAGGTCAAGCGCGGTGGCGAATGCCGAGTAAACCCAAGCACTACATTACCATCAGCGCCTGGCCCTTGTAAGGATGGTGAGATCCTCCGTGGTGGCGATTGTCGAGCCAACCCAACACCTAACAAAGATGTATGTGCAGGCCTAAAAGGACCATCCTACTCTAAGTGTGAAAAAGCAGGTTGGGCATGTACTATCAAATGGAACCGACTATCAACTATGATGATGCACGAACCAAAGTCTAGGACAGTACGTTACTCAGCAGTCATGAGTTACGCTTCCGCCTACACTAAGTGTGCCGCAGAATCAAAGAAGGGCCACGAATGGGGAGATAACAGCTACCGATTCACCGTTAGCTAACAACCTTCTTAACCAACAAGAAAACAGCCATACTCTGGCTGTTTTCTTTATTGGGCACTAATACATTACAAAACTGTAGCCATTACGACTAGCCTGAACAAACACTTTGCCGTTACTAACTGCTTGGTACCGTGCCATCGCTTTAGCATAGACATGGTAGCGGCTGTCAGGTTGCAGAAAAGATAGGGAAGCGCTGTTGATCAGAATATCAGCACCTTCGTCTGAAAGACGACCGTACTCGGTTAGAGCACTAACCCCACTACAGGCAAGCGCACCATACGACACACCGTTATATACAAATGGCTTCTCGGGACTATTGCCAGCTGCTAGCTGCTGGTAGTAGGTGAAGTCAACTATGGCTTTCTGCTTGCGAATGGCCTTAAAGGCGAGCTGCAAACTATAGGGCAATGTCTCGCCAGTCGGGATAAGGAAAGTTTTATCCTGCCGGGAAAGTATCTGGCCGTTCCTGTCTATAAATATTAGCTGGTTGGTGGCTGCAGGCGGCCTGCCTACTTGCACAGTAGTCACCGCCAGCCCAGTGGGTGATAATCTAGCAAGTATCTTGCGATAATCTTTGTTTTCTAAAAGGCCAGAGTACTCAGGCAAGACCAGCAGGTCTGTATCTTGAGGTGGCCAATCTTTTTTAGACCAGTCGACCACGCTTTCGTTCTCGGTCATGCCCTTAGCAACAATCCGTAGTGACGCAACCTTAGTAGGAGCTTCGGGCATACCTAGCCAACCGATTCCGGACAAAAAGCCAATAACCAGCAATACAGCCCCATATCTTAGTTGCTTTTCGCGAATCAATCGGTAGACACATATATTTATTACTATAACCACGGCTGTTATACCAAAGAACGTCGTGAATCTAGATATGTACACCAAGAATGTACTAGATGCCGGAACGGCAATTGAACCCCAGTTAAAGTTTGGGCTCAAGCTACCATGCGGGCCATACGCCATAATGGCGTAGAGATAGCTTCTAAATGCTTCCGTACCTGCAAAGAGTAGTGGCAGTAGCCCAATGCGCCAGCCTGTAGTAGGGATCTTCCGAAGCACCTCGCCGAGTGCTAAAGTAGCCAAACCGCAAAAGAAACTAATCATCAGCCATGCCATTACAGGCGCTGCAAAAGCGAACCAACCTTGGACAGTTACTACCCAGTTATTGGGCGAGGCTTCCAGAAGAAAAAAGTTTGCAAACAGGCACACTATTACACCGTACAAGTAGAAGTCTGTGCGGATCTGCCTTGCGCTCAGTCGATTCATTTGTTCGATATAGATAAGAAGAGGAATACCAGCAAAGAATGAAATAAAACTTAGCCTGCCGAACAGCAATGACGCACCAAAAAGCAGCGCCGAGCCATACACGGTAGCACGCAAACGGATTACCTCATTGTTTACTTTTTTTGCCCTCACAACTACTACAAGTATGCCACACCCATTCGGGTCCAGCCGCTATAAATGACTTATGATATCTGTAGCAATCAGTTTTGCTGGCTGCGTCGCATCAACAGCGAAGTGGCAAGTTTCCGCGTACCAAGGTTGTCGCTCAGCATGTAAGGCTCTAGCAGAATCAATATCATTAAACAAAGGCCGTTCCCGGCCAGTGTCATATGCAACTCTCTCGACAGAAGTCTCAAATGGAGCCTGAAGCCAGATGACCGGAACGCCAGCGCCCAACAAGACACCACGGCCAACCTCGGTTGACACAATTCCGCCACCGGTTGATATGGCGGCAGGCTCAAGACCAAGAAGATGCAGTAACGTATCAGCCTCAAGCCGTCTAAACCTTGGCATATCGGTTTTTACAAGTGTAGGAACATCTAAACCAGACTCGGTTTCCATCCAGTCGTCAGTGTCGTATCTACTGACGCCCAAAAGTGATGCTAGATCGCGGGAGACAGCAGATTTTCCCACACCCATAAAACCGGTAAGAATAAGTCTTTCTCCAGCCATAACAGATGTAATGTGGTGAGCTCCGCGTCCCTGTCCTGGAACTCTTTATACCCAGATCTAATTAGCCT
>CAZTPC010000008.1:0-390 GCA_964615565.1 uncultured Candidatus Saccharibacteria bacterium
TTCTGTTACATAATGTCAATACTATTTTACTTTTTTGAGGGTTTGGCAAAAATGTTCTTATGGTAACAAATGTACTTACGGTTACTAAAACAGGGGTGGCAGGGCAGTTAGCAGAACTACCGCAGCCAGTAAGAGAGGTGTACTACAGGGGTGATTTTGAGAACCTTATGGGGCGACCTCGAGTCGCAATTGTAGGTAGTCGCCGCGTGTCTGCCTATGGTCAACAGACAACAACACAGTTAGCAAAAGATCTCTCTAACGCTGGTGTCGTTGTGGTTAGCGGATTAGCATACGGCGTAGACAGCATTGCCCACCGTGCCACTCTGCAGGCAGGAGGGCAAACAATCGCCGTACTACCGTGCGGTTTAACAAAAGTGTATCCTACGGCTC